>JBKOUV010000093.1:0-23191 GCA_046723555.1 Actinomycetota bacterium | reverse complement strand
GGCGATCGAGGACACGCCCGTCCGGCTTATTCGGGCGCGATTTTCGGATACCCGTGCCGGCGCCGGATCGGGCATTCGGTCGCGCTTGCGAATGGCCGCAAACGGTCGCTGGCGAGCAGTGGTCTCCTTGTCCCGACCGCTAAAGGTCGAGGTATCCATTATCCCGCCGTGCTCGACTTCCGGAGTGTCCTACGGCTGAGCACGGACAATCCGGCATCGCGTCAGCTTAGGGCGGCGCAAACGTCCGTGACGGCACCCGTCCGCGATGCAATGGTGAAGTCGGGGGTGAAGGTAACGCGCCCGGTCGTGAGAATGAGAAAAGCGGGGCCGACGTTGCGCGACGCGGGCTGCAGGATCAAGTTCGGTCCGGTAACAGCAGTCGGAATTTCTTCGCCCTGCTCCACGAAGGTCGGACCGGAAATATTGTACGTCTGCGTCGCACCGGTCGTCATGTTGGTCACGGTCGCTGTAAATGGTCCGGTAACGATGATGTCGCCCTGCCCGGTGTCGTGGGCTTGCTGACCGCTGACGATCGTTAGCTTGACCGGGAAGGCGCACAATTCACCGGCCGGAAAGTCCAACTCCACCGGCTCACCCCCCGGTATAACCGGCGCCGCATCAGCGACGGTCGAAACGGTGGCCACAGCCGTCGCCAAGACAGCGCTCACGGCAAGAAGACTCGTATTGCCTCTCATCAGGACTCCCTCCATGAATTGACGACAGGTCGCGGCGACCGTAACAGTCATTTCGCCCGAGCGCAAGGACGTTGGACGTGCAAGGCGTCGCATCCGGCCCTGTGGTTGATCTCGATTTTGCGCTCGGGGGCTTTGGATCAACGAGCATCTCGACCTTCCGGTCGGGCCGACCATCGAAGGCATCGACCTCACCATTACCGACCTCAGCGACGAGCGAGCGGGGAGAGGGGGAGAGAGAGAAAGCCGGCCCGCTTCTTCCTGCGATCGCGCTGTCCCCTATGCGGATACAGTTCGGACCGAATCGACGGCACCTAGTGTGCTGAAAGTGTTCGCGACTGCGAGCAGCATCGGCGAGACGAGCCCGGCCACCGCACCGATCTGCCGTTCTCCACAGGCCGGCGGAGACGCGAGACCGAGCCGAACGACGACGGCTGACGTTCTGTAGCGCCCGACTCCCGGCGATCGAGGACGTTCCTCGTCCCTCGCGCAACCTGGACTATTCGGACGGGCTCGATCCGATGAGTTCGTGGGCCGGCGGACGTCTGATGTGCGACACGGCCGTGATCAGATTGGCGCCGTCGACCCAGCCACGAGCAAGGAGTAGCCATGCCGAAGTCCACGATCGGGCCGCTCGACATCACCTTCACCGCCACGTTGGGTCGAGTGCGCGACGGCGACAGCTGGACATGCGTGCAGATGCCCGACTCAGCCACCGTGTTCGGCACCCGAGGCCTCGTGAAGGTGGCCGGCACCGTTGATGGCGTTGCGTTCCGCAGCTCATTCATGGCGCTCGGCGATGGCACGCACAAGCTGCCGATCGCTGCCGCGATCCGCAAGGCCATCGGCAAGACCGACGGCGACGACGTCGTTGTGCACCTCGAGCAGCGGCTCAGCTAACGCCGCCGAGACGGCGTTATCGGCGCGCTGACCCCGCGTTGTGCGGCGCATTATTCGGACACGATCAGCGACTCCATATCGGGCAGTCGACCGCGCTCGCGGGAGCGGCGGAGCGCCTCACGCACCGACACGTGCGTCGGGACCCGACGTCCGGTGGAACGTGCGCGTGGTCTCCGCTGTTGGTGACGAGCTGGTCAGCTCCTACCGTCGCCCCGGTCTCGTGCGCATGGCCGGTTCGCCGTGACGACCCTCTAGCAACGGCGAGCTTCCGATGCGGCTGCGACGTGTACCGTGCCGTTCCGAGAGGTCGAGGGAGGTCGCAATGCACCTGCGGCGTCGGGGGTGGGTTCGGGTGGCGGTCGTGGCCGCGCTCGTCGTGGGCGTTCAGGGTGATGGCACGGCGGGACGATCCGGTGTCGTCGATCTGCTTCCCGACTTGCGCATGGCACCGCTTTACGGCATCGATCTCGAGACGACGGCGCGGGGGCGGGTTCGTCTGCGCTTCGGGACGATCGGCTGGAACCTCGGCGACGGGCCGATCGAGGCTCGTGGCCGACGGATCGCCCGCGGAGACCTCGTGATGCGGGTGACGCAGCGCATCTACGATTCCGCTGGCGGGCATCGCGACCGGATCACGCCGGCCGTGATGATCTATGACACCGGTGACCACCACGACCACTGGCACGTCCGCCAGTTCACGGTCGTGCAGATGTACAAGCGTGGTGTCCCCGGCGGCAGCGTCTACGGACTGCGCAAGATCGGCTATTGCCTCATCGACGTGGCGAGGATCGCCAACCCGCCACCGCACTCCCCTGACCAGCGTGTCTACTGGCCCGACCCGTGTGGCGGCCGAACGTCGATGCGGGTACGCACCGGCTTGTCGGTCGGCTACGGCGACGACTACCCGCCCGACTACGCCCATCAGTGGATGGACATCACCGGCCTGGCGCCGGGCGTTTACCGGATCTGTACGACGATCGATCCGCTCGACGAGTTCTTCGAGACGAACGAGCGCAACAACCAGCGGTGGACCGACGTGCGCATCAACCTTGGCACCGGCAGGGTGCGCATCCTCGCCTCCCAGCAGGCACGATGCGGCCCGCACGTCCCATAGCGTCCTCGCTACGGTTGCGCGCGGTCGGCGCACCCCCGGCGGCGTCCATAGACCGATCGAACCGCCGTCGGTCCGCCGCCAACTCCTTCGTGTACCGCCGCACCTGACCGAGGGCAGCGTGCCGAGGCTCGCGGGCAGTCAGTGCAGCTTCAACCGTGTCATCCGGCCGGCGTTCGATGACGCGAAGACTCGGGATATTCGGCGTCCTTCTCGGATACCCCACCGGTGCGCGTTCGGTGCGCCCCAGCGCGCTTCTTGGACCGGTCGCACCGCTTCGTCGGGGCCGATCGGGTCGTGACTTGTGGTCGGGTGCCTCGGCTCACTACCCGTCGATATGGGCGGCTCTGTCGTCGTGCCGGGAGTCGGCGTCGCAGCTCCCGAGCGGGCAATGTGCGTGCGCTAGCGAGAGTGGCGTGCGAGTGTGGATCGTTGTGAGCGGAGCCCGATTGATTCTCACCTGCGGGCTGCCCGCGGCGGGTAAGACCACACTCGCAAGGCAGCTCGCCGCGGACCGAAGCGCCGTGCGCCTCACGAAGGATGAATGGCTCTGGGCCCTCGGTGCGAGCCCATGGGACACGCCGACAAATGACAAGGTCGAACGCGAACTGTGGCGCATCGCCCAAGAAATTCTCAGCCTCGGTGTGAGCGTCGTCCTCGATTTCGGGCTATGGGCGCAGGTCGAACGGGACGAGATGCGAACCGTGGCTCGCCGCCTTGGCGTCGGCGTCGAACTGCACTACCTCAACGCGCCGATCGACGAACTCTGGCGGCGCATCGAGACCCGAAACTTGGAGCCACCCTGGGACAGCGAGCCGATTCTCCTCACCCATCTCGTCGAGTGGGCCTCAGGTTTTCAGGAGCCCGACGCTGCGGAACTGGCCTTGTTTGATCCTCCGCCAGACCCGGACTGAGCCACCAGAGCACGCCAGAACTTCCGATCGGCCGCGAGAAACGGACGCTGTCCCGGCTCAGTTGGAAGTGCGCGTGCTCGGCGCTCGGGAGCGGCTGCCACCACGGCGTCGTCCAGCTCGGCCGTCAGCGCCGCTGAGTGAGAGGGTCGAGGCCGACCGCCTCACCCATACGAACCGAACAGGCGCACCAGCGTTCTGTATCGCCCCAGCCCCGGCGATCGAGGGCGGTCGCACCCGCGCTTGGGACGCGCGATATTCGGATGCGTGCGAGTCACCGGAGTCACCGCCAACCTGCGCGTGTCAGACGTCGAAGCTGCCCGCCGCTTCTACGCCGACTACCTCGGTCTCGGCGTGGAGGAGATGAACCTCGGCTGGGTCGCCCGCTACCGCACCGAGGACGGACGCGCGTCGGTCCAGGTGGTGACACGTGACGCCACGAGCCCGGTGGACTCGGTGCTTTCGGTCCACGTCGGAGACGGCGTCGAAGACGCCTACGCAGAGGCGCAGCGTCGTGGCTACGAGATCGTCCACCCGCTTACCCAGGAACCGTGGGGGGTTCGACGGTTCTTCGTCCGCGATCCGAGTGGCAACGTCATCAACATCGTGAGCCATCGCGACGACTGACCACTACCGGACTCGAGCCGGCGGTCCCGGATACCTACGGTCGGTGTTATCGGCGGATTACTCGGATGCAGGTCATCGAGGCCTCCATCAGGGCAGTCTGGGCTGAGCTGGCGCCGACGTGGTGCGGTTGGCGCGACACTGTGGGCATGATCCCCCGCACCGACGGAATGTGGTGGGGGGCCGCGATCGAAGCGCCGGACCCTGGCGCGTTGGCGGCCTTCTACGCCGAACTGCTCGGCTGGGGCATCGGCCACGAGGAGCCAGGAACGACCGTCCTCGTCGCCCCGCAAGATTCGGTCTACGTCGTGTTCCAGCAGGCGAATGATTACCGGCGTCCGGTCTGGCCGCCTGAGGACGGCCAACAGCGCCCAATGATGCATCTCGACTTCCAAGTCGCCGACCTCGACGCGGCGGTGTCCGAAGCGCTCACCCTGGGTGCGACTCTCGTCGGGTACCAGCCGCAGGCGAACGTGCGGGTGCTTCTCGACCCGGCCGGCCACCCCTTCTGCCTTTGCTTCGACGAGGACTGACAACACGATCGGTCCACGACCCGATCAAGGTCAAATACGCGAGCCGACCCGGCGTTCGAGGGCGCGGCGCCACGGTATTATCGGCGTTGTTAGCGGATACCCGCTCGGGGGCGTTCGGCGAGCGTGATCGAAAGGACGCGCGCGGCACCGGTGCGGTCGCCGTCGGAGCGGGCTGTGGGCTGGTTGCCGGGTTTTGGGTTGTCGCAGAGACCGACGATGCGGCCGGGCGGGCGCCCACCGGTTCTTCCGTCTCCGACACGTCTCGTCATACGCCTGGTCGATCGAGCAGCAGCGGACGATGATCGGAGTGGTGCGGCGTGAAGGTCACCAGTTCGCCGTCCTCGGCGGTGACCGTAGGTCTCCGACGGTGCGTTGTTCTGCGTCGAGCCCGACGCCGGTCGGCGGCTCGGTCAGGAAGTCCCGTTCCTCGGGCTGGCGAACTCGGGCGATGTCCCGTCTTGCCCTGCCGCTGAGTGTATTGCGCCAGCGGAACCGCCCCGAGTATTCGGCGGCGGAGGGCGATGGCGATCGTGCTGCGAGTCCGGCCGCCGCGGTCGTGGATCTTCCCATCGCGATCCAGCCGGTGCTCTCGGTGTCGCACGATGTCGCGTCAGACCCGTGTTGTCGTCGCGTGAACGATCGCGAGCACGTCGGAAAGCTTCATTTTGGCGGTCCGCAACGCGGCGGCTGCTTCCCGCAGCTGTTGTCGGGCGTCGTCATCGACGCCGGTGACCGCGGTGAGATCGTCCACGACCTGGGCGACCCATGAGGGGATGGGGAGGCCAGCGTACTGGTCTGCTGCGGACACCAGTTTGGTGACGGCTTCGAGGTGGCGGCCTTCGGCTTCGGCGATCACTCCTTGGGCGTGGGTGAGTGCGCCGCCGACGGGGCGGTCGTTGCTCTTCTTGGACGACGCCTCGAGGTGTCTGGCGTGTTCGCGTGCGGCCGGCAGATCTCCTTGCCGGGCGCAGAGCCGGACGAGTGCGACCCGGTCCATGAACGCTTCCCGGGGAGCGGCCCGCAGACCGATTTCGAGTCCCTGTTCGTGGGCGCGGCGCGCTTGATCCAAGTCGCCGCGGGTGAGGGCGAGTTGGCCTTGACCGAAATGGGCATAGCACACGGCGAACGGCGATGCCGTCCTGAGCCCGGCGGTCATCGCGTCGGCGTACTGTTCTTCGGCCGTCGTCAGGTCACCGATAATGAGGCTGTGGCGGGCCCTCGTGGAGAGCAGGGCTCCTTCGAGGAACCCGTACTGTTGAGATCCGTCGGCGAGGATCCGGTCCAACACGTCAGCTGCGCGCCCGGTGTCGTGGCGGCGGAGCAGAAGGTTGAGGTAATTCTGGGCGGCCCACGCGACATAGACGGGACGATCGGCCTCGTCGGCGAGACTCAACGCCCGTTGCAGATGGGTATCGACGTCGGTGTCGTCTACGGCCCAGTACGTGCAGCCGAGCGCAAACACCTGGGCGGCGGCGTCGCCGCATTCTTCGGCCAGTCGAAGTGCCTCCATTGCCGTTTCGAGCTTTCGTTCCTCGCCGACGTCGAGTGACCACGCCGCCAGCAACAGCACATCCAACCGTTGTCGCGGCTCCACGTCCTTCACGGCGAGGGCGTTCTCGATCCACTCGTCAGCTTCAGGAACGATCCCGGAGGTGCCGAGACCGAACGGTCCGAGCGCTCCAACGAGGTCGACCAGCGCGGTCGGGTCGTCGACGTCGAGACAGGTTTGGTAGGCGGCACGGATGTTGGCTTCTTCCGACACGAGCGCGGCCAACGCGGGTGCCGGGTTCGGGCCTTCCAGTTCCTTCCTGGTCGCCCGCGACCAGTCGATCATGTGGCGGAGATGGCGGCGACGGGTCGCGTCGGTCTCCCCCGTGTCGACGAGACGGTTGGCGGCGAACACGGCGACCGTGTCGAGCAGCCGAAACCGATGCTGGGGGTGGAGCCGGTCAGTGGTGAGCAGTGATCGCGACACCAGCGCATCCAGGGCGTCGGCAATCTCGGCGGGGCTCCCGCTGTCCGCGCACACGACTGTTGCTGCGTCGGTCGTGAATCCACCCCGAAACACGGACACCCGGCAGAACAGTTGTTGGAGGCGGGAGTCCAGCAAGTCGTAGCTCCAACCGATCGTTGCGTCCAACGTGCGGTGCCGCGCTTCGAGATCGCGGCGGTCGACCCGCAACACGGCGAGGGCCCGGGTCTGTTCCTGCAGCTGGGCCGGCGCCGACGTCCGTGCTCGGGCGGAGACCAGTTCGATGCCGAGCGGTAGCCCGTCCAGGTTGCCGCAGATCTCAGTGATCATTTCGGCGTTGTAACCCGCCTGGGCGAGGTCCCCCACGATGCCGGCTCGGGCAGTGAACAACTCGCAGGACTCATCCAGGGTCAACGGCACGACATCGATAATTCGTTCGTCGCGGGTGTGTAACGGCTCGCGACTCGTCGCCAACACGGTGACGTTGCCGCACACCGCGAGAGCCTGATCGACGAACTCGGCGACCGAGTCGATCACATGCTCGCAGGTGTCGAGATACAACAGCGCGGACCGCTCACCGAGGAACTCGATGACATCTGACGTGCTCAAGCCGTCCGGGTCGGCGCGCATCCCGAGGGCCGTTCCGACCGCCGCCGCCACGAGCGCGCCAGTCGGGATGACGGCCAGGTCGACGAAACAGACGGTGTCGCCGTGCTCGGCGACGCGTCGGGCGGCGACGTGGTTGGCGATCGACGTCTTGCCCACCCCGCCCGGGCCGAGCAGGGTCACCAGCCTTTCCCGGCTCAGCAGTTCAGTCGCGGTCGCGATGACGTTCGAGCGGCCGACCAGGGGACGGCTCGCCGGCAGACGCGACCCGGGCCCCGGCTGCTCGGCTGGCCGGGGCGCGCTCGATCGAGCGTCCAGCGTCGGGTCCTGCCGCAGGATCGCCGTCTCCAAGGCCAAGACCGAAGCGCTCGGGTCGAGGCCGAGCTCCTCGAGCAGGCCGCGGCGGAGCCTGCTTAGGCGTTCGAGCGCATCCGCTTGACGTCCGCATCGGTACAGCGCCAGCGCCAGCCGCTCCCACAGACCCTCCCGATAGGGATTGTCAGAGGCGACGAGTTCCAACTCGGCGACGACAGCATCGTGCTTGCCGGCGGCCAGATCGGCGTCGGCGGCCAGTTCGATCATGTCAAGGCGACGGGCGTCGACCTGGAGGGCGACGGCCTCAGCCGAAGCAAGCTCACGGAGCCCGGCGAATGGCGTGCCCGCGAAGTCCGCCAGCGCCGAGCGCGCCAGCCGGCCGGCCTCGGCGATGTTCCCCGAGTACGCGGCCGCCCGCGCCTGCTCGACGTGGTGGTTGAAACGGTGCAGATCGATCGCCTCGCGATCCAGGATGAGCACATAGCCCGGCGCTCTCGTCGCGATCGCTTCCGGCAAGCCTGCATCGGCGAAGGCCCGGCGTAGCTGCGAGATCTGAACCTGCAGGCTGGCGCGGACGGTTTCGGGCGGTCGTTCGCCCCACACGCTGTCGATGAGATGATCCACCGACACGACGCGACCAACCTCGATGGCAAGAACGGCGAGAATCGCTCGTTGCCTCTGTCCACCGAGCGACACGGCACGATCGTTGACGGCCGCTTCAACCCCACCGAGAAGCCGAACGGCGGCGCCGCTGCCGGCGAGACGGATTGGGGTATCGACTTCTGCCATCCCTTCGGCGTGCAACTCGAACAGATGCTCGGCTCTGGTCAGACCCCTCAGCCGATGTTCGCCGAGGTCGACCAGCGACCAATCATCGTCGGCGAGCAACTCGGCGGTCGCTGCCGACACGAGCACCTGACCGCCATGACCGGCCGCGCCGATCCGGCCGGCCCGATTCACCACGGTCCCGAAGTAGTCCCCGCCACGCTCCTGCGCCGTCCCAGTGTGCAACCCCATTCTCACTCTGATCGCGGCGCCCTCAGGCCACCGCTGCGCGACCAACTGCCGTTGGGCGTCAACGGCCGCTGCCGCCGCATCCGACGCCGAAGCGAACGCGGCCGCGAACCCGTCACCGCCTGACGCAAACACGTAGCCGCTGCAGTGCTCGATTGCCCCCGTGACCAGCCGATCATGGTGTGAAAGGGCCTCCGTCATCGCCTGTTGGGAGCGGTCCCACAACACCGTCGAATCCTCAATGTCGGTGAACAGAAACGTCACCGTCCCCGAAGGACCCGCACCCGCCATCGCTGACCAGTATCGCGCCAGCGTCCCTGAACCGCCCTGGGTTTGGCGGAGGCTCTCGACTCGACGAGGCCGTGATTGGAGAGCGAACCCAGCTTGATGGGCGCGGTTCTGAGGCCAGTCCTTCATCGACACTTCGACCCGGACGGTCGAACTCGGTGTGGTCCTGTCCCCTCCTCGCCGCTGATCAAGCCGACGCCGCGGCCGGCCCGACCCCTACCCGGTGGCCCAGACAAGTGCAAATGCGGGAACGCGGGCACTAGGGCGACCGCGACGATCTCGCCACCACCGGCCTCGCAGCATCCGGTCCGGCTGGCAGCAGGGTTCGCGCACTCGCGTCCGCTCTCGACCGCAGTTCAACGGCCGGACAGCGCGCCATAAGAACCTCTTTAGCCGCCGGTCTCACGATGGGCTCACGAGCTCACACAAGGAGACCCTGAGATGAACCGCTCCGCGATCCAGCCCGACACCACTACAACCATCCATCACCATCGGCGGATGCTGCCGGTGCTTAACCTGCTCGTCGCCGGCGCGGCGGTCACGGTTGCTGCGGTGGCGATCGCCACCGATGACGCCGGGTCGAGCACACCGCAGTCCTCGCCGCTGGTCGCCGCTGCGGCTGTCGAGACGCCCTCTCCGTGGTGGGCCGACCCGGCGCAACACCCCGCGAACCAGGACCCGCCGCCCTCGGCGAACCCGAGCGGTGCAGCCGCGATCACTGATGCCAAGGATCGCCCGGGCCACGGATCGCTCGACACAACCGGCGACGCTCCCGCCCCGTGGTGGGCAGAACGCCGCTGAGCGAAGGATGACAGAGATCGGACCGTAGTCATGACGTCGCGATCGACAACCGTGCTCGCCGTCGCCGCAGTCGTGGTCGGCGTCGCAGCCGGCGCCTGCGCCGCCGCAGGCGCCCGCTCGCCCGATGGATCGATCTCTCTACCCGCCGCGTGCAGCCAGGCGCTCACCGTGGGACACGTCCCCGGGTACCTGGACGGCGTTTGGCAGCTCGGCTGTACCGGCGAGACCACGGACTCCGGCCACACCAATCGCCACGCACCACAAGCCTCGACCACACCCCACCCGGGACGCCCCCAACTCGGTGCCGACTGCCGCCCCACCGTGATCCTCATCGGTCGCCTCCCCGGCCGGATGAGCAACGCCTTGGTGTTGCGCTGCGAAACCACATCTGACACCTCGACCAGCGCCCCGTCCCACCCGACGACGCCGGCCAACCGGCCGCGTTAGCGCCATTGCCACCAACCGAAACGCCGAAGGGAGCAACCATGCGCATTCGCAACAAGAACCGACCGGACACGAGCACCCTCCGTCTCATCGGCCTCGACGCCGCCGTAACCCGCGACCAACTCGATCAACTCGCCCTTCACACCGACGTCGTAACCATCGGAAGCGGCGAGATGCTGTGCCGGGCGGGCCAGCACCCACGACAGTTCATCGTCGTCGTCGACGGCTACCTCGACGTCATCGATCGATCACAGCGCGCCCGCGTCGCCGGACCAGGAACCCGGATCGGTGGCGTCGAACTCCTCGACGGGAAACCCCACGACGAGGCGATCGTCGCGCGGTCCCCGTGCAGACTCGTCGTGATCTTCGCTCCCGCACTGCTGTGGGCTGTCCGGTCAACTGAGCCCAAGAGACGCGGTACGCCCCCGATCATCGCCTGGCTCCGCGACGGTGCCACCACCCCGGAACCGATCATCGATCCGGGCGTTCGTCGGCTGACCGCGCCGCAAACTCAGTGACCGAGCAACGCCAACGGCTGGCAGGTCATCGAACTAGACATGCCATGAGGAACCGCCGAAGTCGTCCGAGCACTGAACGCTCACAGGTTGAGGGCGCCCGTGCGAGTCATGCCGCGCTCGGCCGACCGGAGGACGCGTTGTGCCACGCCAGGGCAGCGGTCCGCCATGTCCAACATCGCAGCGACTCCGGCACCGAACTCGCCGCCGCCTACGACATCGTCGCGACGTGCCATCACGAGTTCGGACAACCCGACGCCGCCACCACCGCCCGCCGGAGCGCCATCAACGTCCTCGAGCGGACCACGCCGGGGCGACAGCCTGCACGGTGGCGATCATGAAGCCGGGCGACCTCGTCCGTTTCCAGGGGCGCTTTGACGAGGCCGAGGAGATCCACAGCCGAGCGCTCACAAGTGCTCGTTGCGATGGCGGCGATGTCGATCCACCGGTACGCGCCCTCGTCCTCAATCCCCTC
The DNA here is from genome assembly GCA_046723555.1 of Actinomycetota bacterium. Lineage (GTDB taxonomy): Bacteria > Actinomycetota > Acidimicrobiia > Acidimicrobiales > Ilumatobacteraceae > JALZMG01. The sequence goes on along the minus strand of JBKOUV010000093.1, from coordinate 11,990 downwards.
GGCATTGACTACAAGGACACGGGCCGCTACGACGCCGCGCACGCCGCCTACGGGGAAGCAACCAAGTTGATGACCGCAACACGTGGCGGGAATGACCCAGCGACAGCATCGCTTTGGCACAACATCGCCGGGCTCGCCTACGCCCGAGGCCAGCCGCATCAGGCTGCAGCCGGGGCCGCCCGCGCCGCGGATCTCCGCGAGCGCGGGCGCTCGGATCCGACCATCCGCTCGTCGCCCAAGATCTCGCGGTCCAGGGCGTCGCCCTGCTTGACCTGGGCCGTATCGCTGAGGCTGAGCGACTGTTCCGTCGCGCCCTGGACATCTTCCGAACGCGTCATCCCGCAGACCGGTACGAGGTCGCGGTCAACCTCAGCAACCTCGCCGCCTACCGACGGCAACGCAACCATGGCGCCGGCGCGGAAGCGCTGTTCCGAGAAGGTTGATGACCAAGCCGACGATCTTCGGCGGGACCACCCCGAGATTGCTCGACAGCTCAACAACCTCGCCGTAGCCGTGGCGACTCAGGACCGCCTCGACAAGCGCGTGATCTGCACCGGCGGGCGTACGCCATCGCCCGGCACACGCTGCCACAAAACCACCAGTTGACGCGCGCCTGCTTGCGGAACGTGAGCCAACCATGACGCTGTCCAACAAGCGTCCCAACCAAGAAACGGAGACAAGCCATGAGAAAGAGCAGTGACAAGCGCCGACTCGCCATCGGGGCCGCGGTTTGCACCGCGGCGATGGTGGCCACGCTGCAGACCGGTGACGCATCGGCCGGCGGGGATGGCCGAGGCGACGGATGGCAACCGCTGGCATTCGCACCATACGACGCAGCGTGCGGGACCACGACCGTGCACGTGTCGACATCGGTCAACAAGGAGTACTACCGGGAAGCCATCCTCCCCGACGGCACGGTCCAGTGGCAGGTCACCGGTTCGCTCCGTGTCAAATACGCCACCGACACGGGTGAAACGGTCATCGTGAACGCCTCGGGGCCGGGGCACCTGCTCGTGTTCCCGAGCACTGACGTGCAGGTTTTGGCCCACGGACTCAATTCGTTCACGTTCACCCGGGAGCAGGCGGAAACGCTCGGTGTTCCGCAGCTCTCGGTGAGTGCTGGACCGATCGATGTGACCTGGCACCCGGACGGAACGGTCAGCGGCCACATGGGCAACATCATCAGGGACGTGTGCGCGGAGCTGACCTGACCAGAAAGACTCGCCCGACCGGCTCGCATCTCCCCAACATTGAGGAGCTCGTCGTCGGTGAACACACCAACGACGTGTCCACCGACGCCGGCCCGGCCCAGTGGTCCCAGACCGTTCGCGACGCTCGGCTCTCGCGTCCGATGCCACCCAACAGGTGGCCGTCAATGACGTCCCCGAAGTGCTGCTCCTCGCGACCAGGCGCTCGCATGCCGCGTCCGGAAACACGCGTCCGGAAACGTTCATCCGCGTAGCCATCGGGGCATCATCGAAGTGCCGGTCCCGGCGAGCCGATGGGGCTCGGAGACCGTCCGGATGCCACAGGTTGGTGTCGGCGATCCCGATGGCGAAAGGATGCAACTCCCGGCGACCCAGCCCTCACCTGCGTCACTCAGCCGGCGTTGGAGGGCACGTTCGCCGAGACGCGACGCCGCGCGTTCTGGGACATGTCCGGTCCGGCTCAGCGGCGAGCAGATCGCCGATTCCGGCGTGCTAGTTGCAGCAAGCACTCGCTCATGTAAACCGCTCGCGGCGAGCCATCGAGCCGGCGATCGGGACACCTGATTGCCGCTCGGGTGCCTCCGCCGACAGGTCAGTAGCGCAACTCGTCGGCCCGTCGCTCTACACCATCTTCACGTCGTCGCCGGTGTGCAAGGCGCCGGCCGAGGTCACCGCTGCGTATACGCCGGCGCATGGCGACATCGTCCCTCCGGCGTCGAGGCGGTTGTGACGCACGAGCGTACGCATCACCTCGTTGTCCCTCGGGAGGTCCGCTTGCGCCAACGTCGGCATGACGCAGCGCGGATCGGGCATGACCACCATGACCTGCGCATCGTCTCCGATCGCGAGGCTTCTGCCCACCCAGCCGTTCTCGACGAACCCCGGCTCGGACGTCGCCACGATCACGTTCATGCGGAAGCGGCGTTCGTCGAAGCGGGTGTCCGGACTGAGCTCATTGAACCGGTCTAGGGTCGACGTAGTGAGAAGCGACATCGGGAACACGTCGAAGAACGCTCCGACCTCCACCGGTGACGGGATGCCCTCCTGCTCGAAGAGCGCCGAGCCGAGCCGCTGATCAACGACCGTGTCGCGGCGACCCTCGGGATCTGCGCCCTCGATGTCGGGGTGGTACTGATCGATCGTAAAGTCGTCGGGGGCCGACTGCGCAAGCGTGACCTCGCGACCGAAGAACTTCGACAGCACCGCATCAACGTCGGCGGCATCGCTAAGGACAATGGTGCCGTCGCCGAGCGTGATCCGCACGGGCGGCAGTTCCCCTCCGACGCGCGGCTCCTCGACGTACTCGGCACGACAGGTGAAGAGGTCGGGCCACAATCGCGGGTTCTTGGCACTGACTACCTTCCCCGTCGAGGTGTCGATCAACGCGTGACCACGATCGCCCACTATGCCGCGCTCAGTGACGTTGGCTTCGGCAACCTTCTCGCCGAGAAACGACTTGACCGGAAACCTCCATAGGGCGGCCACTGTGCCAACGGACTCGCTCACGGTGCCTCCTGTTGCAACGCTCGCCGGATCGATCGTACGCCTCTGCCGGCGCTAGGGTCACTCCCGGTCACCGCGAAGCTCCACGGCCGGACGGTCATCCTCAGCCTCTAACCCCGACACCTTTCGCCCACAAGCGCGAGCACCTGCTCAGCATGCCGCCTCAATCGGCGGCTCTGTCGAATCGTTCAGCGGCGGATATCCCGGCGCCGCTGCTTCGGAGAAGGGAATGGATTTTGATACCTTCGACCGCTCGTCCGCCGACTCCATCTCGTCGGGCGTCCCCCTCCAGACCAACGGTCATTCTGTGAGGCGGGAGGGAGCCAGCGGTCGCTCTCCGAGCCCGACGACCCACACCCCGGGCACTACGCATCGTCGCGACAGATGACTATCGGCGGCGGAAGCGTCACCTATTACCGATACGCCGGCCCAGGCAGCGCTCGCGATAGCAAGCGGGCCGGCCATCGTCGACCCACGAAGGCACAACAGATCGACGGTTCTCGCGCTTGCCGAGAGGCGGGAGACGTCCCCGAACGCGCGCAGGTATCGGCGTGGGGACATGACCCCGAGGTGCCGGTAGAGGCGCAGCAACTTCCGCGAGCACCAGGCTCGCATGCGCGCTCGGCACGCGACCGATTCGGCGATCTGCGCATGACGATCGTCCTCGACGCGTCGCTCAAGCCGCTACATAACCGCGCCCATAACTCCGCCTTCGGGACAACGGCGCCCGCGCGAGAACGGCCCTTATGCCGTGCCCGATAATCCCGGTCGCGAACGCGGCCCGTAGGTATCCCGGATTCCGGCATCGCGGGCACAGTGGGCGCGTCATTCGGCCTGCCTGAGAATGTCGTGCCTTCATCGTGGCCAACTGGTCACGGTGGGGCGTCCATCGGGCCGCTGCCGCCAGATCGGTCTCGGATCCGGCCCTCAGGCGGGCTGCACGATCACCCCGAACTCAGCACATGGACGCCGCTTCGCCCTCGCCTCAAGGAGTGTGGGTGGTCAGGCTGGACTCGGGTCTCAGGGTCGCAATGTGCGACCGCCGCTCATGTCGGAAGCGAATACCGCTCGACGTCGGCGATGGCCGCGCCGGCACCAATGGTCTCGGCCACGGCCACCGCCTGGTGCACGAGCGTGCACCTCCTCTGCCGACGCGCCGCCGCGGCGGCGCGCCTCGGCGAGGAACACGAGCTCGCGCACCAGGAACACGGGCGTCGACTGCTGGCGGCTGGCGATGACGGCGCGTCGGGCATGGGCCTCGGCGGCGGGTATGTCCCCGGTGGCGAGGGCGGCCTGCGCCGACGCTTGGTCGAACGTCCGGTTCGGGTTTGGGCCGCTCACCGCGATCCGACCGCCGAACGGGGCGGCGACGGTCAGCACGTGCGCGGCGACCTCGGCCACGCCGGCCACCTCGGGCGGCTCGGCGAGGTCGGTCACGGTGACGGACCAGGGGTAGATCGGCCGGATCGGGAAGCCCTCGTGGCGCAGGCACTCCAGCGTGGTGCGGGCCTCGGCGAGGCGGCCGGCGCGGGTGCCTATCGGGCAGACGCTCCACCCTCACGTCGGTAGTCGTGCTCGCACCCCGCACAGCGACCCACTGAATCGCGAGAGCCCCGCCGACTGGTACCGGGCTTGGCAACCCCGCCGGCGGCACGCAGCTACGTACCGAGACCGGCGAGCGGTCGAGCGCAGCTGGGCCGGCGAGGTCCCGCTCGGGCGAAGTGACAGTCACCCGATGCCTCCGTCGATCAAGAGTTCGGCGCCGGTGATGTAGGACGCGTCATCCGAGGCGAGAAACGCGACAACCGCGGCGACTTCGTCGGGCCCCCCGAGACGTTTCATCGGGACTTCAGCCGCGAGTTGCGCGCGACGCCCCTCGACCACGTCCGGTGGGAGTCCCATGTGCTCGTAGATGGCCGTGACGATCGGTCCTGGACTGATGGCGTTCACGCGGATGCCTCGGTCCGCTAGCTCCGCTGCTGCGGTCAGCGCCAGCGATCGAAGCGCGGCCTTCGAGGCCGTGTATGCGCTCGTCCCGGGTCGCCGCCACGCGGGTGCCACCGGCGCAAGACCATTCACGATCACGGACGCTCCGTCGCTGAGATGCGGGATCGCTCTCTGGAGCGTGAAGTAGGCGCCCTTGGTGTTGATGGCGAACACTTCGTCGAAGTCGGCTTCGGTCATGTCCACGAGCCGAGCGAGCTTGCCGATGCCGGCGTTGATGAACAGCACGTCGATGGCGCCGAGCTGTGTTGAGACGGTCTCATACAGTCGATCGATGGCGTCGAGGGAGGATACGTCTGCCGGTATGCAGAGGACGTCGCTTCCGATCGTCGATGCCGCTTGGTCGAGGCGTGCCCTGTCGCGGGCGACCAGCGCCAATGCGGCGCCTTCGGCATGCAGTTGCCTTCCGGTGGCGAGTCCGATGCCACTGCTGCCGCCGGTGACAACCGCGGTTTTGCGCTCGAACCGCACCGCTCAAGCGCCTTCCGCTTGCGTCATGCAAGTGACGCTAGCGAGGTGAGCTTTTGTGATGCAAGTGCCGTTGTTACGCTTGGGGGTGTGCTCGGCAAGACCTACGACTCGCAGGTCTGCTCCATCGCGCGGGCTCTCGAAGCTGTCGGGGAACGATGGAGTCTGCTCATCATCCGCGACGCGCTGTTCGCCGGTTCGAGCCGATATGGAGATTTCCAGCGCAGCCTCGGGGTCGCGACGAACATCTTGAGTGATCGACTCGATGGCTTCGTGGCATCCGGAATCATGCAGCGGCGTCGATATTCCGCTCGGCCCGAGCTGTACGAGTACCTTCCCACCAAGAAGGGCCGCGACCTCGCCTCGGCGCTCGTCGCGCTGAGCGACTGGGGTGATCGATGGTGCTCTCGGGACGGTGCTCCGGTTCTCTTCAAGCACGCCGAGTGCGGCGGGCGAGTTCGTCATGCCCTCGAGTGCACGAGATGCGGTCGCGTCGACAACGCCGTCGAGCTAGCGGTCCAACCTGGTCCGGGTTTACCTGCCGAACAGGCCGAGCTGATGCGCGCGAGAACCCGAGAACGCGACGGGTCGTAAGCCGGTCAGATTCTTCAGCAAGTTACGGGTTTGGAGTTTCCGATGGACGAGGCGTTCACACTTGTGTTCCTGGGCTACGCGAGTGAACGCCGCGACGACGCCGCGTTGTACGAGGACGCAGTCCTTCCGCTCCTCGCCGATCATGGTGCGAAGGTCCTCTTCCGAGGCCGCCGGAGGGCCAGCGAGGACGCCGAGTTGCCGTACGAAGTCCATGTGCTCTGGTTCCCGAGTCGGGCGTCTTATGACACGTACCTCGCCGACGACCGCCGACGCGCGCTCCTCGACCGTTTCGGTGGTGTCTTCGCTCGCAAGGAGGCCGTCGGCGTCGACGTCATCGAGGAAGCGGCACATGCGCCGTGACCGGCGGCACGGGGCGATCCGCAGCCGAGTCGACGCGCCACCGTAGGGCCCGGCGGACCGAGCTGCCCCGCCTCGATCCTTGCGGACATCACGATCGAGGGTCTCCGAGTCGAGAACGCCACCTTCACCGGTGTCCTGCCCCGACGCGTTGATGGGTTCGCCATCCGCGACGGCATCTTCGTGGCAAGGAGCAGTACGTGGTGTTCCCGATCTGCTCACGTGACGGCACGATCGAGGTCACCGCCTCGGGCACTGACGACGCCGCGCTCTACGTCGGGAACTCACACGACATCGTTGTCGAGCACAACCACGTGACCGACTCGACGGCGGCGATCGAGAGTCATCCGCGGCAACGTCGTCACCAGGAACGACAGTTGGAGTATCGCAGTCGCCGCCCTGCCGATCCCAAACCCGACCCACATGTCACCCGCACCTGACCACAGCCGCGTAAGGCAACGGCCGCAACCCTGACCTACCACGCGCCCTGACGCCCGGAGCCGACCTCATCTACGACGGCTCGAGCATCGGCAGCTGCTTCTAGGGCAACATACTCACACGATCCCTTGCCGACCACATCAAGACCATGTACGGGTGCAATACGAGTAAGCACTCGCCCGACCCCTCGCCGACGCCGACCTCTCGCACCCCGTTCCTTGCCGCGAGGTCCGTCGGGAACCAACGCAAGACCGACCCTCTCGATGTGCACCAAATGACTACAACGGAGCCCGCACATCGGCCATCTGGCAAATGCCGCCGCGCGGCGGACCGCTGGCCGACCCCTCGATATCGCGCGCGGTGTAATCGCGCGTTGGGGTGGTCTGACGGCGTTCTATAACGGCCCAAGCACGCCTGCTCGGTAATCGCGGTTTCGGCACCCAGGCAGCCTTGGCTCCCGGCCCGCGGAGGGCTGGGCCACTGAGGAGGCCGTCATGGCTTCATCTACTGCTGTGCTCGTCCGCTATGACGAGCCCGACGACGTCGCCGAACGTGTGGCGGTTGCCGGGTTCTTGGCCGGCTACACCGGCGCCACCCGGGTCAGCTACACCTCCGATCTGCGCCTGTTCGCCGAGTGGTGCGCCAACCAGGGTGTGCGGCTGCTCGACGTCAAGCGCGCACACATCGAGTTGTTCGCCCGCCACCTGGAAGCGACTGGACGAATGCGTTCGACGGTCGCCCGCCGGCTGTCGACGTTGGCGAGCTTCTACCGCTACTGCCACGTCGAAGGGTTCTGCGCCGGAACCCCGCGGCCAACGTCCGTCGGCCGAAGGTGGATCATGAGTCGCACACGCTCGGCTTGGATCGCAACGAGCTCGGCGCCCTGCTGGTCCAGGCCGGGCTCGGCATACCGCGGGACCACGCGTTGATCGCGTTGCTGGCCTTGAACGGGTTGCGGATCTCCGAAGCGTTGAACGCCGACGTCGAGGATCTCGGCGTGGATCGTGGACATCGGACGCTGCGGATCGTGCGCAAGGGCGGCAAGCGCGTGACTATCCCGCTCGCTCCACGCACTGCCCGGGCGTTGGACCTGTACATCGGTGAACGCGCCGGCGGAGCGCTCTTCGTCGGGGCCACCGGGCAACGGCTCACCCGCCACGCCGCCGACCGGGCGGTGAAGCGATTGGCGCGACGGGCCGGGATCTCCAAGCGGATCTCGCCGCACAGCCTGCGCCACTCGTTCATCACCGCCGCCCTCGATGCCGGCGTGCCGCTTCGCGATGTTCAGGAGGCGGCATCCCACGCCGACCCGCGAACGACAATGCGATACGACCGGGGACGCCAAAGCCTCGACCGGCATGCCACCTACGTGGTCGCCGCCTTCGTCGCCGGCGCCGCCCGCCAAGGCTGACGAACTGGTCGGGCGATACCGAGCGCCGGCATCGCCCGACCACGCCGGAACTGCTCGGGTGGCGGTCAGCCGGTCGCCCGGATTATCGGGCCCGTGGCGAACTCCAGTCTCACTGATGGTGGCCGAGGACGGTGGTACGGGCTCCCGAGGGCGAGAAGGCCGAAGCCAGTATGGTCGCCAGCTCGAACAGGTCTTTGGTGGCGAACTCGAGTTGGTCCTCGCCGTAGGAGGCCTTTCGGGTCGGTGCGTCGACGTTCCGTAGCAGCCTGCACGAGCACGGGCGCTGTGCCTGTGCCGCCGCGGAACCCAGCTCTTTCCCGGGTCAGCCGGGTCCCGAGCCGTCGGGGAAGGCGCGGGCCAGTTCGCTTCGCGAGCGCAAGGCGAGTTTGCGGTAGATGTTGCGCAGATGGAAGTCGATCGTCTTCGGGCTGAGGAATAGCGCGGCTGCCGCTTCCCGGTTGGTGGCGCCCTCGGCCACGACCCGCGCTACCTGGCACTCTTGCGCCGTGAGGTCGCGCAGCGCGGGACCTGGGCGGGGCCACGCCATGTCGCGACTCGCGCGCAGCTCGGTTTGAGTGCGCTCGATCCAGGGCTTCGCGCCGAGGCCCTCGAAGACCGCAAGCGCTGATCGCAGCGGCTCTCTCGCTTCGAGGAGCCGCCTGGCCCGTCGGAGCCGTTCGCCGTAGCAGAGTTGTGTTCGGGCCCGCTCGAATGCCGTGGTTGTCTCGTCGTGTCGGCGGATCGCCTCGCCGAACCACCGGTCGAGTGCTTCGTCGGGGGCGAGGAGCCCGTGGCACCGGGCACAGCCGGCGAGCGTCCACGTGTCGCTGTTGTCTGCGGCCCACCGTTCCAGTGGCCCGAGCATGTCGATGGCATCCGCGGTTCGGCCGGCCCGGATGTAGGCCTCGATCAGGCCAGCCTCCAAAGGCACGGCGGCCGGGTTCGCCCCGCGGCTCTCGCTCAGCCGGGCGGCCGGCTCCAGCTCGGCGATTGCCCGCTGGTGGCGTCCCCGGCCGAGTTCCAACAGGCCGAGCGCCGTGGCCGTGTACAGCCTGATCGCGTCGGTACCCATTTCCTGGGCCAGCCGGAGGGCGTGGTCACAATGCCGCCGGCAGGCCTCGTCGTCGCCGCGCCCGGCTTCGAGCCGGGCGAGTAGGGCCAGGCTGTGGGGCAGCTCGGTCCATTGTCCTGTCTGTTCGGCGAGGAGAGCGGATTCTGATGCGTCCACATACGCGCCGTGCCAGTTTCCGGTGCGGAATCCGAGTTCGGCGCGAAAGGCGAGAGGCACGGGCAGCAGCGCGGGAGCACCACCTACTCGCGCCGCGTGGATCGTGGCCTCAAGCAGCCGCCCGGCGTCGGCATACCAGCCGAGGAGGATGTATACGGGGCACACCAACTGGCGGATCCAAGGCGGGATTGCCGCCAAAGATTGCGTCTGCTCGACGACCCAGCGCACCTGCTCGAGCAGCCGCCTGCCCTCCTCGAGCTGGCCGAAGATGATAAGGACGGCCCCTGTCGCGGCCGTCGCGGCTGCCTGCACCTCGGGGTCGGCGCGCTCGGCGATGGCCCGCGCTCGCATGGCGGTCTCAACCGCGTCCTGGACATCCAGAGCCATCCCGCTCGGGACGGCAGTTTCGATCAGCATGGCGGCGGCGCGGGCCGGATCCTGTTCGCCGACCAGCGCGGCTTCTGTGACGAGGAGTTGGCGCGCCTCTCTGGGTCGCCCCCGCCACAGGTCGGCGGCCGCCCGTAGTCTGACTGCGTCGACGCGACGGTCCCCGGGTATGTCGGAGAGCGCTTCGTCGAGCAGGTCGGCGGCGAAGTCGAAGCCCCCGGCGAGCTGCGCCGCTTCGGCGGCGGCCACCAGACGGACTGCCCGGTCGTGGGGATTGGGGGTCAGCTGGGCGGCCCGTTCGAAGGCGATGGCCGCGGCGGCGTGATCGCTTCGGCGAGCGGCGTTTGAACCCGCGTGTTCGAGTCCGGCGGCGATCTCTTCGTCGGGTGTGGTGGTGGCGGCGGCGAGGTGCCAGAAGCGGCGATCGGTCTCCTGCTTAGCGCCGAGGGCGTCGGCGAGCGCCCGGTGCGCCGCTCGTCGTTCACCTGGCGCGGCGGCGTGGTAGACGGCCGAACGCAGGAGCGGGTGCTGGAAGCGAACCGTTCCGGCCTCGATCGTGATCAGCCCCGCCTCCTCGCAAGCCGCAAGGTGGTCGGCTGGCAGCCCCAGCGAGCCCGCCGCCGCCGCGATCTCGTCCATCGCACCCGTTTCGCTGGCTGCGGCGACAACCAGCACGCGTTTCGAGCGCTCGGGCAGCTCGGCCACCCGGGCCAGGAAGGCACCCTCGATGTCAACCGCGGGCAGGGGATCGGGCAGCGGCTGGCGGCCGGTGAGCTGGTTGTCGGTGAGCCGGGCGGCGAGCTGGATGAGGGCGAGCGGATTGCCGCCCGCCACCGAGAACAAGCGGTCGGCGACCGACGCCGCGACCTCGACTCTGCGCGCCGCGGCGACAAGCCGACCACAGACGTCGCGGGGCAGCGGGGCGAGTTTCATCTCGGGGACTCCCGCCGCCGCGAACCCGTCGCCGTCGTCGCGGCCCGCGACCAGCAACACGACACCTTCTGCTCGCAACCTGCGGCCCGCGAACAGCAGTGCCTCCCGCGACGAAAGGTCGGCCCAGTGGGCGTCGTCGACCAGCGCCAGCAGCGGTCGCTGCTCGGCGGCCGCGGCGAGCAGGCTTAGCGTGGCTGCGCCGACCGCGAACCGATCCGAAGACGCCGGCGGGCCGAGCGCCAGCGCGGAGGCGAGCGCCGCGGCCTGGGGCGCAGGCAGGCCAGGCAACTGCCCCAGTATCGGCCCGAGGAGTTCGTGCAGCGCCGCGAAAGCGAGCTCAACTTCCGCCTCCACCCCCCCGCGCCGCGAGCACGGTCATGTCCGGCGCGTGGTCGCGGGCGTACTGGAGCAAGGCGCTCTTGCCGACTCCCGGCTCACCCCGGATCAGCACCGCAGCGCTCCGTCCCGCGGCAGCGCCCGCGAGGAGGTCGTCGATCAGGCGGCACTCCTCGCCGCGACCTACAAGCACGGCACCCCGATCACTGACCAGTCGATCGTAGGACCAGTCTCCACCGGATCGAGCAAACAAACCTAGGCATTCTCCCGGCGAAAAGCCCGGCGCTCAGGCACTACTGTCAATACGGGACTCAGACCAGCGCCGCAGCGGCACTGAGGACCACCGGGATCACGGTTGAGCGGCCGCGACCTCCACCCAAGCGCACGGCTGGGAGCCCGGCGTGCTCAAACAGCTTCCGTCGCACGTGACGACGATGGCGACGCCTAAACGCCCGCACTCGGCCGTCGCCCCACCAGACACGACCCTTTTAACCTCGGCCCAGTGCATCGCAGATGAGCGGTTTGACCTTCCCTGCAGCGCAGAACTTCGGAAGGAGCCAGCGATGAGACACGAATCAACCACACGCCGTACGTCCTCACTGCGCCGCGTGCGGACCGCCGTGACCGTCACCGCGACGCTATTGGCAGCGGGACTGCCGGTGGTGGTCGGGGGGCGACGCCCGCCGTGGCGGGGTTCCCGACACACCAGGCAAGTACCCGATGCGCTGTAGCGCCTCCGCCTCATAGCAGCGCCTGACCGATCAACCTGAACATCGTTTCTGGAGGAGTTCCGATGAAGATGACCCGCCGTATTACCGCCGTCGCGGCCGGTGTTGCCGCACTCGCGGTCCCCGCGACGGCTTCGGCCCACGAGATCGACGGGGACGACCCGTATGCGGTCGCCTCGGACGGGCACTACATCGTTTCCCTGGAGTGGCATTTCGGTGACGTCGAGTGCCCCGTGGGGTACCAGTGCGGGACTGGGGGCACGGTGTACTGCTTCTGGTCGGACGGCACCGTGGACTACTGCGATTACGTCCCGTGGTGGAACTGGTGAGCCAGCGCGACCGACCCCGGACTGGTGGGTGTGCTGGGGAATTGGCTACCTGTAATCGGCCGGCTG
>JBKOUV010000007.1:0-38256 GCA_046723555.1 Actinomycetota bacterium | reverse complement strand
TCGTGCAACGCGGCGACGATGCCCGTCGTCGGGCCGTACCTCGACGAGTTCCAGCGGTGGCTCGCCGATCAGGGGTTCGGCGGCCGGCTGTTGATCATGCTCTCCAACGGCGGCGTCGTCTCGGCCGAGGTCGCCGCCCGCAACCCGATCCGGATGGTCGAGTCGGGGCCCGCGGCCGGCGCCCTGGCCGGGGTCTGGTACGCCCGGCACCTCGGCGAGGACCGTCTGCTGTGCTTCGACATGGGGGGAACGACCGCCAAGTCCTGCCTCATCGAGCACAGCGAGCCACAGCTGTCGACCGACTTCGAGGTCGCCCGGATCTACCGGTTCAAGAAGGGCTCCGGGTTCCCCGTGCTGGTCCCGTCCGTCGACCTGGTCGAGATCGGTGCCGGCGGCGGCAGCATCGCCCGCGTCGACGACCTCGGCCTGCTCAAGGTGGGTCCCGACTCGGCCGGGGCGGAACCGGGTCCGGCGTGCTACGCGCTCGGCGGGATGCAGCCCACGGTCACCGATACCGACCTCGAGCTCGGGATGCTCGACGCCGGGTTCTTCCTCGGCGGTGAGATGCCGCTCGATGCGAAGGCCGCGGTCCAGGCCATCGACAAGGTCGCCGCCACACTCGACGCCTCGGTCGACGACACCGCCGGCGGCGTCCACGAGCTCGTCAACCAGAACATGGCCGCGGCCGCCCGGATGCACGCGGTCGAGCGCGGCGTCGACCTGCGCGGCACGCCGCTCATCGCGTTCGGCGGCGCCGGACCGGTCCACGCGTGCGGCGTCGCCGAGTTGCTCGACGCACCGCGGGTCGTGTTCCCCGCCAACGCCAGCGTGCTCTCCGCGTTCGGGGCCCTCGTCACTCCGGTGCGGATGGATCTCGCGCGCAGCCTCGTCCGCCGCCTCGACACGGTCTCGCCCGACGAGCGCGACCAGCTCCTCGAGCAGATGCGCGCCGAGGCGAGCGAGGCGCTGTCGTCCGCCGGGGTGTCGGAGGACGCGGTCGTCTTCCGCTACGGGATCGATGCCCGCTATCACGGCCAGGGCAACGAGATCACCGTGTGGCTCGACCCCGGCGAGCGATGGCCGGACTCGCTCGCCGAGATCGAGCAGCGGTTCAGCGACCTCTACTCGGCGGTGTACGGGATGACGATCCCCGACGTGCCCGTCGAGGTCGTCACCTGGCGAGTGTCGGCGTTCGCCCCCGAGCCGGCCGTGTCGCTGGCCGTCGCCGGCGACCTGACCACCGAGCCGGCACCCAAGGCCCGGCGGCCCGTGCGCTTCCAGCGCGGGACGGACCCCGTCGACACCCCGGTGTTCGACCGCCATCGGCTCGGCGTCGGCACCAAGCTGCACGGCCCGGCGCTGGTCGAGGAGCGGGAGACCACGGCCGTGCTCCGCCCGGGCTGGGAGGCGACGGTGACGTCCGACGGCTCGATCGTCGCCGAGCCCGGGGGAGGTTCCTGATGGACGCGATCGAGCTCGAGGTGCTCTGGGCCAGCTTGGTCAGCACCGTCAACGAGCAGGCGCGGGCGCTGCAGCGTTCGGCGTTCAGCCCGATCGTGCGCGAGGCGGGTGACCTCGCCAACGCCCTGTTCGACCGCCGCGGCCGGATGGTCGCCCAGGCCGTCACGGGGACGCCGGGCCACATCAACTCGCTCGCCGTTGCCGCGGGCAAGATCCTCGAGGAGTACCCGCTCGAGTCGATCGAGCCCGGCGACGTCTTGATCACCAACGACCCGTACAAGACCGCCGGCCAGCTGCTCGACGTCACCGTGCTCGTGCCGGCATGGCGGGGCGACCGGATCGTCGGCTTCTTCGGGTCGACGATCCACCACACCGACGTCGGCGGCTACGGCATCGGCGCCGGCGCCCGCGACGTGTTCGAGGAAGGGATCTGGATCCCGATCACCAAGCTGATGCGCGGCGGCAAGCGCAACGACGACGTCTGGAAGTTCATCCTCTCCAACGTCCGCGAACCCGAGCCGATGACCGGGGACCTGCACGCCCAGATGGCGTCGGGCGAGATCGGGGCGACCCGCCTGAACTCCCTCCTCGACACCCACGGTCTTGAAGACATCGAGGATCTGGCCGACGAGATCATCGAGCGCTCCGAGGCGGCGACGCGGCGGGCGATCCGCTCGCTCCCCGCGGGGACGTACCGCGCCCACTCCGTGCTCGATCTCGCCGACGGTTCGCAGATCGACATCCATGTTGCCCTCACCGTCGATCCCGACGCGGGGGAGATCCTCGTCGACTACACCGGGTCGTCGCCGGCCAGCCCGGCGGGGATCAACGTCGTGCGCAACTACACCCACGCCTACACGACGTTCACGATCCGCAGCGTGCTCAACCCGGAGGTGCCGAACAACCACGGCAGCCTGGCGCCGATCAAGCTCGAGGCGCCGGAGGGCAGCATCGTCCACGCCGTCTCGCCGGCGCCGTGCACGGCCCGTCACGTCGTCGGGATGTTCCTGCCGATGCCGCTGCTCCAGGCGCTGGCCCAGGTCCTGCCGGACCAGGTGATGGCCGAAGGCGCCGGCGCGGTCTGGACCTGCCAGGTCAGCGGCGTGCGGGCCGACGGCCGCCCGTTCATCACGTCGATGTTCAACTACGCCGGGGGCGCGGGTGCCCGCGCCGCCAAGCCCGGCCTGTCCGCCACGGCCTACCCGACGGGCGTCGCCGCCGTCCCGGTCGAGGTCGTCGAGTCGACGGCGCCGCTCGTCTTCCGGCGCAAGGAACTGCGGCCGGAGTCCGGCGGCGGCGGCGTGCAGACCGGCGGACTCGGGCAGGTGATCGAGTTCACCGTGGAGAACGGCCGGGACTGGACGCTCAACGCCGTCACCAGCCGGCTGGCCCATCCGCCGCAGGGCCTGTTCGGTGGCGCGTCGGGCGCGTCCGGACGGTTCGTCGTCAACGGCGAACCGGTGCGCACGCAGAAGCGCATCGACCTCCACTCCGGAGACGTCGTGCGCCTCGAGCTCCCGGGTGGAGGCGGCTACGGCGAGGCGGTCGCGTCGTGACCGCGACGTTCGCTCGGAGGTGGCGCTCGGCGGTCGAGCACGCCGGCGATCGGCCGTTCCTGACGTTCGAGGACGCCGAGGGCCGTGTGACCGACTGGACGTACGGCGAGTTCGACCGGCTCGTCGCATCCGTCGCCGCCGACCTGGTCCGCCGCGGGGTGGTCCCTGGGAGCGCAGTGCACCTCGCCCTCGCCAACTCGCCGGCGTTCGTCGCCGTGTGGCTCGCCGCGACGCAGCTCGGGGCGCGGATCGTCCCCTCCGATCCAGCCGCCACGGCGCCCGAGCTGGCCGAGCACGTCAAGCGCACGTCGCCCGTCGTCGGCGTGTGCGCGACCGCACGTGCGGCGACGTACCGGGAAGGTGCCGCGGGTGGGCCGGAGGTCGTCGCCGTCGACGAGGCCGACCCCGAGGTCGACGGGCTGCGGGTCGACCCAACCGACTGGCCGCCGGCCCGACCCGAACCGCGCCAGCGGGCCGCGGTCATGTTCACGTCCGGCACGACGTCGGCCCCGAAAGGTGTCGTCGTCACCCAGGCGAACTACGCCTTCGCCGGCGACGTGATGGCGGCCGCCGCCGGGCTCGCGGCGGTGGATCGGCAGCTCGTCGTGCTCCCGATGTTCCACGCCAACGCCCAGTACTACTCCTTCGCCGCGGCGATCTCCGTCGGAGCGAGCGTGGCCCTGATGCACACGTTCTCGGCGAGCGGGTTCCTCGCCCAGGCCGCCCGGCACGAGGCGACCCACGCCAGCCTGTTCGCCGCGCCGCTGCGGATGATCCTGGCCCGGGGCGCGACCCCGGTAGCGGGCGTACGCCTCCGCCACTGCTGGTACGCCCAGAACGTCACCGCCGACCAGTACGACGAGGTGGCCGGGCTCTTCGGCTGCCGGCCCCGGCAGCTCTACGGGATGACCGAGACGATCCCCGCCGTGCTCACCAACCGGGCCGTCGACCCGGTCCACGACTCGATGGGGTTCCCGACGCTCGGATGCTCCGTCGACCTGCGCCGACAGGGCACCGACAAGCCCGTGCCGGACGGAGAGGTCGGCGAGATCGTCGTCGGTGGCGAGCCGGGCGTCACGCTGTTCGCCGAGTACCTCGACGATCCGGCGACCACTTCGAGCGCGTTCGTGAATGGATGGCTGCGCACCGGCGACCTGGCCGTGCGCGACGACACCGGCCGATTCGCGTTCGCCGGCCGGCGCAGCGACGTGCTCAAGGTGGCGGGTGAGAACGTCTCGGTGGTCGAGGTCGAGGCGGTCCTCGCCGAGCACCCGTCGGTGCTCGAGGCCGCCGTCGTCGGTGAACCGGACGAGATCCGCGATGAGGTTCCCGTCGGGTTCGTCGTCCAGCAGCCCGGGCGCCCACCGCTCGTCGAAGCGGAGCTGCTGGCGTGGTGCGAGCAACGGCTCTCGAAGGCGAAGCGACCGCGTCGGGTCGAGATCGTCGACGAGCTGCCGCGCACCTCGGTGGGCAAGATCCGAAAGTTCCTGTTGAAGGGGGAACACAAATGACAACACCACCGATCGGCAGCCTCCTCATCGGGTCGTCGAACGTCGAGCAGATGAAGGACTGGTACCGCCGGGCGTTCGACACCAAGGAGAACGAGATGGGGGCGTTCCAGTTCGGGAACGTGCAGTTCTTCATCGAGACCCACAGCGAGGTCAGCGGGCCGACGCAGGAGCCGGCGCGGGTGATCATCAACCTCGACGTCGACGACGCGAGGGCGCTCGAGGCGCAGATCAACGAGGCCGGCGCCAACTGGGTCCGCCCGGTCGAGCAGGAGTCGTTCGGGCTGATCGGCACCGTCGCCGATCCGGACGGCAACTACGTCCAGATCATCCAGTGGGGCGCGACTCCGGAAGCACACCGGGAAACCTGATTCTCAAACACACCGAGTGAGGGGAGCACAGATGGGCAACATCAGATGGAAGCACCTGGCCGCGTTCGCGGCCATCGCGGTGCTCGTCGGCAGCGCCTGCGGGGGCGATGACGACGACGATTCGGCAGGGGGTACCGCCGCGCCCGCAACGACCGGCGCGCCGGGGACGACGGCCGCACCAGGGACGACCGCCGCACCCGGCACCACGGCCGCGCCGGCAACGACCGGCGCGCCGGGGACGACGGCCGCACCAGGGACGACCATGGCACCCGGCACCACGACCGGCAGCGCGCCGGAAGGGCCGTGTCCAGGAACCAAGGGTTGCATCCCGGCGAACCAGCCCGACGTCAACCAGGACGGCACCGTGAAGATCGGTGTGCTGAGCCCGGGCGACACCAACGACAACGGCTACTACGAGAGCTTCGTCGTCACGGCGCGGGAGTTCGCCGACCGCAACGGTTGGGACCTGATCATCGTCGACAAGATCAACCCGGCTGACGCGCAGGAGCAGGCGCGCAACATCTGCCGGCAGCACGTCGACATGGTTGCCGTCGCCGCCGGAGAGCTCGCCGACGCGGTCCCGGTCGCCGAGGAAGACGTCTGCGCCGGGACCGTCTGGTACGTCGCGGGAGGCGCGGGCATCGACCAGACGCCGTACTTCTTCCAGACCAACGACGACGTGTTCGAGGGGCAGTACGCGACCGGTTACGCGACCGGACTGGCGATGCAGGAGCTCGGCGTCGACAAGGCCGGGTTCGTGACCGGGCCGGAGCTCGACTTCTCGGTCAACGCCTTCAACGCGTGGACCGCGGGGATCAAGAAGGTGTTGCCCGATGCCACGACCGTGGCGACCTACACCGGTGACTTCGACGATTCCGCCGTCGGCCAGGAAGGCGCCCAGGCCCAGCTCGACCAGGGCGTGGGCATCCTGTACCCGTACCTCGGCGGGGCCACGGACGCCGTCGCCCAGCTCGGCAAGCAGAACAACGTGCTCAGCGTCACCCCGGGCACCGACCGCTGCGGTGAGCCTGCCTTCGCCATCTCCTCGATCTTCAGCCCCGGGGACTACTTCGCCTCGGCGCTGAAGGACTTCGAGCAGGGCAAGGTCGCCCTCGGCGTGACCCGCACCTTCCACATCGGTGTCGACCCGGTCCCGACCGTGAAGATCTGCGACACCGTGCCGAACGCCGCCGACCTGCAGGCACAGGTCGACGACGTGATGCAGCAGATCGCCAACGGCGAGATCGACACGCACGCCGAAGCCGAAGCGGCCGGCGGCGGCTGATCCGCGCCCTTGGAGGTTTCGGACGTGGCGATTACAGGGGAGGCACCGCCGCGTGCCTCCCCTGCGGTCGCGGCGGTCCAGCTCGAGGGGATCACCAAGCGGTTCGGTGACACCGTCGCCTGCGACGGGGTCGACCTCGCCGTCGACCGCGGCGAGATCCACGGACTGCTCGGCCAGAACGGGGCCGGCAAGTCGACGCTGATGAAGATCCTCCTCGGCATCCACACGGCCGATGCCGGGCGGATCCTGATCAACGGGCGCGCGGTCGCCATCCCCGACCCACTCGCCGCGGCCGAGCTCGGCGTGGCGATGGTCCACCAGCACTTCAGCGTGATCGAGGCGCTGACGGTGTGGGAGAACGTCACGCTCGGCGAGCGGGGACGGATCGACGCCCGCGCCTCGATCACCCACGTCGAGGAGCTCGCCCGCCGCTACGGGCTCGATGTCGACCCGCGGGCCCGAGTCGGCGAGCTCACCACGGGACAGCGCCAGCGGGTCGAGATCATCAAGTGCCTGCGTCGCAACCCGGACATCCTGATCCTCGACGAGCCGACGTCGGTGCTGACGCTCGCCGAGTCCGACGAGCTGTTCGCCGTCCTGCGCAGCGTCGTGCAGGACGAGGGCCGGGCCGTGGTGCTGATCAGCCACAAGCTCGACGAGATCCTCCACGCCACCGACCGGGTGACGATCATGCGCGACGGTCGGGTCATCGCCCGCCACGAGACCAGCACGACGACGGCGAACCAGCTCGCCCACGAGATGGTCGGCCGGGAGGTTTCGCTGCGCACCGAGGCCGCCGCCCTCGGCCTGATGGAGGTCGCCGCGGAGACGGCGAGTGGGGCCGTGATCGACGCCGAATCGCCAACTGTTGGCCCAGAACGTCAAAAAGTGTCGCCTGGTGGCAAGAGTTGGCAGAAAACGACACCGGTGCTCCGGATCGAGGACGCCGTCGCCGTCGCCCCCGACGGCCGGAAGGTGCTCGACGGGTTGACGCTCGACGTCCGGGCCGGGGAGATCCTCGGCCTCGCCGGCGTCGACGGCAACGGCCAGGCCGCCCTCGGCGACCTGCTGTCGAGCCTGCTCGCCCTCAACTCGGGCCGGGTCGAGGTCGACGGCCGCGCCGTGCCGACCGGGCGACCCGGAGCGATGATGCGCGCCGGCGTCGGCGTGATCCCGGAGGACCGCCACGAGTCGGGCTGCGTGCTCGCCATGTCGGTCGCCGAAAACCTGGTGTTCTGCGACCTCGAGGAGGTGTCGTCGGGGCGGTTCCTCAACCCGCGGTATATCCGCGGCCGGGCGCGCGAGCTGATCCAGCGGTTCGACATCAAGTGCCCGAGTCCGGAAACGCCGATGAGTCAGCTGTCGGGTGGCAACCAGCAGCGGCTGGTGCTCGCCCGCGAGCTGTCGCGGGCGCCGAAGGTGCTCGTCGCCGCCCAGCCGACGCGCGGGCTCGACGTGGGAGCGATCGAGTACATCACGGACCAGTTGCGGGCGGTCCGCGAGTCCGGCGTCGGCGTGCTGTTGATCTCCACCGAGCTGGAGGAGATCCTCGCTCTGAGTGACCGGGTGGCGGTGATCTTCCGCGGCCGGGTGATCGGGGTGATGGACCGCCAAGAGGCCGAGCTCGAGCGGATCGGCCTGATGATGGGCGGGCAGGCCGCATGACAGAGTCGGTGACAGCGAGCGAGCAGGCGTTCCGCGTCGCCCGGACCTCGATGGTCGGGCGGGTTCAGTCGATCGTCCTCAACGTGGTGCTGTACGCGGTGGCGATCGCCGGTGCCCTTGCCCTCTCGGCGATCCTCATCGTCGTCGCCACCGACTCCTCGCCCGGCTCGGTGTTCCGGGCGATGTACGACGGCAGCCTCGGCGACTGGGCCGCGCTCGGGCTGACGATCGACGAGGCGACACCGATCCTGATCGTCGCCCTCGGCGCGGTGATCGCCAGCCGGGCCGGGATCATCAACATCGGGCCGGAGGGTCAGCTGATCATCGGGGCGCTGTTCGGCACGTGGGTGGCGCTGAAGGTGCCCGGGCCCGGCCCCCTGATCATCGTCGCCGCCCTCGCCGCGGCGGCGGTCGGGGGTGCGCTGTGGGCGGGGGTCGCCGCCCTCTGTAGATACACACGCGGGGTCGACGTCGTGATCACGACGTTGCTGTTGAACTTCATCGCCGCCGAGGCGGTGTCGTTCGCCGTCAATCGCGACTATCTGCTTCGCGAGAGCACCGAGAACCCGCAGTCGCTGCCGCAGTCGGACCGGGTCCCGGGCGACACCCACCTGCCCCGGGTCGGCGAGTTCCCCGGCTTCAACGTTTCGACCGGCGTGTTCATCGCCATCGCCGCGCTCGTCGTCGTGACGGTCTTGATGCGCCGCACCCGCTGGGGGTTCCGGATGCGAATGCTCGGACTCAACCCGGTCGCGGCACGGCGGGCCGGGGTGAGCGTCGTGGCCCTCGGCGCCGGCGCCTTGCTGCTGAGCGGTGGCTTCGCCGGCCTGGCCGGCGGGGTGATGCTGACGGGCACGGTGTTCCGGATGCAACCCGGGTTCTCCAGCAACGTCGGCTACGACGGCCTCCTCGTGGCGTTGATCGCGAGGGGCAACCCGCTCTGGACCGTGCCGGTGGCGTTCTTCTTCGGCGCCTTGCGGGCCGGCGGCGGCCTCCTCGCGGCGACGGGCGTTCCTCGATTCCTGGTCAACGTGGTGCAGGCGCTGCTCGTCCTCGCCGCCCTCTTCCCGCCGGTGTTCATCGAGCTCCGCGAGCGCCGGCGGCAGATCAAGCGCGCTCGCCAGGCGGCGCGCGAGGAGCGCCAGCCCGAACCGGTCGCGGTGGCGGTCTGATGGACAGCTTGACGACCATCCTCGCCAGCGCCATCCGGCTGACCGGACCGCTCGCCTTCGCCGGGTGCGGCGAGCAGGTGGCCGAGCGCTCGGGAACGCTCAACATCTCGATCGAGGCGATGATGCTCGCCGGCGCGTTCTTCGGCGTGCTCGGCACGTCCGTGTTCGGAAGTGTGGTCGGAGGACTGCTCCTGGGCATGCTCGCCGGGCTCGTCGTGGCGATCATCCACGCCAACTTCAGCCACCGCCTCAACGCCAACACGTTCGTCGTCGGCCTCACCCTCAACGTGCTGCTGCTCGGCCTCACCAGCTTCCTGCTCGAGACGATCGACATGGAGCCGAAGCAGGCCGGGCGGATCAGGATCCCGGTGCTCAACGAGATCCCGGTGATCGGCGAGCCGCTGTTCGTCAACCGCTGGCCGATCTACCTCCTCATTCCGGTGGTTCCGCTGTCGTGGTGGCTCGTCCGCCGGACCCGCTGGGGGCTCGAGGTGCGGGCCAGCGGGGAGGACCCGCAAGCGGCCGACGTCACCGGGATCGACGTCAACAAGCGCCGCCGCCAGTCGCTCTACTACTGCGGGTTGCTGTCGGGGCTCGGCGGCGCCTACCTGTCGGTGGCCGAGGTCGGTCTGTTCAACCAGAACATGACCGCCGGGCGCGGCTTCATCGTCAACGCCGCCGTGATCTTCGGGGGCTGGACGCTGAGCGGCACGCTCGCCGGGTGCTTCCTGTTCGGCGCCGCCGACGCGATGCGCCTCGCCCTGCCGGCGCTCGGCTACAAGATCACCCCGCAGCTGCTCATCGTCGCCCCGTACCTGCTCGCCATCCTGGCGATGCTGTTCTTCGCCAACCGCAACCGCAAGCCGGCGGCCCTCGCCGTGCCGTTCGAAAGGGGTATCACATGAGCATCACCGCGCCCCACAGCCTCCTCACCCACATCGCCCTGCCCGTGCGCAGCCTCGACGACCACCTCGCCTTCTACGCCAAGTACACGACGATGGAGGTGATCCATCAGCGGGTCGACGACGAGACCGGCCTGCGCACGGTGTGGATCGCCAACCGCGAGGACAAGACCGAGGCGGCGGCGCGGTTCGTGATCGTGCTCATCGAGGGCAAGCTGCCGACCCAGATCACCGGCGACATCAAGGAGGAGTACGGGTTCCTCCGGTCGATCTCCCATCTCGGGATCTCGCTCGACTCACGGGCCGACGTCGACCGGATCGCCGAGATGGCGCGGGAGGAAGGGATCCTCGTGCTCGGGCCGATGTACCGCAACCCGGTGGTCGGCTACATCTGCCTCGTCCGGGACCCCGACGGCAACAACGTCGAGTTCTCCGTCGAGCAGGTCCTCGGGTGAAGCAACTCAGCCCCGAGTGGTGGACGTGGATCACCCATGAGTTCCAGGCTCACGTCCGCGAGGAGGAGCACTTCCTCGACTCCTACCGTGAGCTGGTCGACGCCGTCGACCAGCCCGGCGCCCGCCTCCTGGTCGAGCTGATCATCGAGGACGAGGAGCGGCACCACGCGCTCATGGCCCGGCTCGCCCAGGAGGCCCGTGACGCGGAGGCCCGGGACGGCGACACGGTCGTCCCGCAGTTCTCGTCCGCCGACGTGGCCCGCCTGCTCGAACCGACCGAGCGGTTCCTCGACGCCGAGCGGGACGACCGGCGGCGGCTGCGCGCCCTCGGCTCGGCGCTGAAGCCGCTGCGGGACACCAACGTCTGGCCGCTCGTCATCGAGCTGATGGAGCTCGACACCCGCAAGCACATCCGCATCCTCGAGTACCTGCGCGCCCGGATGCGGGAGGCGCGCTGAGCGCGCGCCTCGTTGGTGCAACTGGGCGGGAATCGTCGCGACAGGTGCGACGGATCCCGCCCAGATGATCGAACGGGACAGATCCCGCCCAGATGGGGGAGCGCTCTAGGACTGGTGGACCGCGTCGTGGAGGCGGGCGATCAGCTTGGCCGGGTCGGGGGAGCCCCAGACGTTGCGGCCGAACGCGACGCCGGCGGCGCCCGCCTCGACGACGCCACGGGCGAGCGCGACGACGTCGTCCTCGCTGTCCACCTTCGGGCCCCCGAGCGCGACCACCGGGACCGGGCACGCCTCGACGACGGCGGCGAAGTCGTCCGGCGGCCCCGGGCAGACCGTCTTGACGATGTCGGCGCCGAGCTCGACGCCGATGCGGGCGGCGGCCGCGACGTTCTCGACCGACCACTCCACCGCCCGGGCCCATCCGCCCGGGATCATCTCCGCCATCACCGGCAGGCCGAGCAGCTCGCACTCGGCGCACAGCCGGGCGAGCCGCTGCAGCGAGCGGTGCTCGTCGGGCGCCCCGGGGAAGACGAGCAGGACCACCGCGTCGGCGCCGAGCGCCACCGCCTGCTCGGCCCGGTACATCACGTCGGACACATCCTCCGTCGCGGGCTTGCCGAGGTCGGACACGCCGCCGTCGACCCGGAGCACGAGACCCGTCCCGGCGAGCTCGTCGGCGTGGGCGCGCGCGGTGTGCCACGTGACCAGCACGCCGTCCGGCCCAGCGCCCGCGCACGCCGAGACGGCCGTGACCGACGGGCCGGCTGCCATGTAGGCCGCGTGGTCGAGGGCGACGAGGACGGTCCGACCATCGCCGCCGAACAGCCGCCGGGCCCGCCGCCGTTTCCCGGCGCCGACCGCCGATGCGAACTGCCCGTCAGCTGCGGGTGGCAACGGCGTCACCCCACAGCTCGCGGATCGTCGAGAACACCTTTTGGTCGAAGGAGAACTCGATGACGTTGCCGTCGGGGTCGCGCGCCGAGCAGATGTAGCCGATGTGCGGGGCCATCCACCGCGGCTCCCACTCGAGCACGCCCATCTCACGGGCCCGCTCGGCGGCCCGGTCGACGTCTTCCTTCGTCGGCAGCTCGATGCCGATGTGGGCGAACGGGGCGAGCGTCGCCTGCGGCTGTCCCGGCTCGCGGCCGAAGCGCCGGGCGACGTCGGGGAGGAACTCGGCGATGACGAGCACGAACGGGTCCTCGACCTGCTCGTCGTTCGACAGCCACGCCCCCCGCCCGTTCTCGTCCTCGTTGCGGGCGACGACGACGAGCGGGGTGAGGCTGGTGTAGAACTCGAGCGCCTTGTCCAGGTCGCTCACCGGGATGGCGACGTGGGTCCAGCGGGGTCGACTGGGTCCGGTCATGATGCTCCCTCCAATGGGGCGGTGAACTCGTCGGGTGCGAGTGGCGTGGCCATGTCTTGGCGCACCAGCGACATCACGTGGGCGGCCCGGCCCTCCCAGGTCGTCGGGGGTCCGACCCGGAAGAAGGGGGACCGCAGGTTGCGCATCAGCTCGGTCACCATGTCGGTGTCCTCTTTGTTCGTCGAGGCGAGGACGTCGAGTTGCTCCTCCTCCTCGGCGATCGTCTTGTCCAGCCCGTACAGGCGGGAGAACAGCCGGGTGCGGTCGGGGGCGATGGGGTCGGCCCGCACGAGGATCAGTTGGGTCGCGTACGGCAGGGGCGTGAGGTTGGGGTAGATGAAGTCGGCGTAGTGGCCGCGCAGGTCCTCGTCGGGCAGGTCGGTGCGGCCGCCGGATGGGTCGTCGAGCTCGACGTTGTGCGGCTTGTACCCGCTGGTCGTGCGGCCGGCGAAGCGCACGATGGTGTCCATCGACTTGCGGACCTTGTTCAGCCGGCGATGGACGAACCGGACGTGGTAGTCGTCGTTGGAATTCTCGCAGAACGCCTTCCAGTTGATCGGGTACGTCTCGTCGAGGTCGCGGTGGAAGCGCGTCATCTTGCCGAACTTGTAGCGCTCGTAGCGGTCGGCCAGCGGGGCGATCCACTCGTCGAAGGAGGGAGCGCGGTGGGACAGGCAGCCGAAGACGAGCTTGTCCCACGCCACCTCGACGCGGATCGGGACGAGCCCGAACTGCTCGCGCGGCAGCCCGTCGGGGTACATCCGGGGCTCGTCGGGAACACCGATCAACCGGCCGTCGATGGCGTACGCCCACCCGTGGTAGGGGCAGGTCAACGACTTCCCACAGTGGCCGGCGGGTTCGAAGGCGAGGCCGGATGCCCGGTGACGGCAGTTGTTCAGGAACCCCCTGACCTCACCGTCCTCCTGGCGGATGACGACCACCCCCTGGTACCCGATCCGGCCGGTGATGAAGTCGCCGGGCTCCTGCAGATCCTCGGTGTCACCGAGCCAGACCCACGAGCGGGCGAACACCCTGACCATCTCCTGGTCGAAGAGGGCTTGGTCGTACACCTCGAACGGCTGCAGCATCGGCGTCGGCAACGGTGTCGGGACGAGCCCCGCTGTCTCTTCGACCACGAACACCAGCTTACGAGCGTCGGGTTCGCCTGGATATGTGCTTGGGCACAGCGGCCGCGATGACGTCCTTGGCGAACCCGACGGCCGCGGCGGGGTCCCTGGGACCGGCCCACGCGCCGCCCGTGTTGACTCCGTCGATGATCAACATCAGCCGATCGGCGAGGGCGTCCGGATCACGGGCGCGCGCTTGGGCGGCGAGGTCGCGGAGCCGGCTGCGAACGCCCGTGAGGCGCTCGACGGCGACGCGGTGGGCGGGATGGTCGGGCTCGGGGAACTCGACGCGCGTGTTGCGAATGGCACAGCCGCGGAACCCCGGCGATGCCGCGGTCTCGGCGGCGTCGGCCACGATCGCGACGAGCTGGCCGACAGGGTCTCCACGCATCGACTCCGTCACGGCGTCGATGCGGGCCTCCCATTCGGCGTGGCAGCGCTCGAGCCAGGCGACGACCAGCTCGTCCTTGCTGGGGAACTCCCGGTAGAGCAGGTTCTTCCCGCAGCCGTACTCGTCGATCACCTGCTGCAGGCCGACCGCGTGCACGCCGTGGTCGTAGAAGAGACGGGACGCGGTGTCGAGGATGCGCTCCCGCGCGTCAGGCGTCGGTCGTCTTGGCATCGCGACGAACTCTACCGGACCGTGCGGTCCGATTCACTCTTGACGACGCCCGAACCTCGCGCGCATGATTCGGACTGTTCGGTCCGGGACCGGATGGTCCGATTCCGTCACCCCTACGGAAGGAGCCGGTCATGCCAACCACCACGCTCAGTGGACGCGCCTGGGGCACGCTCGTCGTGCTCTGCGGGGCGATTTTCCTCGATGCCTTGGACGTGTCGATGGTCGGGGTCGCCCTCCCGGCGATCCGCGACGACCTCGGGATGTCCACCAGCTCGCTGCAGTGGGTGGTGAGCGGCTACGTGCTCGGCTACGGCGGGTTCCTGTTGCTCGGCGGGCGCGCCGCCGACCTCCTCGGCCGGCGCCGCGTCTTCCTGATCGCGCTGGGCGCGTTCCTCCTCTTCTCCGGACTGGGTGGGCTGGCGACGAGCGGGTCGGTGCTCATCGCCACCAGGTTCGTCAAGGGCGTCAGCGCCGCGTTCACCGCGCCGGCCGGGCTCTCGATCATCACGACGACGTTCGCCGAGGGCCCGGCCCGCAACAAGGCCCTGCTCGTCTACACGGCGACCGGGGCGACCGGCTTCTCGCTCGGCCTCGTGCTCAGCGGCTTGCTCACCGAGGTCGGCTGGCGCTGGACGCTCCTCCTTCCGGTGCCGCTGGCGCTGATCACATTGCTGGCCGCGATCCCGCTCGTGCCGGACTCGGGTCGGCCGCCGTCACTCCGCAGACGCTCGTTCGACGCCGCCGGCGCGGTCACGGTCACGACCGCGATGCTGCTGCTCGTCTACACCGTCGTCGAAGCGCCGGACAACGGATGGGGCTCGCCTCGGACCTTGCTCGGGTTCGCCGCGGCTGCGGCCCTGTTCGCCACGTTCGTGGCGGTCGAACGACGGACTCCATCCCCGCTCGTCCGCCTCGGCATCCTCCGCTCGTCGTCGCTCGTGCGGGCCAACGTCGGGGCGATGGCACTGTTCGGGTCGTGGGTCGGGTTCCAGTTCCTCGCCGTCCTGTACATGCAACAGCTGCGCGGCTGGTCGGCGATCGAGACCGCGCTGGCCATCTTCCCCGGCGGCGCGATGGTCGCCCTGCTCGCCCCGAGCCTCACACCCCGGCTCGTCGCCCGGTTCGGCGTCACCCGAGTGATCGTCGCTGGGCTGACCTCGGCCGCGGCGGCGTTCGCGCTGTTCGTGCCGATCGGATTCGATTCGCCGTACTGGACGGCGATGTTCCCGACGTTCGTGCTCGCCGGCCTCGCCTTCGCCCTCGCCTACGGTCCGCTCAACATCGCCGCCACCAACGGCATCGCAGCCGAGGAACAGGGGCTCGCCGGCGGGCTCGTGAACACCTCGTTCCAGTTCGGCGGGGCGCTCGTCCTCGCCGTGGTCACCGCCGTCAACGGCGCCGCCACTGGCGACGACGGGTCGCCCGAGGCCCTGCTCGACGGCTTCCACGCCGCGTTCGTCGTGCCGCTGATCGTCGCCGTGCTCGGGATCGCGGCGATCGCGATCCACGGGCGCCGGCCGGCGCCGGTCCCGGTCGAACCCGAGCCGGTGCTCGCCGATGTCTCTGACTAACGTCAGAGATATGACGGTCGAGCAAGTCAAGCAAGTCCGCCGCTTCAACCGGCTCGTCACCCAACGAGTCGGTGCCCTCAATGACCACTACCTCGCCCGCGACCGTCCGCTCGGCGAGGCGCGCCTGCTGTGGGAGATCGGGGAGGCGGGATGCGACGTACGGACGCTGCGCTCGCGGCTGGGACTCGACGCCGGGTACCTGAGCCGTCTCCTCCGTTCGCTAGAGGCGGCCCGGCTCGTCCGGGTCGGACGGAGCGAGCTCGACGGGCGCGTGCGCACCGCCCGTCTCACCAGGAAGGGCTCGGCCGAGCGAACGGTGCTCGACCGGCGCAGCGACGAGCTGGCCCGATCGCTGCTCGAACCACTGAGCGAGTCGCAGCGGCAGCAGCTGGTGAGCGCGATGGTCGACGTCGAACGGCTTGTCACCGCCGCCCTCGTCGAGGTCGACGTCGTCGATCCGGCCGACCGCGACGCCCAGCACTGCCTGATCGAGTACTTCTCCGAGCTCAACCGGCGCTTCGACGCCGGGTTCGACCCGGCGCTCAGCATCCCCGCCGAGCTCGACGAGCTGCGCCCGCCGGCGGGAGTGTTCCTGATCGCCACGCTCCGGGCCGAGCCGATCGGCTGCGGGGCGCTCAAGTTCCATGGCGACGCGCCGACCGAGCTCAAGCGGATGTGGGTCGCCCCGTCGGCACGCGGCCTCGGCATCGGCCGTCGCCTCCTCACCGAGCTCGAGCGCTGCGCCGCCGCCAGCGGCAGTGACGTGGTCCGGCTGGAGACCAACGCCACCCTGTCCGAGGCGATCGGGTTGTACCGCTCGGCCGGCTACCGCGAGGTCGACGCGTTCAACGACGAGCCGTACGCCCACCACTGGTTCGAGAAGCAACTGTCGGGGTCGCGCTAGCCGAGCCCCTCGACGAAACCGTGGCGCCAGCTCGCGTAACGCGGCTTCCAGCCGAGCTCGTGCTCGGCCTTGGCGTTCGACGCTCCTCGCACGTCGGTCATCATCACTGTGCCGGCCTCGCCCACCGCGAGCCGGGCGAGCCACCGGGGCAGCCGCCGCGGCGGCTTGGCATCGAGTGCGGCCGCGAGTGCCGGCAGCCACTCCCGGACCGGCGCCGGGTCGTCGTCGACGACGTTGTAGATCCCGGGCGAACCATGGTCGACCGCGGCGACCGTGGCCGCTGCCGCGTCGGTGATGTGAACGAACGACCACACCCCGCCACCGTCGCCGACGATCGGGAACTGTCGGCGCCGTACCTGTTTCGACGTCGCCGCGTCCGGCGCTCGGCTGACGCCCGTTCCCGGTCCGTAGAACGCCCCGTAGCGGAGGACGAGCCCGTCGGCCCAGTCGATCGACGGCACCACTTCCTCGACGTGGCGGATCGCGCTCAGCGCGGAGCGCAATCGCTCGGGCGGATCGGGATCGAGGGGGTCGGACTCGCGCTTCACCGGCCCCCCGGTCCGCGCGTACGGCCAGCCGGCGTAGCTCTGGGCGACGATCCGCTTGACGCCTGCCGCCCGCCCGGCAGCGAGCAGGTGGTCGGTGCCCTCGATTCTGAGGCGGTCGGTCGAGGCGAAGAACCGGTCGACGTGGCGCATGTCGAGATCACCGGAGAGCGCGGTGAGCTGGTGGACGATGACGTCGGGTTCGGCGCCGGCGACCGCACGGGCCACGGCGTCGGGGTCGAGGGCGTCGGCGACGACCGGATCGGCGCCGAGCGCCCGCACGGCGTCCTGCTTCGACGGGGTTCGGGTCATGCCGACCGCGTCGTGGCCGGCGGCGACGAGTTGGGGAACGAGTTGCGTGCCGAGCGCACCGGTGGCGCCGGCAATGAGAATTCTCATGGTGGTGCCTCCTCGATAAGGGAGACGATCCACCGTAACGGCGTGTGACAATTCGCTGCTCAGCCGGTGTCGCGACGGCGCAGGAGGGCGCTCAAGTGGGACTGGAGCGGCTGGCCGACGGCGGCCATCCCCACCTGGTAGCTGAGCTCGTCGCCGTCGAGACGGAACGATCGGGTGAGGCCGGTCACCTCCTTGGCGCTCGCGGTTCGCCCGATCGCGGTGGCGGTGACCTCGAGCGACAGCGCGTCGCCTTCGACGGTCAGGGTGCCTTCGGCGACCTCGGTGATGCCCGTCGGATGGGCCAGCACCAACTCGATCCGACCTGGGGCCGGGACCCGCCAGTAGCCGGTCTCGGCGTGCAGCGGCCGGCCGTCGTCGGCGGCGGTGGTGCGCTGGGCGTAGGCGAGGAACGGCTTGCCG
The DNA here is from genome assembly GCA_046723555.1 of Actinomycetota bacterium. Taxonomy (GTDB): domain Bacteria; phylum Actinomycetota; class Acidimicrobiia; order Acidimicrobiales; family Ilumatobacteraceae; genus JALZMG01. The sequence continues at coordinate 20,469 of JBKOUV010000007.1, read as the reverse complement.
ACGTGGCCGAACGTCACCTGCTCGTGGTAGGCGAACGACTCGATGGTCGGGTAGTGGCCCTGACCGTCGCCCTCCCACGTCCCGAGCAGTGGGGCGAGTACGGCGACGTCAGGGTGCATCGCGCTCTTCTACTACTTCACCGCGAGCAGTTCGACGTCGATCTCCAGGCGGATCTCCTTCGAGACCAGCCAGCCGCCGGCCTCGAGCACCATGTTCCAGGTCAGTCCCCAGTCCTCGCGGTTGATCAGCCCGGAGGCGCTGAACACGAGGCGGTCGTTGTCCCACGGGTCGGTGACCCGTCCGAGGTAGGAGACGTCGAGCTCGACCGGGCGGGTGACGTCCTTGATCGTCAGCTCGCCCGAGAGGCGGCCGGCGCCCTCGGCGATCGTGATGGCCGTGGACCGGAACGTCGCGGTCGGGTGGGATGCGACGTCGAAGAAGTCCGCCGAGCGGAGGTGGTCGTCCCGCGTGCTGTCGCCGGACTCGACCGTGGCCATGGCGATGGTCACGTCGACGGACGACTCGTCGATCGGATCGGCGATGGTGACCGTGCCGTCGACGCCCGTGAACCGGCCCCGGATCTTGGTCAGCCCGAAGTGCCGGCCGACGAAGCCGACGTCGGCATGCCCGGGGTCGACTCGCCATGTCCCGGCGGGCAGATCGATCCGCTCGGCGGTGGGGGTGGTGCTCATGGTGGGTCTCCGATCGTTGTCACAGATGTGTGCGTGTGCACGCAACTATACAGATGTGTGCGTCCGCACGCAAGAGGCTGCTACGCTGCCGACCATGGCTCAGGACGACCCGGTCGCCGCATGGCGGGCGGTGCTGCTGGTCCAGGACCGCGTCGTGCGGGCGATCGAGCGTGATCTGGCCGGAGCGGGCCTCATCCCGCTGACGTGGTACGACGTGCTGCTGGAGCTGGCCGGCACGCCGGAGGGCTGCCTCCGGATGCAGGACCTCGGCGCCCGCGTCGTGTTGTCGCGCACGCGAGTGAGCCGCCTGGTCACCGAGCTGGAGGAGGCGGGCCTCGTCGAGCGCCGCGCCGATCCCGCCGACGGCCGGGCGACGCTGGCGACGATCACTCGCGCCGGGCGCGCCGCGTTCCGGCGGACGGCCCCCGCCTACCTCGCTGGCATCAACCAGCACTTCAACCGCCATCTCACGGCCACCGAGCGGCGCACGGTCGCCGAGGTTCTCCAACGGGTCCTCGACGCCCACGAGCCGTTGCTCGACATTCGCCGGTGAGGCTGTGCGGGCGGGGGCTGCGTAGCGTCACCGCGATGACGTTCGCGACGGAGATCACCCTGACCGGACCGGTCCGGTCGCCCGCCCAGATGCTCGCCGAGCAGTCGTACGACGGTCACCCGAGCGTCCACGACGGTGACATCGCGGCATCGCTCGGGCTCACCGGCGCACCGATCGAGGGCCCGACCCACTTCAGCCAGTTCGACCCCCTGGCCGTCGCCCTCTGGGGCCCGTCGTGGTTCGAGCGGGGCTGCATCAGCGCCCATTTCCGGACGATGGTGTTCGCCGGCGAGCAGGTGGTCGCCTCGCTGACGACGACCGGCAGCGAGTCGGCCCGGATCGAAGCGCACAAGCTCGACGGCCAACCGGTCCTCAGCGGGACCGCTTCGATCGGCCCCGACCGTCCCGAGACCGAGCTGGAGGCGCGACGGGCCGCCCAGGGCGATCCCGGCCAGCTCTTCGTCGTCGACCGGCTCGAGCTCGGCATGCGGGTCTCCGACGACGAGCCGACCACGATCACCTACGACGAGAGCAACGGGCCGCTGTACCCGTTCTCACTGGCCCAGAAGGTCGCCCAGATCACCGAGCCGCACCCGTGGTACACGCCCGACGGTGGGCGAACGTCGCCATGGGGTCGCCCGATCGTGCCGATGGAGATGATCAGCGTGCTCACCAACAAGGCGGGGCGGGGCTTCCCGGTGCGCACCCCGTCGTTGGGTCTGTTCCTCGACCTGGAGCTGCGGCTGCTGGCCGGACCGGTGTTCGTCGACCAGCCCTACCTCGTCGAGCGGGAGGTCGTCGGGCTGAGCCAGAGCCGGCGGACCGAGTCGTACTGGACCCGATCGACGGTCACCGACGCCGCCACCGGCACCCCGGTCGCCGCCGTGCTCCTCCACTCCGGCGTGTTCAAAGAGTCGTATCCGGGCTACCCCGCCGACCGCCTCTGAGTTTGTTTCACCGCATCCGTCGTCGAACGCGGATGTGGTGACACAGAACGGGTGACGCCGATCAGTCGAGCCACGTGCGCTCGGCCGAGACGACGTCGACCCCCGGCTGCGACCACACGAAGCGGTCGATCTCGTCGATCACGAGCGTCGCCTGGCGGGCGCTCGACGCCACCACGGCGAAGCCGAGGGTTGCCAGCTGCCAGCTGTCCTGCCGGCCGACCTCGGCCGCCGAGATCCCGAAGCGGCGCCGGACCGTCTCGACGAGCGACTTGACGACCTGGCGCTTGTCCTTCAGCGAGTGGGCGTCGACGATGCGCAGTTCGACCTCGAGGGCCAGCACGAACACCGCGCGGACCGTATCGTCGGGCGCGGTGCGAGAGTTCATGATCGCGCGCAACCCCGAAGAAGGGTCGAGCCTGCCCTACCTCGTCCAGCTGCCGATCGGTTCCGCCGGCACGGTGCTCAAGGTCCGCGACCTCTGGCCCCGCGCCTCCAAGCTCTACTGCCATCAGGCTGACTGGCCGCTCGACCCCGAGATCGTCGAACGGGTCCCGGTGCGGTCCTGCGTCCGTCGCGGGGCCGCGATCGACCTCGTGCTGGACCGCGGCCGGGAGAACCGCTCGCAGTTCGTGTTCACCAGGGCGCGGGGTCGCGACGTGATCTTCTGGCAGAGCGCGCGCACGGCCAAGCAGGCCCGTCCCAACGTCAGCCTGCCGACCAAGCGGGCGTCGGGACAGATCCTGGAGATCCTCGTCGACAGCCATGAGCGGTACGCCTGGAAGTTCGGCGGGCAACAGGCGACGACGATCCGCCAAGCCCTCCCGGCCGGCGACTACGCCGTGGCGGCGGACGGCGTCGTCGTCGCCGCCGTCGAGCGCAAGAGCCTGGCCGATCTCGTCTCGACGTTGACCACGGGCAAGCTCCGCTACCTCCTCGCCGCCCTGGACGCCTTGCCGCGCGCGGCCGTCGTGGTCGAGGATCGCTACTCGTCCGTTTTCAAGCTCGAGCGGGTCCGGCCGGCGGTCGTCGCGGAAGGGATCGGGGAAGCGCAGGCCCGGTTCCCGGCGGTGCCGATCGTGTTCGCCGAGACCCGCGCCCTGGCCCAGGAATGGACATACCGGTTCCTCGGGGCGGCGCTCGTCGAGCACCGCGACGACCAACTGCTGCGCAGCCGTACGCTCTGACCGTGGCGCTCGCCGCGTTCAAGGACCTCTGCATCGACGCCGCCGAACCGTGGGTTCCGGCCCGGTTCTGGGCCACTGCGCTGGGCATGGAGGCGAGCGGGGCCGGCGGGAGGGACGCCGTGCTGCGCGACGGGACGCCGACGATCTGGATCAACGAAGTACCCGAGCCGAAGGTCGGGAAGAACCGCGTGCACCTCGATCTGCACGCCGCCTCGCCCCGCGAGCTGCTCGACCTCGGCGCCCGGCTGATCGCCGACCGCGGGACGTTCGCCGTGCTCGCCGATCCCGAGGGCAACGAGTTCTGCGTGTTTCCGGAGGTTCGGCGCGCCGGCGGTCGACCGCCGGCCCGAGTCGTCGCCTTGTGCGTCGACAGCGCCGCGCCCGAGGAGCTGGCGGCCTGGTGGCAGTCGGTGATCGGCGGCGAGGTCGGCCCCGGCCCGGACGGCACGCCGCGCTGGCTCAACCGGGCGGCCGGCCTCGGCGACATCACGATGAAGTTCGTCCCCGTTCCCGACGCCCGGGTCGCCAAGAACCGCTGGCACTGGGACGTGACGACCGCGGACGTGGAGGCGCTGGTCGCGGCCGGAGCCACCGTGCTGCGGGCCCGCGACGACGCGATCCAGTGGACCGTGCTCGCCGATCCGCAGGGCAACGAGTTCTGCGCGTTCACCCAGTGAGCGTCGAATTACCCTCGCCGTGATGGTGCGGACGGCGCCGTATCTCTTCGTTTTGGCGGTGGCATCGCTCGCCGCGTGCGGCGGCGACGACAGCAGCGACCCTCGGGAACCGCACGACGTGCCGGTGCTCGAGATCAACGCCAGCCGCCGCCATCCGGTGTGCCTCCAGGTCACCGAGGATCTCCCGGATGAGGTCGAGACCCTGCCGGTCATCGACTGCGCAGTCCCCCACACCCACGAGATCTACGGCACGCGCGAATACGCCGGGAAAGACGTCTACCCGGGCGAGGAGGAGCTCAGCTCGTTCGCCCAGGTCGCGTGCCTTGACGCCTTCGAGCCGTTCGTCGGAATCAGCGCCTTCGATTCCTCACTCTCCTACACCTGGATCGTGCCCAGCCTCGACGGCTGGAACAAGGAGGACGACCGCGAGGTCCTCTGCATCCTCACCAGCCGCGACGGGCAGGAGCTCGTCGGCACGCAGCGGTCCAGCAACGCCTGAGCGTCCGACCAGGGGTCACCCGCCGCTGTCCTAGGCTCGCCCGGTCGGTCAAGCGGGCGTGGGAGGATCCAATGGGACGACGAGAGCTCGCACTCGCCTTGGTAACGGCCCTCGGGGCATCAGTCGTGGCCGTGTCCGGGGCGGTATCACCACCAGCCGCCGTCAGCGCCGACGCGACGACCGTGACCATCGCCGGCAGCTTGCAGAGCGAGCTCGGCTGTCTCACCGACTGGGATCCGGCCTGTGCGGCGACCCACCTCACGTTCGACGCCGACGACGACGTGTGGCAGGGCAGCTTCGATCTGCCGGCCGGCACATGGGAGTACAAGGCTGCGCTCGACGACTCGTGGACCGAGAACTACGGCAAGAACGCGAGGCGTGACGGCACCAACATCGTCCTCACCCTCGCCGAGCCGGCCACGGTCAAGTTCTACTTCGATGCCGACAGCCATTGGGTCACCGACAACCACTCGTCGATCATCGCGGTCGCTCCGGGCAGCTGGCAGAGCGAGCTCGGATGCCCCGGCGACTGGGATCCGAGCTGCCTGCGCACCTGGCTCCAGGACCCCGACGGCGACGGCATCGCCCGGCTCTCGACGGCGGCGCTGCCGCCTGGCGATTACGAGCTCAAGGTCGCGATCAACGAGGCGTGGGACGAGAACTACGGGCTCAACGGCGAGCGGGGCGGCGCCAACATCCCGTTCACCGTCGCCAACGGCGACCGGGTGATCGTCAGCTACAACGAACGCGACCATCACACACGCGTGAGCGTGATCCCGGCCGGGCCGGTCGACGACGCCGACCTCGTGCGGGACCCGGTCCGGCACCCGTTCGTCGACGAGGTGCTGTACTTCGCGATCCCGGACCGGTTCAACGACGGCGACCACAGCAACAACTGCGGTGACTACACCGGCGTGTGCCGGCCGAACGGGACCGAGCAGGAGGTCCTGACCCACGGGTACCTGCCGAGCCAGAAGGGCTACTACCACGGCGGCGACCTGGAGGGCTTGCGGCGCAAGCTGCCGTACCTCGACGAGCTCGGCATCAACGCCATCTGGGTCGGACCGATCTACGCCAATCAGACCGTGCAGTCGGACACCACCGACCTCTTCGGCCACTCGGCGGGGTACCACGGCTACTGGATCCTCGACTTCCTCCGGGTCGACCCGCACCTGGGCACGAACGAGGAGTTCCGCCATCTGGTCAACGAGGCCCATCGCCGCGGCATCAAGGTGTTCATGGACATCGTCACGAACCACACCGCCGACGTGATCCAACTCGAAGACAACAGCGGCTACCGGAACAAGCGTGACTTCCCGTACCGCGACACGAGCGGTCAGACCTTCGACGACAGCGACTACGCGTACTCCGGGCAGTCCGACTACACGTTCCCGCCCGTCGGCCCGGACTCGTTCCCGTACAAGCCGATCGTGCCGGCGCAACCGACCAAGAACCCGGCGTGGTTGAACGACCCGCTCCTGTATCACAACCGCGGGAACACCAGTTTCTCGGGCGAGAACTCGCTCTACGGCGACTTCTTCGGCCTCGACGACCTGTGGACGGAGCGTCGCGAGGTGGTCGAGGGGATGATCGACATCTACTCGTTCTGGATCGACGAGTTCGGCGTCGACGGGTTCCGGATCGACACCACCAAGCACGTCAACATGGAGTTCTGGCAGGCGTTCGGCCCCGCCATCATGAAAGCCGCCGAGGAGCGGGGCATCGCCGACTTCTTCGCCTTCGGGGAGGTGTTCGACCAGCAGTTCGGCTCCCGCTTCATGAGCGAGTTCTCGACGAAGGGGAAGCTCCAGTCGACGATCGACTTCGGCTTCCAGCTCGCCGCCCGCGGCTTTGCCTCCCAGAGCGCGCCGACGAACAACCTGCGCGACTTCTTCGCGACCGACGACTACTACACCGACACCGACAGCAACGCCTACGCCCAACCGACGTTTCTCGGCAATCACGACATGGGCCGGATCGGCTACTTCCTGCAACGTGTCGACCAGAAGGGGGCGAGTGACGCCGAGCTGCTCGCCCGGTCGAAGCTGGCCCACGCGTTGATGTTCTTCGCCCGCGGCCAGCCGGTCGTCTACTACGGCGACGAGCAGGGGTTCGTCGGCGACGGCGGCGACAAGGACGCGCGCGAGGACATGTTCGCCAACTTCGTCGCCAGCTACGCCGACAACGAACTGATCGGTACCGACAAGACATCCGCCGACAACAACTTCGACCGGAACCATCCGCTGTACAAGACGATCGAGGATTACGCGCGGATCCACGCGCGGTACCGGGCGCTGCGGTCGGGAGCCCAGATCAACCGGTACAGCTCCGACGGGCCCGGGATCTACGCCTTCTCCCGCATCGACGGCGACGAGCGGATCGAGTTCGTGGTCGCCCTCAACAACAGCGAAGCCCCGGCCACCGCCGCCGTGCCCACGTACTCCGCCCCCGATGCCAGGTACCAGCTTGTCTCGACGCCGAAGAAGGGCGTGCCGGAGATGCTCCGGACGGGGTCCGACGGCGCCCTCACCGTCACCGTGCCCCCGCTCGGGTTCGTCATCTACCGGGCCAAGGCCACGGTTCCGAGCAGCCCGGCGGCTCCGGCGATCGAGATCACCAGCCTCGCTGACGGCACCACCGTGCCGATCCACACCACACCGATGGACGGCCACCAGGTCGACGATCGCATCGAGGTGCGGGCCGACCTCGGTCGGGACGCCATGGCGGAAGTCACCTTCGCCGTTCGCGAAGGCAACGGCGAGTACGTGCCGATCGGCACCGACGACAACCCGCCGTACCGGGTGTTCTACGACGCCTCGCACCTGCGCGGCCACGAGGACACGCCGCTGTCGTTCCGCGCCATCGTCAGCGACCTCGACGGACATCTCGCCTCCGACGAGGTCGTGGACGTCGGCGTCGAGTTCCCGGCGCGGGAGGCCCCGGTCAACCCGTATGTCCTGATCCACTACAACCGTCCGGCCCGTGACTACGGCGACCATACGACCGGCAACTTCAACGATTTCTGGGGTCTGCACCTGTGGGGCGACGCCATCGACCCGGCCGAAGTCACCGAGTGGCCGACGCCGAAGCCTTTCCTCGGCGAGGACGAGTACGGCCGCTTCGCCTTCGTCAAGCTGGCCAACGACAGCCGCCCGGTCAACTTCATCGTCCACCGCGGCGACGCCAAGGATCCGGACAACAGCCCGGACCGCAGCTTCGACCCGGCGGCCAACCCGGAGATCTGGCTGCGCCAGGGAGACGCGAACATCTACACGTCGCAAGCCGCAGCCCAGGGCCACGCGACCGTCCACTACGCGTGCGCTCCGGACTGCTCGGGAGTGACGCTCGACGCCTCGCCAGGTGGATCTGGCTTGCCGCCCAACGCCATCGACGACTACGGCGCGGTCTTCCTGCTCGCTCCGCCGGACCTGTCCCAGCCGCTGTCGGTCACGATCCGCAAGAACGGCGTCGCGGACATCGTCGACCAGGTCTTCACGCCGACCGCGACACCGTCGGCGTGGTTCCAGGTGGGGGAGCAGGTCGTCTATCCGTCGCGGGGCGCCGCCGAGGACTTCGCCACGATCCACTACCGCCGCCCGGCGGGCGACTACGGCGACTCGACCAGCAGCAACTTCATGGACTTCTGGGGCCTGCACGTGTGGACCGGGGCCGCATCGGAGACACAATGGCCGGCGCCGTTGACGCCCGCAGGCTCGGATGTCTTCGGGATCGAGTTCCACGTCCCGCTCGTCGACGGCGCCGACCAGCTCGCCTACATCTTCCACCGGGGCGACACCAAGGATCCCGGCCCGGACCAGTTCCTCGTGTTCGGCAACTACGGCCACGAGGTGTGGCAGCTGCAGGGCGCCAATCCTGAGAATCCGTACGTCGCGCCGATCCGTAACTAGGCCGGCGCCCTCGCGAAATGGGCGGGATTCGTCGCGACAGGTGCGACGAATCCCGCCCAGATCACTGTTTGGGACAGTCCCGCCCAAATACCGAACGGGTGCAGATCCAGGGCTGTCACCGCTGCGGACGGGTCGCCGGGCGTGAACTAGTATGGCCGCTGCAACCCCTACTTGCCGGCGCTGACTTCGAAGAGGGAGGTCGTCAGCGCCCGTGTTAGACCTCATCGACCAGACGCTGGAGGCCTTCTTCCGGGCCACCGTGCCCCTGAGCGCCCAAGACGTCGACGTGTCGTTCGAGGCGCCGGACCGGGACTGGAGCTCCAAGCTCAACCGGCCGACGGTCAACCTCTTCCTGTGGAACATCTCCCGGAGCACGGACCGCGCCCGCACCGGGATGGAGCAGCTCGAGCGGGACGGTCGACTCGTCCGGCGCCTCGCCCTGCCACGGGTCGAGCTGCGCTACCTCGCCGCGGCGTGGACCGCGGATCACGGCGACGAGCGGGCCCTCCTCGCCGGGCTGATGCGCTCGATCCTCGCCCACAGCGACGTCCCGGCGCAGTTCGTCGCCGAGCCGCTTCGCGTGCTCCGCCCGCTGGCCCTGATCATGGCCCGGTCCGGTGAGGAGAACCTCGATCTCTTCAAGGCGCTCGAGGGCCAACTCAAGCCCGGCATCAGCGTCCTCGTCGTGACCGCAGTCGACACTGACGTCTTCACCCCCGCCGGCCCGCCCGCCGAGGTCTTCGAGACCCGCGTCTCGTTCCGCGACGACCGGCACGTGCTGCCCCTCGAGGCCGTTCGGCGGGTCGCCGGCGAGATCGCCGACCCCGCCGCGGTGGGTGCGACGGTCATCTCCCCGCACGGTTCGGCGACGGTCAACGCGTCGGGCCGGTTCCTCGTCGCGGCTCAGCCCGGCGACGAGATCCAGATTCAAACGGATCCACCACGCAGCGTGACGGTTCCCCCGGAAGGGGGCATTCGGGTCGAGTCGTGCTGTGCTGACGAGCCTCCGTGCCGGATTGGGGGGTGCCCGTGACAGGCGGGTCCGCCCGACCCCTCCCGGTCGTGGTGGGTTCCGGCGCTGCCGGCCCGGCCACGACAGCTTCGACGCGCCGGAACAGCAGGCGAGACCCTGATGCGCACCGAGCTGCGGCCCCTCGGGGCTCCGGTGACGCCCGGCCAGGTCACGGTGATCGAGATCGAGGTGGCGAACACCGCCGACGTAACGACGGGTTCACCGCGCGCGTGGGAGGTCTCGACCCCGGTTGGGTCGCCGCCCGTCGGGCGACAGCTCGTCGTCGAACTCGACGATGATCCCAGCACCGACGATGGTCGCCTCACGGACGACGGCTGCCCATTCGGTGTCGTGGGCCGGCAGGTTGGTGACGACGAAGCGGTGGCCCGCCGTGCTGTGGGTCGCCTGCTGCAGCCGGCGAACGCGGTCATCTCCGGTGACGGCGACGAACGGATAGCCGCCGGCGAAGTCCTCGTCGCCGAGCACCAGTGACGTTCCCAGCGGCAGGTCGGGATCGCGTGACTGTTCGCCCACGAGTGCCCACATCACCGGTGGGCGGACGACGATCTCGTGCGTCGCCCACGGTCCCTCCTCGACGACGTCGATCAGGGCGGCCCGCCGCAGCGCGCCGTCGGGTCCCGCGGCGCGCACGCCGAGGTGATCCCCGGGGAACAACGACGCCACGGTGTGCAGGGTCAGGCGATGCAGTGTCGCGTCGCCGAACACGGCGGCGATGAGTCGCTCGCGGCCGGGGTCGGCCTCGACCGCGGCGGCCACGGCGAGGACCTCGGCCTCGTCGACGGACAGTGCGGCGTTGTGGGCGAGCGCGCTGAACGGGGTCGGCTCCTCGAGTTCAGATGCGAAGGCCGTTCGGGCGGCCGCCACGCTCCGGTCGAGCTCCTCGGGTCCGGGGCCGGCCTCCGTCCGCGTCCCCGCGAGCCGACCGATCACGGCGTCGGCGAGCTGCAGCCATGCCGGTGTTGCGGCTCCCTCCCGGTCCGTCGGACCTCGCACCGGCTCCAGTCAATCACTCCGCCGGCGCTCTCGGTAGGTCCGCGCACGCGCGCAGCCAGCCGAACGACGGGACGAACGACCCGACGCGGCTCACCGGGTCCGGGTCGAGCCTTCGCTTCTAGGTCGTGTCAGGCGACCTGCTTGAGCTCCCGGCCGTGGACGACGAGGGCGTAGATGACCACGATGTCGAGGGCGATCACGATCAACGCCCAGAACGGGTACACCGGGGCCCAGGCGAACTGGGCGAGCATGTTGAGCGCGACCAGCCCGATCCCGACGACGCGGGCGAACGTCGAGCCCTGGATCAGCAGGATGCCGACGATCACGAGGAGGATCCCGAAGATCAGGTGGATCCAACCCCAGCCCGTCACGTTGAACGTCATCGCCGTGCCATTGACGAGACTCACCCAGTAATCCTCGTCACGGAAAAGGGCGGCGAGGCCCTGGATCGCGTTGATCGCCCCGATCGTCACCATGAACACGGCGGCGAAAACGATCCAGCCGACCCAACCAGTCACCGGCTCGTCGTACGACGAGCCGTACTCCGAGTACTCATCAGCCGTCGACATTTGACCTCCGTTCAATTGCCAAGCCGGGACGTGAGGGGAGCCCGGCCCGCGCCGAAACATAGCCAGGCGTGCGTCGACGGTCGGGGATGGTCGTCAGGCGTCGGCGAACACGGTCGCCCAGTAGTCCTTGATGCTCACGACGGTCCAACCCTGGGCCTTTGCCTGCTCGAGCGCCGTCTCGGTGCCGGCCACGTAGTCGAACTCCCGGTCGGCGTCGTCGTGCGCCAAGAGCAGCCGTAACGCCGGTCGAGACGGACCGCCGGCGAACCGCAGCATCGGGACGTCGCCGTGGGAGTTCCCGCCGGCGAGGATCGGGCGTCGGCCGTCCGGCTCCAGATCCGCACCGGCTTGGCGGGACCGTCGTCGAACACGTCGGGCTGGGCTTGGTAGACCACCGAACCACCCTCGTCGTCGTCCTGAAAACGCAGTTCGTTGGAGCTGCCGATCACCCGCTCGGGCGGGATCCCGTAGATGTTGGAGGTGAACACCCGCATGAAGTCGCGGTTGCCACCGGAGGCGATGTAGGTCGCGAATCCGTTCGCGTCGAGGTAGCGCAGCAGCTCGACCATCGGCACGTAGCCGCAGGTGGCGAACGGACGCCCGAGCGTCGGGTGGTTGCCCTGCGCGATGAACGGCACGGCGGCGGCTCCTCGGGTGGGACGTCCCGGATGGTCGACTCGACGAACGCGACGATCGCCTGCGTGGTCGCGGTGTCGTTCCACGCGCCGAGCGCCTCGATGCCGGTCGTCCTGCGGGGTTCTCCTCGGGAGATGCGGCTCACAGCACGTCGAGCGCCCGAGCCCGGCGGACCGCGTCGGAGCGGGACGACGCTCCGATCTTGGCGTAGAGGTTCTTCAGGTGGGTCTTCACGGTGTTCACCGACATGAACAGCTCGGCCGCGATCTCTTGATTGGTGAGCCGGCTGGGGAGGTAGCGCAGGACGGCGAGCTCCCGATCGGTGAGGACCACGTGCGGAGGCGCGGTACGTCGGGCGACGGGAGCGGCGCCGAGCGCGATCGCGAACTGCTGCGCCGCGGAGGACTCTGACGACTCGGCCGCGGCGCGGACCAGCCGCGAAACGGTCCGACCCTCCTCGAGGACGATCAGCGCGAGACGCTCGGCGCTCGCCAGCGCAACGGCTCGATCGACGTGACCGGTGAGCTCAGGGGAGTCCTGCAGCTGGGCGGCGTGAAGACGGAGGAGCTCGGCGCCGAGCTGATCCCGCAGCGTCCCGAACGGACGGTCGAGGTTGCGGAACACCAGCTGCGGTTGGCCGGACGCGAGACTCAAGCGTGCTTCGAGGAGCGCCCGCGCCGGACGGGACTCGGGCAATCGGCCGACGATCGCCGCGGCGCGGGACGCCTCTCCGGCGTCGATGAACCAGCGCGCCTCAACGGCGTCGACGAGCCGCTGCAGCCGCGGGTGACTGCGAGTGCTCGCGGTCGCGCGCATCTCGTCGATGACCAGGCGCGCCGCATCGAGATCGTCGCGGGCGGTGAACCCGCGCACCTCGTCCAGCCGCACCAACACGAGGTACGCCTCCAAGCCGTAGTGGGCGGCGAGGTCACGCATGTAGTCGACGACGCGGGCGGCTTCCGCCAGCTCGTTTCGATCGGTGAGCGTCCCGGCTCGGGCGAGGAGGGCATCGAGCGTGCCGACGTGCTGGGGCACGCCGAGCGCAGCAGCCCCGTTGAGTGCCCGGGACGCGGACTCTGAAGCCTCCGTCAGATTGCCTTCCCGCCAGGCGACACGGGCGGCGACCGCCGGCGCCAGCAACACGGTCACCAGCTCGTCGCCGTTAGTGCCCGCGGAGAGCACTCGTCGAGCATCTTCCGGGCGGTCGTCGAGCAGGTACGCGCGGGCGAGGTTCGAGCGGGCCCTGGTCCCGGCGGTGCCCAGATCGAGCCCGCGGTCGACGGCCTCGACGGCGAGCTGACCGTAATCGACTCCTTCTTCCAGGATGTCGTGGCAGCTGACCAGGAGCAACTGTAAGGCGTCCGCCATTGCGACGTCCTGTTCGCGAGGGTGCTCATCGATCCGGAGGCGGACGACGGCTCGATCGATCCAGCCGATCGCCTCGTCGAGTCGCGCGCAGATGCCGAGCGCCAATGCGAATGTGAGCATCCGCGGCACGGTCTCCTCGATGTAGTCGGACGGGAACAGATCGATCCACGCCGCGGCCGCCGAGATGTCGCCATGGTCCCAGCGGGCCACGGCGGATCCGAACGCGAGGGCGAATGCTTGATCGTGGCGGCCGGCTGCCACGAGGTGGCGGATCGCCTCCAGGATGTCGCCACGGCCCTCGAACACGGCGGCCGCGTCTCGGTGCAACCGCGAGACACGGTCGGGGTCCCGGCGGGTGAGCTCGCCGAGGAGGAGCTCGGCCAGCAGGTGGTGGAAGCGGAACGTGGAGTGCTCGTCGTCGACCGACAGAAGGAAGAGCATCTGGGCCTCGAGCGAGCGCAGGACCTCGGCGCTGTCGGACCGCCCGGTGAGTGCCTCACACAACTCGGCGTCGAAGTGGTCGGCGACCGACATGGTCAGCATGAACTCCCGCACATCGTCCGCTTGCCGCTCGACGACCTCGCTCAGCAGCAGGTCGGCGACCATGTAGTGGCGTCCGGTCAGGCGCCGGGCCACGGCCGACGGGTCGTCGCGACTGCGCATTGCCAGAGCAGCCAACTGGAGCGCGGCCGCCCAGCCCTCGGTGTGCTTCGTCAGGTGCTCCACGTCGACCCGCTCGATCCGGTGCTCGCCCATCGCGGCGAAGAGCGTCTCGGCCTCTGCCGGCGTGAAGTTGAGGTCGGCTTGGCGGATCTCGACGAACCACGGGCGAGTCCGCCACCGCCCGATGGGCAGCCGTGGGTCGACCCGGCTCGTGATCATGATCTGCAGGCCGTCGGTCAGGTGATCGACCAGGAACGCCAAGCCGTCCTGGACTCGCCGATCACGAACCGTGTGCAGGTCCTCGAGCACCAGGGCGACCGGCGGTTCCAGGGCAGCCGCCTCGGCCGCGAGCTCGACGAGGAATAGATCCTCGTCACTACGGCCGCTGGCGGCCAGGGCGGTTGTACGGGCGAACGAGCCGGTCGCCGCGCCTTCGAGCGCCGTCACCACGGTCGGCCAGAACTGGGTCGGACGATCGTCCGCCGGGTCGAGCGACACCCAGGCTCGCCGGTCCGCAGCGAGGGTCTCGAACCACTGCGACGCCATCACCGTCTTGCCGGTACCCGGGCCGCCGGTCACGACGGCGAGGCGCCACGGTTCGGCGAGCCGGCCGGTGATGCGAGGCCGGGGGATGGCGTGCGCAGGCACCTTGGGCGGGGCGAGCTTGGCGCTCAGCAGCGGCAGCCACGACTCCGGGAAGATGCTCGCGTCGGCCCGCGCCGGAATCGCGCCCGAGCCGTCGCGGAGCGAAGGTTCGACTGTCACAGACTCCCTCCTGGGGGCAGCGGCGGGGGGCGGCGCCGCGCCCCGACATTTCAGCACGTCGAGCGGGTGGGATGCGCCATCGACGGTTCACCCACTTTGGGTGACGACAACTCACCCGGCAACGCGGTGTGATCAAGAACGGTCGGGCAACCGCCCGCAGAGGGAGACCGACGTTGTGGAACTACGAGATCACGGTTCACGGATGCGCCGGCCCGGCGATCTGTGCCCTCTTCTCTGACTGCGAGATCGACGTCGGGGGCGAGTCGACGACGATCCGGGCCCTCGTCGCGGACCAGGCCGCCCTGCACGGGCTGCTCGATCGAGTACGCGACGTCGGGATCGAGATCGTGGAGGTACGCCGCTGCGCTGGTTCGCCGGCTGATCCGGCGGATGACAGAGGGAGAACACGATGAGCACCCCCGCCGTCGCCCGGCGCGAGGCTTCGCGGCACGTGAACCCGTTCGAGCGACGCGTCGGCACCCGAACGGCCCACCTCCACCCTGCCCACCACGGAGCAGGCGTGGTGCCGCGCCGCACGCTCGTCGGACGGATGCTGGCCGACGACTCGGCGAGGATCGTCGTGCTGGCTGCCCCGCCCGGATACGGCAAGACGAACGTGCTGATGCAGTGGGCGGCGCGGCAGCACCTCCCCGTCGTCTGGCTGACGGCCGACCGCGTGGACAACGATGCGCTCGTCCTCCTGGCCGGGATCGGAGCAGGCTTCGGCCGTCTAGGCGGCCCGGCCGAGACCACGTTGACCCAGTTGGTGACCGCGATCGCGAACCGCGGCCCGGTGCTGCTCGTGCTCGACCAGCTCGAGTCCGTGCTCAGCGCGGAGTCGACCGCTGTCATCACCGAGCTGGCGGAGCGCCTGCCACCCGCCTCGCGTCTAGCCATCGGGACGCGGGGGCGCCCCCCGCTCCCGATGCCCGCGATGCGCTCGCGGGGCGAAGTGCTCGAGGTCGGCCCCGCCGACCTGGCGATGACCGGGCAGGAGAGCCGGCTCCTGCTCGACAAAGCCGGTGTCACGCTCGACGAACCGGCGATCGACGCGCTGGTCGAGCACGCCGAGGGTTGGCCCGTCGCGCTCCACTTCGCCGGCCGCGCCGCCCGACTGTGGCCGCGAGGGGCGAGCGGGTTCCGATTCCGGGGTGACGAGCGCTTGATGGGCGACTACCTCCGCGCCGAGGTCCTCGGTGGTCTCGACGAGGAGACCGTGACGTTCCTCACCCGCACGTCCGTCCTCGATCGTATGGCCGGGTCGCTCTGCGACGCCGTTCTCGAGTCGCGCGGATCACAGACGACGCTCGAGGCGCTCGAGTCGACGAGCGTCCCGCTGATCGCACTGGACCAGCACCGCGGCTGGTACCGGTATCACCGCCTGTTGCGCGACCTCCTCACGTCGGACTTCGGCCGCAACGAACCGGCGCTCGCGGCCACACTCCATGGGCGGGCCGCCCGCTGGTTCGACAGCCGTCGGATGCCGGAACCGGCGCTGAGCCACGCCCAGGCCGCCAGTGATGCGGTGCAGGCGGCGAAGCTCGTCGCCTCGGCCGGCGCCTCGGCCTACATCAGCGGTCGCTGCGGCGACGTCAGCCGTTGGGTCGGGTGGTTCCCAGCGGCAGGCCTCAGTGTGCACTTTCCGAACGTCGCCATCCTCGGTGCGCTGGCCGAAGCGTCGCTCGGGCACCCACCGGCGGCCGAGCGGTGGACCGCGTTTGCCGAACCGGGCCGGCTCCGCGAGGCGTCCGGAGGGTGCGCGGTTGCGGGGTGGCGGAGTTACCTCCGGGCGTTCACGTGCCGGCGCGGAGTGCCCCGCATGCGGACCGACGCCCGGCGCGCCCAGCGCGAGCTCAGTCCGTGGAGTCCATTCCTACCAGGCGCGATCCTCTTGGAAGGGCTCTCGTTCGTCCTCGCCGGCGACCACGCGACCGCCGACCCGATCCTTGCCCACGCCCATGACGTCGCCGTCGACGTAGGCGCGTTGCCGACGGCCGCCGTGGCGCTGGCGGAACGGGCGCTGATCGCCGCCGGAGCGGAGGACGGCATCGAGGCCGAGGCCTTAGCCATGCGGGCAGCCGCGATCATCGAGCAGCACGGGTTGGAGGACTGCCTGGAGGCGGCGATCGTGTTCGCCGTGTCCGCCCGGCGGGCGATCCAGTCGGGAGACGCCGCAACTGGCCGCACCTACCTCGACAGGGCGAGTCACCTGCGACCGCTGCTCACCTACGCCGCACCGTGGACGGCCCAGTTCCAACTCGAGCTGGCGCGGGCCTACCTCGAGCTCGCCGATGCGACCACCGCCCGTGCCGTCCTGCGCGAGCTTGGCGACACGTTGCAGCAGCGGCCCGACCTCGGGACCATCACGACCGACGCCAACGAGGTTCGGGCGGCGCTGGAGACGATCCGGGACTGCACCCTCGAGGCGACGTCGCTGACCGTGGCCGAGCTCCGCCTGTTGCCGTACCTCTCGACCCACCTCTCGTTCCCCGAGATCGGGGCCAACCTCAACGTGTCGCGCCACACCGTGAAGACCCAGGCGATCTCGATCTATCGGAAGCTCGGCGTCTCCTCGCGCAGTGATGCCATCCGGCGGGCGCACCAGATCGGCCTGCTCCTCGAACGGTTCACCCATTCGGGAGGATGACGGCAGGGGAGCCGGCTTGTACGTTCGAACCATTGCGGTTCGGGCTGACGACCGAGTGAACCGAGGAGGGATCGATGGCCGAGCACTACGACGTGATCGTGATCGGCAGCGGCGCTGGCGGCGGCACGCTCGCCCACACCCTCGCCCCGTCGGGCAAGCGGATCCTCCTGCTCGAACGGGGCGACTTCCTGCCCCGCGAGACCGAGAACTGGAGTCCGGAGCCCGTCTTCGTCGACGGTCGGTACATCTCCCCCGACACGTGGTTCGACGCCGAGGGCCACTCCTTCCAGCCCCAAGTCCACTATTTCGTGGGTGGGGCGACGAAGCTCTACGGGGCGGCGTTGTACCGGCTGCGCCCGCAGGATTTCGGCGAGATCAAGCATGTCGACGGTGTCTCGCCGGCGTGGCCGGTCTCCTACGACGATTTCGAACCGTGGTATACGAAGGCGGAGTGGCTGTACCAGGTGCACGGCCGCCACGGGGAGGACCCCACCGAGGGGTCGTGGTCGAAGCAGTATCCGTGGCCGCCGGTGTCGCACGAGCCGCGGATCCAGGAGATCTCCGACGCCCTGGCCGCGGGCGGCTACCACCCGTTCCCGGCGCCGTGCGGAATCCTCCTCGACGAGGCCGACCGAGCTCGCAGCACCTGCATCCGCTGCACGTGGTGCGACGGCTACCCGTGCCTCGTCCACGCCAAGTCGGATGCCGAGACGATTGCCGTGCGCCCGCTGTTGATGGCGCCGAACGTCACCCTCCTCGTCCGGACAGAGGTGGTCAAGCTGGAGACCGACCCGACCGGCCGCACGGTCGCCGAAGTGGTCGTGTCCCGCGACGGTGATCGGGAGGTCTACAGCGCCGACGTCGTGGTCGTATCGGCCGGGGCGACGAACAGCGCCAAGCTGCTCCTCCGCTCGGCGAACGAGCACCACCCCAACGGCCTGGCCAACGGCTCGGATCAGGTCGGGCGGAACTACATGTACCACAACTCCAAGGCCGTGGTGGCGCTGGCCAAGGAGAAGAACGACACCGTGTTCCAGAAGACGCTCGGGCTCAACGACTTCTACTTCGCGACCGACGAGCACCCATGGCCGCTCGGGAACATCCAGATGGTGGGCAAGTCGAACGGGTTTGCGATGAAGGGCGAGGAACCGAAGCTCACCATGCTCGCGCCGCACTGGAGCCTCGACGAGGTGGCCGAGCACGCGGTCGACTTTTGGCTGACCACCGAAGATCTGCCGGACTCCGACAACCGCGTCACGGTCGACGGCGACGGCAACGTGCACCTCGCCTACCAGTCGAACAACGACGACGAGGCGAAGGACCTCTACGGCGAGCTGCGCAAGATCCTCAACCACGTCGGGATGGCTGAGCACCACGTGCTGGGCAAGAACTTCTACATGAAGATGAACATCCCGATCGCCGGGTGTGCGCACCAGGCCGGGACGTGCCGGTTCGGCTCCGACCCGGCGACGTCGGTCCTCGACGTCGACTGCAAGGCGCACGAGCTCGACAACCTTTATGTTGTCGACACCAGCTTCTTCCCCAGCATCGGCGCCGTGAACCCGGCCCTCACCGCGATGGCCAACGCAATCCGCGTCGGCGAGCACCTCACCGAACGACTCGCCTGACCACAACCGAACCCCCAAGGAGGGCAACGACATGTCACTCAGCGGCAAGGTCGCCATCGTCACTGGCGGCAACAGCGGCATCGGCAAGGCGATCGTGCTCGCCCTCGCCGAGGCCGGGGCCAACATCGTCATCGACTACGTGGCCGACGAGGAGGCGACCGAGGAACTGGAGAAGAAGGTGGCCGCGCTCGGGGACAAGTCGATCGGCGTCGAGGCCGACGTGAGCAAGGTGGAGGACCTCGAACGGCTCATCGGCGCGGCCGTCGACGCCTTCGGCCGGCTCGACATCATGGTCAACAACGCCGGCATCGAGACCCGCAGCTCCGTGCTCGATACCACCGAGAGCCAGTTCGAGAAGGTGATCGCGGTCAACCTCAAGAGCGCCTTCTTCGGCACCCAGCTCGCCGCCAAGCAGATGATCGCCCAAGGCGGCGGGGGCCGGATCATCAACATCACGTCGGTGCACGAGGACTGGCCGATGCCGGGCAACACCCCCTACTGCTTGTCCAAGGGCGGGATGCGGATGCTCACCCGCACCGCGGGCGTCGAGCTCGGCCCGCACGGGATCACCGTCGTCGGGGTCGGCCCGGGCGCCGTCGCCACGCCGATCAACATCTCCACGATGGAGGACCCGGAGAAGATGAAGACCCTCGACGCGGCGATCCCGTTGGCGCGGATGGCCGAGCCGGAGGAGATCGGCAGCGTCGTGGCCTTCCTCGCCAGCGACGGGGCCAGCTACATGACGGCCACGACCGTGTTCGCCGACGGCGGCATCATGCAGTCCAGCCCCGGTCTGTAATCGTGGCCGCGACCGCGGAGCGGCACCGGGTCGTCGTGGTCGGCGCCGGGTTCGGCGGCCTCATGGCCGTCCGCCGGCTCGGCCGCATGCCCGTGGACGTCACCCTGGTCGACCGGCGCAACCACCACCTCTTCCAGCCCCTGCTGTACCAGGTGGCGACGGGCATGCTGTCGCCGGGGCAGATCGCCCCGCCGATCCGCCACGTCGTCCGCAAGCACAAGAACGTTCGCGTCGAGGCGGCGGAGGTCACCGACTTCGATCTCGAGCGCCGGGTCGTCCACGCCACCACCGTCGCTGGCCTCCACACCTTGGAGATCCCCTACGACAGCCTGATCGTCGCCACCGGCGCCAACCAGTCGTACTTCGGTCACGACGAGCTCGCCCGCCACGCTCCCGGGATGAAGACGATCGACGATGCGTTGGAACTTCGCCGGCGCATCTTTGGGGCATTCGAGCTGGCCGAGGTCGCTCCTGATCTGGAGGAGCAGAAGCGGTGGCTCACGATCGTCATCGTCGGCGCCGGACCGACGGGAGTCGAGCTGGCCGGTCAGGTTCGCGAGCTTGCCCTCCGCTGCCTGAAGGGTGAGTTCCGTACGTTCGACCCGAGGTCCGTCCGCGTGCTCCTGCTCGACGGGGGCAAGGAGCCGCTCGCCACCTTCGGCGACCGGTTGTCCGGCAAGGCGACCAAGGAGCTCGAGCGGCTCGGCGTCGAGCTGCAGATGAACGCGCGTGTCGTCGGCGTCGACGCGACCGGGGTGGACGTCCTCGGGGCGGACGGCGAGAAGACCCGCATCGACACCTTCACGACGATCTGGGCGGCGGGTGTCCAGGCGACGCCCGCCGCCGGCAAGCTGGCCGCGGCGAGCGGGGTCTCCGTCGACCGCGCCGGACGGGTCGCCGTGCAGCCC
>JBKOUV010000062.1:0-67692 GCA_046723555.1 Actinomycetota bacterium | reverse complement strand
GGTTGGGCGCGCGGCGCAGCCCGGCGGTGCCGATCGCGACAACGTCGAGCGGACCGCCGCGCCGCGCTTCGGCGGCCATCGTCGCGATGGCGTCGACAGTGCGCGCGATCGCCTCCTCGGCGAGCAGTCCGTCATCGCCTTGGCCCTCGCCCAGCCGCGTGATCTCGGCACGGTCGACGACGGTGTGCATCGATCCGTCGGCGTGCCGCGCGCCGACGTGGATCTTCACCGAGTTGGTGCCGACGTCGATGACCGCGTAACGGCGGGTGTCGAATCCGACGAGCGCCTTGAGCCCGCGGGCGACACAGACGTTGGGGCGTTCGGCGAGTCCGAGCCGGCGGACCATCGCCGCCACCCGAGATGGGTCGGCCGACTCGACACTGCACGTGTGAGCGGTCGCCGGGTCCGCCGTGAACTCCGTCAGTTCCACCACGCAATCGTCGACCTCGTAGTGATTCCGCTCCTTGTGAACCTCGACCGTACGGATGTCAGGACCGGTGAGCTCAGCGACGAGGTCCTCGAGGGTGTACGACGGCCTGGTGACCGGCATCCCGAGCGTGGTCCGCACCGCCGTGGCGTCGTCGGGGGACAGCGGAAAGCCGCTCTTCAACACCGGAGTCCACAACTCGAGCCCCTCGTCGTTCACCTGCAGCAACTGCTTGACGTCCATCAGCCCGTCGCGCACCTTGACTGACGCGTCGGTGTGCACCGACAGGAAGTACAGCTCGTCGCTGCTCCGTGCTCGCTGGGGCTCGTATGCCGCCACCAGTTCCTCGGCGGCGGCGAAGCGGTCGCCGAACGCCCGCCACTCCCACCGCGGCACGATCTCAGCCGGCGCCATACGCGGACCGTACTCAACTCGGCTGATCAGGACAGCGACTTCGCCCGCTTCGCCGCGCGGCCGCGCTCGCTCTGATCGAGCACCACCTTGCGGACCCGAACCGACGTCGGGGTCACCTCGACGCACTCGTCGTCGGCGATGTACTCGAGCGCCTGCTCCAGCGACATCGTGCGGGGTGGGATCAGCTTCTCGAAACTCTCCGCCGTGGAGGAGCGGATGTTGGTGAGCTTCTTCTCCTTCGTCGGGTTGACGTCCATGTCGTCGGCGCGTGCGTTCTCGCCGACGACCATGCCCTGGTAGACGTCGGTCCCGGGGCCGACGAAGAGCTGGCCGCGCTCCTGCAGCGACAGGAGGGCGTAGCCGGTGCACGGACCCTGGCGGTCGGCGACGAGTGAGCCGCGCGCGCGGGCCCGGATCACGCCCGCCCACGGCTCGAAGCGTTCGAACACGTGGTGGAGGAGCGCCGTCCCACGAGTCTCGGTGAGCAGTTCGGTACGAAAGCCGATCAGGCCCCGGGCCGGCACGAGGTAGTCAAGACGCACCCAGCCGGTGCCGTGGTTGACGATCTGCTCCATCCGCCCCTTGCGCAGGGCGAGGCTCTGGGTGAGGACGCCCATGAACTCTTCAGGTACGTCGACGGTGAGGCGGTCGACGGGCTCGTGCAGCACCCCCTCGACGTCCCGCGTCAGCACGCGCGGCTTGCCGACGGTCAGCTCGAAGCCCTCCCGCCGCATCATCTCCACGAGCACGGCGAGCTGGAGCTCGCCGCGGCCCTGCACCTCCCAGGTGTCGGGCCGCTCCGTCGGCAGGACGCGGATGCTGACGTTGCCGACGAGCTCGGCATCGAGTCGGTTCTTCAGCAGCCGGGCGGTCAGGGCGGTGCCCTCACGGCCGGCGAAGGGCGAGGTGTTGATGCCGACCGTCATCGCCAGGCTCGGGTCATCGATGTGGATCACCGGCAGCGGCCGGGGGTCTTCGGGATCGGCCAGCGTCTCGCCGATGGTGATCTCCGGGATCCCGGCGACGGCAACGATCTCGCCCGGGCCGGCGGCGTCGGCCGGCACTCGATCGAGGGCGTCGGTGATGTACAGCTCGGCGACCTTCGCCCGCTCGATCGTGCCGTCGATGCGGCACCACGCGACGGCCCGGCCCTTGCGCAGCGTGCCCGACCGCACCCGACACAGGGCCAGCCGCCCGACGTACGGCGAGGCGTCGAGGTTCGTCACCAGCGCCTGCAGCGGCGCGTCGGGGTCGTACATCGGTGGAGGGATGCGCTCGACGAGCAGGTCGAGCAGCGGCGCCAACGTCGCTCCGTCCTCCAGCCCGGCGCCGTCCGCCGGCCGCTCCATCGAAGCCGTTCCGTCCCGCGACACGCAGTAGACGATCGGGAAGTCGAGCTGGTCCACGTCGGCGTCGAGGTCCAGGAACAGCTCCTCCACGTCGTGGACGACCTCGGCGATGCGGGCGTCGGGGCGGTCGACCTTGTTGACGACCAGGATCACGGGCAGCTTGGCCTCGAGTGTCTTGCGCAGCACGAAGCGGGTCTGGGGCAGCGGTCCCTCGGAGGCGTCGACGAGCAACAGGACCCCGTCGACCATGGACAACGCCCGCTCCACCTCGCCCCCGAAGTCGGCATGGCCGGGTGTGTCGACGATGTTGATCGTCACGTCACCGGCCGGCGCGCGATAGCGCACCGCTGTGTTCTTGGCGAGGATCGTGATGCCCTTCTCCCGCTCGAGGTCCATCGAGTCCATCACCCGCTCGGCGACCTCCTGGTTGGCCCGGAAAGCGCCGGACTGCCAGAGCATCTGGTCGACGAGCGTGGTCTTGCCGTGGTCGACGTGGGCCACGATCGCCACGTTGCGGAGGTCGTCGCGGCGCTGCACGCCCCTCTCTTATCGCTTTGGTCAGCTTTTCGGTTGGAGGCCCAACCAATTTCCGGACCAAAGCGGTGCGTCGGACGCCCGTCGGCGCTCAGGATTGTGTGCTCCCCGACACACAGGGTGTGTGTCGCCGCGCACTGACACGCGGGCGGAAGACGCTCACAATGGCTGCTGTGCCTCTCGCACGATCGCTCAACAAAGGGAGACGTCCATGGAAACGATGACCCGCCCGCACACCGATCCGCGCCTATCCGGTGACCACCTGGCCGACCTGGCCTGGGCACTCGCGTCCGATGGTCTCGACGCCCACGAGGTATCGATCCGCCGGGTCGTGAGTTGGGCTCGCGCCGCCGGCGTGTCGCCCGTCGTCGTCGGCATTCTGGCCGATCCCTCCGCACCCGAGGTCGCCCGCCTCCGCGCCTTCGGACAGATCGCGACGGCCCTCGCCGCGCCGCGCGATCAGGTCCAAGCCATCGCCGCTTGACCCTCAGGTCAAGGCGGCACGGATCAGGGCTCGCGGAGGACCCCGGACTCGATCGCCGCGACCGGGTCCTGCCAGATCGCCATCGCCGTGTTCATCGGGTAGAAGCCGAGCTTGACGTAGAAGCCCTCGGCGCCGGGATTGGCGTAGAGGATGATCTTCTTGTGACCCTTGGCGGCGGTGACCAGCCGTTCGATGATGGCCCGCCCGAGACCGCGGCCCTGATGGTCGGGATGCACGGCGATGTCGGCGATGTAGGCGCAGTCGATCCCGTCCGCCAACGCCCGCCCGGCGCCGACCACATCGTCACCGTCGTACACGAAGCAGTTGAACATGCTGTTGGTGAACACCGTCTCCAGCGCGGCGGGTGGCTTGATCCCGAGCGGCGCGAGGCGATACAGCTCCGACAGCGCGTCCCAGTCGATGTCGGCCTCGTCGTCGGCCCAGCGATAGTCGCTCATTCGTCGTAGCTCCGGATCTCGACGACGTTGTCGTCCGGGTCGTACACGTAGACCGACCAGCCGTCGCCCCGGGCACCGAAGCGCACGCTCGGCGCCTCGTGGATGCGGAACGTGTCGGTGTCGGCGGCGACCGCGTCGACGGTCGCTCGGTCGGCGACGAGGCAGAAGTGGTCGACGTTGCGCTCGGTGATGGTCCCGCCGGCGGGGATCAGGTCGATGATCGTCGCCTCGCTCGCCCGGACCGAGGGGAACGGGACCTCCCCACGCCGCCACTCGTCGACGCGTACCGGTGCCATCCCGAGCGTCTCGACGTACCACGCCAGCGTCTTTTCGACGTCGGCGCACCGCAGGACGAGGTGATCGAAGCCGGTGATGCGGATCGAGCTCATCCCGTCTGCCTACCGGCTCGGCCCGGGCCCGGGCGAACGAGTTCTCGGCCCAGGCCGTCCGTCGGCGCGAAACACTCGGGTGGTGCCGCGGGCCGGGCCAGCGGTCAGTGACCGGCGAACGCGTCCTCCAGGAACCACGCCGCCGAGCGGGTGGACTTGGCGTCGATGAGCAGTGGTGCCGACCGGTCTCCGGCCACCCAACCGGCGACTGGAGCGAGGTCGCCCGGCGCCCGCCCGGTGATCGCCTCGAAGCCGAATCCCCGGGCGATGGCCGCGATGTCGGTGGGCGGGAACTCGACCGTGTCGAGCCGGTGTCCGTGCGGTCCGTCGTAGCGGCTGATCTCCTCCAACTCGAACCGGGCCGTCTGCCCGAACTCCGGCGGCAGCTCGAGGAGTGGCGTGGTCTTGGACAGCGGCGCGGTGAGGTCGACCACCTCCACGGATCCGGACGACAGGGCACGGGTCAGTTCGGCGAGGACAGACACGACGGGCATGGCTCCAATCTTGCTCGCCGGCCGGCGGTCCGGATCAAGCGGTGTGAGCTGGCTGGTGCACCAGCCGGCGCCCGGAGACGAACGTGGGCGCGATCCTCACGATCACCGTGCGGGGACTGTCAACGAGTGGCTCGAGCCGGGCGGCGGCCACCTTCACGGCCACCTCGTCGTCGTCGACCACCTCCGCCCGGCCGACGAGCAGAACGCTCCAGCCCGAGCGATCGGCGAGCTGGTAGTCGTCGACCTCGAAGGCGACGACCGCGCCCTTGGTTGCGGCGGACATCTTCGAACCCGGAGCGGTGCGGAACACGACCGCGCCGTCAATCAGGCGGTAGTTGACCGGGAAGATCGCCGGCAGCGAGCCGATAGTGATCCCGACCCGCCCGACCTCGCCCCCGGCCAGGAGCCGCCGCGCCTGGTCGTCCGTCAGCAGCTCCAGCCCCTGGTCCACGATCATGCGTCCAGTGTCCGGGTTGTCGCGACGACTGTCCCGGGCCGATGGTCCCTGATGGGGAACCGGAGGTCCCGGGGAGTCGCGACGTCAGCGCAGTTCGTCGAGAAGGGCGGCCGCAGCCTGGAGATCGCCCGTCTCGTGCCCTTCGGTGAACCAGCGGTAGATGCCGGAGAGCAGGGAATGAGCGCGTTGGGTCTCCCCGCGCGACTGGTACAGCTGGGCCAGGCTCATCGTCGCCCGCAGCTCGAGCGACTTCGCCTGTTGCCGCCGGGCGATGTCGAGCGCTTCGCCGAAAGCGCGTTCGGCGTCCGTCGCGTGGTCCTCCCCGTCCGCCGAGGGTTCGAGGCGGAGCAGGGTCTCGCCGCGCAGCCGGGCGAGCTCGGCCGCGTACCAGAGCTGGCCCGTGCGCCGGCCCATGACGAGGGCGCCCGAGATCGTCTCCAGCGCGGCGGCGGCGTCGCCGGCGAGTGAGAGGGTCTCGGCCAGGAGCGACGAGGAGAAGTACGGGAACCCGGAAGCACCCGAGTAGTCGGAGAGACCCTCTCGCATCTCCTGGACCGCGCGCTGTGGTTCCCCCGCCTGGCCGACCATCCAGGCTCTGACGAGCTGAGCGAGTGCCGACCATCGGGTGAGCTCGAACTCACGACACACCTTGAGCAGCGCATCGCTGAGTTGGCGGGCCCGGTAGAGGTCCCGACAGAGGATGTTGACGACCGTGCCGAACCAGGTGGCCTGGGCGATGTCGTTCGGATAGCCGAGGTTCAGGGCCAGCCCGCGGGCCTCGGTAGCGTGCCGGCGGGCACGGTCCGGGTATCCGAGCAGCCACGTGGCGTAGGCCGCCCACTGGTGGCTGTTCACCCCCGGGTCCTCGCCGTAGACCAATGCCAGCTGTCGATGCGCGGTCGGGTCGTAGAGGGCGTGGCACCGCTCGAGGTGCGGCAGCGCGGTCGCGGGATGGCCGGCCAGGACGTGGTTGTACCCCGTCGTGCCGTGCGCCTGCATCTCCAGGATGGGGTCGGATTGCCGGCGAACGAGCCCGTGGAGCTCGTCGCTGAGCTCGGTGGCGTCGCTCATCCGGCCCCGGTTGAAGGCGAAGTTCCAGAGCCCGTACAGCACCGGTCCGAGCAGCATCGCGTCGTCGATCTGCGCCGACACCGCCCGGGCCTGGCGGTACGCTTGTTCGACCCCGGGCGCCCCGGCTCCGTGCAGCGTGACCAGGGCGACCGTCTGCATCATCCGCAGCCGGAGCTCGATCGCCGATTGGTCGGGAATTCCCGGCGTCCGCTCGATCAGCTCGAGACCCCGGTTGGCGTATTCGAGCGCTTCCCGGTGGGCGGCCCGCTGCAGCGCCGTCTCGGCGGCGCGGGCGAGGAACGGGATCGCCTGCTCGAAGTCCTCGCCGCGCTGGAAGTGCATCGCCAGCTCGGCGGCGATCTCGCCCGCCCGTGAACCGAACCCGGCCGCCAGCCGGGCGCCGACGCGGCGGTGGATGCCGACGCGGCGGTCGGCGGGCAGGGTGCGGTACAGCACCTCCTGGTACAGCGAGTGGTGGAACCGGTACCGCCCGGTGACGGTGCCATCGGGCCATTCGGCGAGCTCGCGTTCGACGAGCACGCCGGTGTCCCAGGCCAGGGTCGAGCACCGGTCGGTGACCTCTTTCGCCTGCAGCTCCGGCCACTCCTCGCCGGCCCCGGCGAGGACGGTCGCGGCCGAGAAGTCGACGCCCACCGCGGCCGCAATTTCCAGCAGTTGACGATCCTGTGGGGCGAGCTCCTGCAACTGCTGCTCGATGAACTGACCAAGAGTGTCCGGGATCCCGAGGCGGTCGAGTCCCTCGGCGCTGCTCGTCACGCCGTCGGACTCATCGAGGAGATCGTGGTCGATCAGGTAGTCGAGCACGGTCGCCATGAAGAGGGCGTTGCCGTCGGTGAGCTCGTGGATCTCGGCGATCAGCGTCTCGGCGGGTCGAGCAGGAGCCAACCGCGCACCGACGTACGTCGCGACCGCCTGCTGGCTCAGCAGCTCCAGCCGCAGGAAGCCGCACTCCTCCTGGGAGCGGAGGTCGCGCACCACGTCGCGCAAGGGATGCGACCTGGAGACGACCTCCGTCGATCGATAGGTGCCGACGAGCAGCAAGCGGGCGGGATCGCGCCGGCGAGCCAGATACGCCAGCAGCTCGGTGGTGGATCGATCGCTCTGGTGGAGCTCCTCGCACACCAGCAGGAGTGGTTGTTCGGCGGTGAGCAGCGTGAGCGCATCGCCCATCTCCCGCAGCATCCGCTCTGGTGACGCCCCAACCGTGCCCGGCCGCAAGGCGTCGAGCTCGGCCGGCTCGAGAAGTGCGGGGAGCTGGATCAGCCAGGTCGGCGCGACGGAACGCAACGTTTCCCGCACCCGCTTGCCGTGCGGACCGCGACACAAGCCGGAGAGCGCTTCGAGAATCGGCAGGTAGGCCTCGCTCTCGCCGAACTGCTCGACGCACTCCCCGCGCCCGAACAGCGCCGAGTCTCCGTTCCGCAGTCGGTCCACGAACACGTCGACCAGCGCGGTCTTGCCGACGCCGGCAGGAGCGGCGACGAACACGATCTGCCGGCGACCCGCACGAGCCTGCTGCCACCACTCGTCGAGCAGGGCGAGTTCGACCTCGCGGCCGACAAAGGGAGGGTCCTGCCGGCCCGTTACCGCCTGGAATGGCGGCGGTCCACCTACCACTACCGACCAATCATCGCACACCCGATCGGACTCCGCGGCGGGGCGGTCCGCGGCGTAAAATTCCGTTGGTGAGACCCGAGGTCCGGTACGCCAGGAATGGCGACGTCGCGATCGGGTACGCGATGGTCGGGACGGGGAGTGACGACCTCGTCTTCCTCTCCACGTACAACAACCTCGACATCGCGTGGGAGAACCCGCTGTACGAGCGGTTCCTCCGCCGGTTGTCGTCGTTCGCGCGGGTCATCGTCATCGACCGGCGAGGAACGGGCGTGTCCGACCGGTACTCGCCACGCGACCTCCCGCCGCTCGAGGATCTCGTCGACGACCTCGCCGCCGTGCTCGACAAGGTCGGCTCGGAGCGAGCCGTGCTGTTCGGCTTCTCCGACGCCGGCGCCCTGTGCGCGATGTTCGCGGCGACCCGTCCGGAGCGCACGTCGGGTCTGATCCTCTACGCCACGGCGGCCCGGGGGCGGCAGGCGCCCGACTATCCGTGGCAATGGACCGAAGGGGAGTGGCAGGACTATCTCGGCGCGGTCCGGGCCGGATGGGGGACCCGGGAGTACGCCGAGGCGTCGCTCGCCTTCGTCAACCCGAGCCTGGCCGGCGACGAGGCGATGTTGGTGTGGTGGGAGCGGTTCCAGCGGCTGTCGGCGAGCCCGAGTGCGCTGTACGCCCAGGAGCAGGTCTTCCGGGAGATGGACATCCGCCAGCTGCTCCCGGCGATCAGCGTCCCGACGCTCGTCCTGCACCGGGCGGAGGACGTCATCGAGCCGGTGGGCGCCGGTCGCTACCTGGCGCGGGCGATCGCCGGCGCCGAGTACGTGGAGTTGGGCGGCGCCGACCACTTCCCGTGGGCGGGGGACCAGAACTCGCTGATCAAGGAGATCGAGCGCTTCGTCGGAATGGTGGTCAGAGACGAGCAGGAGACGTTCGATCGGGTGCTCGCGACGATCATGTTCACGGACATCGTCGACTCGACCACCCAGGCGGCGGCGATGGGGGACCACCGGTGGCGGGACCTCCGGGCGCAGCACGACCGAGTCACGCGCGCCCAGCTGGCCCGGTTCCGCGGCCGGGAGATCCAGAGCCTCGGCGACGGATACCTCGCCGTGTTCGACGGCCCCGCCCGGGCCGTGCGGTGCGCCCGGGCGATCTGTGAGTCGATGGGCCGGCAGGGCGTCGAGATCCGCGCCGGGCTGCACACCGGTGAGGTCGAGCCGCACGGCAACGAGCTCTCCGGGATCGCGGTCACGATCGGGTCGCGCATCGCCGGACTCGCCTCCGCCGGCGAGATCCTCGTGTCGTCAACCGTCAAGGACCTCGTCGTCGGCTCGGCCCTGACGTTCGCGGACCGGGGCGTTCACAACCTGAAGGGCGTCCCGGACGGCTGGCACCTCTACGCGCTGGCCAACTGAGCTTCACTCCGGATCCGCGGTCACACCCACTCGAAGTAGCGCCGCAGCTCCCAGTCGGTGACCCGGGTTGCGTCGGGGTCGCCACCCTCGGTGTGGAACATCAGCCACTCCCATCGGCGGCTCTCGATCCAGTGGTCGACGAACGCATCGCCGAGCCCCTTGCGCAGACGCTCGTCGGCATCGAGGGCGGCGGCGGCCGTGGTGATCGATGCCGGCAGCCGCGGATAGCTCTCGGGAAGTCCCCACGGCAGGTTGGTCACGGCTTCCGGCGGCTCGATGCGTTCCTCGAGACCGGCGATCCCACCGGCGAGGATCGCGGCGAGCACGAGATAGGGATTGGCGTCGGCCGCCGCGACGCGGTGCTCCACCCGAGCCGTCACACCGGGGCGGGTGATCGACCGCACGGCGGTGCCCTTGTTGTCCTCGCCCCACGTGGGCGTCGTGGGTACGGCGACGAAGTCGACCTGCCGGCGGAACGAATTGATCGTCGGCGCGCAGAGGGACAGCGTCCCGGCCACGGTGGCCAATGAGCCTCCAATCCAGTGGCGCAGCGGGTCGCCGTCCCGCTCGAACGCGGGTGCACCATCCCGCCACAGCGAGAGGTGGAGGTGAAGTCCGCTTCCGTAGACCGGGAACGGTCGGGCCATGAAGGTCACGGTGCAGCCGTGCTCGAACCCGCAGTCCCGAAGAACCCGCTTCGCCCGTATGGTGCGGTCCGCCGCCGCCAGCGGATCGGCGGGGGCGAGGTTGAGTTCGAACTGGCCGGGCGCCGCCTCGTCGTTGAACGCCTCCCACGGGATGCCCATCTGCGCCAGACGGCGGGTTGCCGAGCGCATCAGGGGGAGGTACTCCGGCGACCGCTGGGTGAGGTAGAGCATCTTGTGGCCGGACCCGCCGAGCGGGGTCAGCGATCTGAAACCGCGTTTCCGTGCCTCCCCGATGGGCTCCTCGACGACGAAGAACTCGAGCTCGAAGGCGCACTTCGCCTCGTAACCCAACGCGGCGAGTCGACCGATCTGGTTCTGCAGGATGGAGCGCGGGCACACGGGCAAGGGCGCGCCGGCGAGGTCGGTGAACGTGCCGAGGAAGCTCATCGTGTCGGGCGACTCGGGTTCGGCGACTCCGGTCGCGAGGTCCGGGCGCAAGTACATGTCTCCGAGCGCGGGCTGGCGCCAGTCGCCCCACCAACCCAGCTGAGGCGTTCCCGCCAGGTCCATCGCCAGGACGAAGTCGGCGAGGCAGATGCCGTTGGGGAGGCACGCCTCGAACTTCTCGCGCGACACGAACTTGCCGACCGCAGGACCGTCGGCCGTCGTGGCTTCGACGCGGACCATCGTCGTGGCGTCGTCGAGCATCACGCGGACCTTCCGTCGTCGAGCATGTAGCGAGTCGTCACTCCGACGAACCGGCTCAGCGTGGGGAAGTCGGCCACCGCCTGCAGGCGTCCCTCCAGGACTGCCGCGCCCAGGTGATCGCCACCGGAGAAGACGGCGAGCAACGCCCACGCCGGACCGTGTACCTCGACGCATGACCCGCCGGGTTGTCCGACCGGGTGATCGCCCTCACCGACGTCGGTGCAGACCGTCAGGAGTTGCTGCGGCCGCCCGGGCTGATCGTGCGCCCACGACCAGAACTCATCGACCGCCGCCCGCCAGCCGCCGAGGGGTGGGGCGTCGAGAACCTTGCCGACACCGAGCGCGAGCCGCGGATGGCGGACGACGCCCGTGACCTTGGGCTTGGGCGCCCCCGGGCGGCCCATCGTGTCGAGGTCGCCGGCGATCACGAGGTCGGCATCACGGGCGACACCGTGGGTGACGTGCACCGCGTCACCGGAGAACTCGATCGTCGCCGCCTGCGGCCCAACGGTGGACCGCAGGGCGACCCGACCCCGTAGCCGGCTGAGCTGCTTGGCAACATCCGGCCGCGCCGCGGCGCGACGGAGGGAGGCGGCGAGGATGCGCACGATCGGCGGCGCATCCCGCTCCTGGGTGACGATCGGCCCGCTGGTACTCATCCCTCCATGATGGGCGACGAGATCGTGCCGGTGCGCGCCGGCTAGCCGGCCGACTCCCGCAGCCGGTCGAGCGCCCGTCGGGTCGCATCCCAGTGCTCGTCGCGGGCCAACTCCGCGGTCGGGACGAACGCCGGCGGGCGCAGCTCGACGCCGAGCGAATCGGTCTCCACGCCGAGCACCTCGAAGCGGACCCCAAGCAGTCCGTCCAGCCGCAGGATCCGGTTCGTGGCCAAGTGGAACGACACGATCTCGTCACCATCGACGGCGACCAGCGTGGCCGCTCGCTCGCGCTGGCGGTTCTCGCCCGTGCGGCGGGCGTAGAGGGCGGCGTCGAGGAACGAACCCACCACGGCGAGCTCGGTCCGCGACAGCGCGCAATGGCGGGGGTGACCGTCGGCGTCGACGGTCAGCAGCACGAACGGCTCGACCTGGCCGATGACGACGGTGCCGCCGACCAGACGGCCGAGGCGGGCGGTCGCCGATTCGGTGCGGTCGCCGCTCAGCTGGTGGCCTGCCCGCTCTCCTCGGTCGCGGCCGCGTCGCTCTGGGCGCTGGTCGCGTCCGCCTCGATCGCGCCGGTATCGGCCTCGAGGTGCTTCGTCTCGACCTTGCTGGCCCGCCTCATCGCCGCTTCGATCTTGGCTCCCATGTCGGAGACTCCCACGACGACGAGGCCGGCCTCGCCGGCGTCGAGGTGCTCACCGAGCTCCTTCAGGTCGTCCCGGCTCATGCCCGCGGCCGCATGGCCAGCCACCGCACCCAGCGCCGCACCGCCGGCGGTGGTGGCGGCGAGGAGACCCCCGCCGATCGCGGCGAACGGGAACAGCACGACGACCAGGCCGGTCGCGAGACCGACGCCGGCCCCCAACACGCCGCCGACGCGGGTCGGCGTCTCGTGCTTCTTGGCGATCTTGACCTTGCCGTCAGCCCGCCGTTCGATCACGGCCGCGTCGTAGGCGTCGATCAGGTTGGCCTCGGTGTGAAGGTCCTTGACCAGTTCGTAATCGGACTCGGCGTCGGTGACGCTGTCGTAGACGCCGACGTAGACCATGAACGTGTCGACTGCCATCGTGCCTCCTCTCGGTCCTACCACGGTAGACGAGGCGATCTACACCCCGTCCGCCGCCGTCAGTTCCACCAAGACTGCGCCCACGTCACACTCGCAAGCGCGGCTTGCCCGGCAAGGCTCGGGTGGAAGTAATCGAGACCGCTGATGTCTGCGCGGCTGAACTGGAAGTTGAACACAGCGTTGCCGTCGAACCGGCAGCGCGTGTAGAGGGCGCACTGCTCCGCCAGCACCGCGTTGAACTGGACGTTCCGTCGACGGACCTTTTGCCGCTGCTCCTCAGTACGGCTCGGCGCCAGCAGCGACTGGCAGATGTCAGCCACAGCCCACACCACGCGCGCGGTCCAGCTGGTGTGGTAGATCTGCCAGAGCTGATACACGTCGGGGATGCTGGCCACGAAGACGAGCGCGTTCTGCGGAAGTCCCCCCATCAGGATCTGCAGCGTCTCGTGCAGCTGACCACGGAAGGTGTCCACGGGAGTCATCGTCCTGGGCGAGGCCGTGCACAGGTCATTGGCGCCCAGTAGGAGCGTGACGTACTGCACTTGCTGTGTCACCGCCCGCTGCGCCTGGGCCGGGCCGCTCGACATCTTCGCTCCGGAGACGGCATCGTTGTAGTTGCGGCCGGCGATCGCCGGGTTCACGGCGCGGATGCGTTCGTAGTGGCTGGTGACGCCGTCCCAGCTCGCCCCGCCGGTGCTCCAGG
This sequence comes from Actinomycetota bacterium, assembly GCA_046723555.1. Taxonomy (GTDB): domain Bacteria; phylum Actinomycetota; class Acidimicrobiia; order Acidimicrobiales; family Ilumatobacteraceae; genus JALZMG01. The sequence continues at coordinate 54,776 of JBKOUV010000062.1, read as the reverse complement.
AGTTTGCCGGATGGTCGCCGTACCAGCAGCACACGTCGGCCGCTCGGGTCATGGAGTCGCCGATCGACGCCATGGTGCCCGGTGGCGGAGGCGCGTCCTGCGCACTCGTTTGCCCGGCCGCTCCCCAGGTGAGCGCGAGGACGACCATGGAACAGACAGCGAGGCGGCGAATCATGAACCCCTCCTCGGCTCGGGCAGCGCGTGAGTCAACGGGTTCGTCGTACCCGCGATTGCGGTCGGATACTCGCGTGCTGCTCTCGGTGGAGACGTGCGCGATTCGTCGGCCGCGGCGTCAGGAGTCGCCGCGCCAGAAGTCGATGCGATGGTGATCCGGCTTGAAGCCGTGCTCGACGCCCCACAGCACTGCTTGGGTGCGGGTCTTCACCCCGATCTTGCGGTAGATGGAGCGAATGTACGACTTGATCGAGTTCACGCTCAGGTAGGTCGTCGCGGCCACTTCCGTGTTGCTCTTGCCCTGGGTGATCAGGGCGAGGATCTCCGACTCCCGTTCGGTGAGCCCCTCGGAGCGGCCGGGCCAGTCGAGTCCCGGGGCGGCCCGCAGCTTGCCGGGTGTCGGGCTGATCACCGTGGTCCCCGCGTGGATCGCTTCGAGGGCGGCGACGAGTTCCCGCGCCGGCAGGGTCTTGGACAGGTAACCGCTGGCCCCCTTGCGAATCGCGCTCTCGATCACGTCGGGTTGGAAGTTCCACGTGTAGACCGCGACCCGGCCGGCGTGCGGGTTCCGGACGAGGATCTCGAGCTCGTCGCTGTCCCCCTGGGGCTGGGCGAACGAGTCGTAGAGCACGACGTCGACGTGCTGCGAAACCGGACGGTTGGCGTCGATCTCGGCGACCGCGATCCGGTTCTGGTAAGCCGCGAGCATGTGGGCGACTCCGAAGAGCACGACGTCGTAGTCGTCGACGAGGGCGACGGTGATCGGCGCGACCTCCGCCGAGCGGGCATCCACCGCGACTACGCTAAACACCCCTAGGGGTGTGTTCAACGGTCCTTTCGGGTGGTTGAGTATCGGGCGGAGAGGAATCGTGGATCGTGGAAAGAACTGAAAACCTCATCGTCCGCGAACTCGGCGACGGAGAGCTGCGCCTGATCGGCGAGATCGACATGGACACGTCACCCGTGCTGCGGCGCCGGCTCGAATCTGACCCCCTCGTGACCGTGCTCGACCTGCGCGAGGGCACATTCATCGACTCGACCGGCCTCAACGTGCTCATCAACGCCAATCGCAACCGGATCGACCGGCTCGTCCTGCGGTCGCCGGGGGGAGCCGTGGCCCGGGTCCTGGAGCTCTCCGGCATGGAGACGCTGTTCCGCATCGAGAACCCGTAGCTCGCCGAGCCGGCGATGCGGGCCGAAGGCCCGCCGTTCGAGGTCGAAAGTCCCGTCGGTGCGGCGGTGGCGGTCAGTCGTTCAACTGGTCGGGCCGGAGGTGGCGGGCGGCGTACACGGCCGCCTCAGTGCGCCGGGTCAGCCCCATCTTGGAGAGGACCGACGTCACGTAGTTCTTGATCGTCTTCTCGGCGAGGTAGAGCCGCTCCGCGATCTGGCGATTGGTGAGCCCCTCGGCGAGTAGGAGCAGCACCTGGCGCTCCTGGGGGCTGAGCCGAGCGATCAGCTCGTCCTCCTCGGGGCCGCGACGCAGCCGCTCGAGCACGCGGGCGGTGACCGCCGGGTCGAGCAGGTTCTGCCCGGCGGCGACCCGACGGATGGCGTCGACCAGGTCGTTGGCCCGGATCTGCTTGAGCACGTAGCCGGCGGCTCCGGCCATGATCGCCTCGAAGAGCGCCTCGTCGTCGGCGTACGACGTGAGGATGAGGCACGCCGTGCGGGGGTGCAGCGACCGGATCTCCCGGCAGGCCTCGACTCCGTTGCCCTCCTGCAGGCGCACGTCGAGGACCGCGACGTCGGGGTTGAGGGCGTGCACCCGGCCGACGGCCTGTTCCTGGGTGCTCGCCTCGCCGACCACCTCGATGTCGCCCTCCGCCTCGAGGAGGTCGCGGAGTCCTCGCCGCACGATCTCGTGGTCGTCGAGCAGGAAGACGGTGATCGGGTTGTCGCCCTCGCTCACCGGTTCATTCTGCTCCACGATCGTGTTCAGTCGGGCGGCATGTAGGGGACCTGACCGCTCGCGGTCAGGTCACGGTGACGTGTCACTTCACGCCCGGTTACCTCGGTCGGCGTGACCTTCATCCATCGGTCCCGCGCGCCGGGCGCCCACGGGTGCAGCTCGAATTCGGCGAGGCGGGCGAGCTCGTCGGCGTCGGTGACCGGAGCCAGGTGCCCCGTGACGATCACGCTCCATCCCGATTCGGCGGCCTGGTCTGTCTGGTCGACCTCGAAGGCGACCGGAGAGCCGTCCGTCATCCGCCCCAGCGCGGTGTCCGCGCCGGTGCGGAACACCACTTGGCGATTGAGCACGCCGCAGTTCACCGGCCGCACCGCCGGCACGCCGTCGGCGACGAACGCCACTCTCCCGAACCGGGTCCTGGCGATCAGCCACCAACAGACCTCGATGTCCAGCTCGTCCATGTCGACGACGAACTCTGCTGGGCCCGGGCTCAACCCCATCGCTCACCTCCTCGATCAGCGCCCAGCATCCCGCGCCCGCTCAGCCAGGTCCAGAGTCGAAGGTCTCCGTGCTCACGAGCCGCGGGCGGGACCTTGGACTCTGGAGACCGGGTCGCCGCGGGAGGACGCTGAGAACGGCCCACCCCACATTGAGAGGAGGATCGACGATGTTGACCGTCAAGGACGCCGCGGCGGCGTTTCTCGCCAACAAGCGGATCGCCGTCACTGGAGTCTCGAGAGCCCGCAAAGGCCACGGCAGCAACGTGGTCTACCAGCGCCTGCGCGACCGCGGGTACGAAGTCTTCGCCGTCAACCCCAACGCCGACGCGGTCGAGGGTGACGCGTGCTATCCCGACCTGCGGAGCATCCCCGGCGGCGTCGACGGCGTGGTGATCGCCACTCGCCCCGAGCTCGCCGAGGAGACGATGCGCGAGTGCTCCGATCTGGGGATCACCCAGGTGTGGATGCACCGCTCGTTCGGCGAGGGCAGCGTGTGCGACGACGCCACCGTGTACGGACGCGAGCACGGGATCACCGTGATCGACGGCGGGTGCCCGCTGATGTTCGACCCGGCCGCCGACTTCGGCCACAAGGTGATGCGGTTCCTGTTCACCCGCACGGGCAAGGTGCCCAAGCAGGTGCCTCCACCGGAGGGTTTGCGGTCATCCGAGGGTTTGATGCGGTGACGTACGCGCGCCAAACCCTCGGGTAGCGCCAGACCCTCGGTTGGCGGTCACTTGACCACCAGCGCGGTGACCATGCCGAACATCCCGTCGGCCCCCTCGACGTGGTTGAGGATGTGGCAGTGCCACACCCACGTGCCGACGGTCTCGGCGTGGATGAGCACGGTGTACCGCTCGCCCGGTGCGACGAGGATCGTGTCGGCGGCGTACGGGCTGTCGAGCGGCTCGCCGTCCTTGGCGACCACGATCTGCTCGAACCCGTGGAGGTGCATCGGATGCGCCTGGAGTCCCTCGTTGAAGTAGGTGACCCGCAGCCAGTCGCCGCGTGACGCCACGATCGGCGCCGTCGCGGGGAAGCTCTTGCCGTCCAGGCTGAGCCCGATCACGCCGGCGTCATTGAGCACCATCGGCAGATCCTGGGCGACCTCGAGGTCGGCCGGGATCGTGATGCCGGAGACGGTCTTTCCGGCCGGCGCCGGGACGTCTCCGATGTACATCGCTCCGAACAGCCCGTTCGGCACGGCGACGTCGGCGTGGGCATGGGCGTGGTACATCCCGATGCCGGCTTCGGTGACGGTGAACTGGTAGGTGTACGTCTGGCCGCTCGTCACCAGGTCCTGGGTGATCGGGGAGACGCCGTCCTGGTCGTTGGGAACGTCGATGCCGTGCCAGTGGATGTCGGTGCCGATGGGGAGGTCGTTGGTGAACTCGACCTCGACCTTGTCACCGACGTCGAGATCGATGCGTGGCCCCGGGACCATCCCGTTGTACGCCCACGCCTGGACCACCTCACCCGGCTTGACCTCCCAGTCGGTGACCGCGGCGGTGAGCTCGAAGTGCTTCGTGCCGTCGGGAAGGACGTCGGGGATGAGCCCCTGGTTGCCGCGGCCCGCCGTCTCGGCGGGGAACGCCAGCATCGACTCCATCATTGCCTGGTCCTGGGCCGCTCCTTCGGCCGCGGTCGGGGTGTGATCGTGCCCGCTGGGGGTGCTCGCGGTGCCGTCGGTCCCCCCGGCGGTCGCTCCGCCGCCGCCGATCGTGATGCTGGCCGTCATGCCGGAGTCCGCGTGGCCCGGGATCGTGCAGTACATCTCGTAGGTACCCGGCTCGAGACCACTGAGGTCCAGCTCGGCACTCTCGCCCGGCGCGATCTGGCTCGCCGCCAGATCGGTGTCGCGCACCACGAGGTCGTGCGGCATGGTGCCGTTGTTGTGAATCATCAGGGTGCCGGCGGTGGCGACCTCGGTCGTCGACAGGCTGATCGCGAACTCCGACAGCTCGGCGTGCACCGACTCACCGGCGACGGCGGCGCCGCCGTCGTCATTGGCCGCCCTCAGCGCGAGTCCGATCCCCACGACGCTCACGATGGCGGCGAAGAAGGCGACCGCCAGGACGATCGCAGTCCACGAGTCTCGGCTGATCCGATAGCGCTCCATGTTGTGCTCGAGGGCATCGAGGCGCGACTCGTCGGGGCGCGACTCGTCAAGCCGCGAATCCTCCCGGCGCGTCTGGTCGTCGATCAGAGTGTTGGCCATGCCGGGATTCTCGGATCGCGCCGAACCGCCGATGAAGGCCGAGGGTCGCCGGGTGAGCGGGACCTTGGTCCCGATTGCTCAGGCGGGCTCGCCCTCCGCGCTGGCCTGGTCGAGCCGACCCGCAGATGTCGGGACCTAGTTCCCTAGGCGCGGGGCCGTCGGCGGCGCACGCTGAGGTCGTGAGCGAGAAGGTCGCGGAGCGGCGCGTCGTCGCCGGCGTTGACGGGTCGCCCGAGTCGGAGCAGGCCCTGCAGTGGGCGGCTGCCGAGGCGGCGCGGCGTTCGGCTGCGCTCGACGTCGTGCACGCCTGGATGACGCCGTACCCACTCAACCCGCCCGATTACTTCGTCGATCCGGCGCCCTTCGAGGCGCGCGGGGCCGAGCTCCTCCACTGGGCGATGGCGTCGCTGGCCGGCGTGGCTGGGAGCGGGCACGCCCCCGCCGAGATCAGGCCGGTGCTCGTCCGCGACTTCGCCGTCAAGGCGCTGGTCGACGCGGCCGAAGGCGCGGAACTGTTGGTCGTCGGGTCACGCGGGCGGGGCGGATTCTCCGGGCTCCTGCTCGGCTCAGTGAGTCAGAACTGCGTCCAGCACGCCCCGTGCCCCGTCGCCGTGATCCCGCCCGGGTCGGCGGGAGGTGGTCACCGACGAGTCGTCGTCGGGGTCGACGGGTCGGATCCGTCGTACGAAGCGTTGCGTTGGGCGGCCGAGGCTGCGGCGCTGCGCGGTGCCGAGTTGGACGTCGTCAACGGCTACGACGCGTTGCAAGTCGTGATGCCGATGGGACTGGCGGCGGCCGGCGCCGATCGTGAGCAGCTGGGGAAGGCGAGCCAGTGCCTGCTCGAAGAGATGGTCGGGCGGGTGATCGACAGGACCCAGTCCGGTCCGCGGTCGGTCGAGCTGGTTCCCACCCACACCGGAGCGGCTCGCGCCCTGCTGGAGGCGGCGTTGGGCGCCGATCTGCTGGTCGTCGGTTCGCGCGGCCGGGGTGGTGTGCGAGAACTGCTGCTGGGTTCGGTGAGCCAGCAGTGCGTCCATCACGCCTCGTGTCCGGTCGTCGTCGTCCGCAACGCACGAGTTGCGGCTGATCGGGTGATGGGGGGTCGCGGGGCTCTCGCCGCCTGACGCACGGCGGCGACAGCCCCCACCCACTTCAGCTCAGGGTTGCCGTTGGATCCGCCACTCGGCGACCGACCCGCCGCCGTTCCGGGGCCGGAAGTCGAACGAACCGCCCAGCCGGCGGGCCCGGGTCGCCAGGTTGCCTAGGCCCCTTCCGCCGGTCGGCGTGCCCTCCGGCGGGGGACCGATCCCGTCGTCCTCGACGGTGAGCGTCACCTCCGCGTCGGCGGCGACGACGGTTATTCGCACCGTCTTGGCGTCGGCGTGGCGGCTGACGTTGGTCAGCATCTCCCGCAGGGCGCCGACCAGCTCCCCGGACTGCTCGTCGGTGAGGGCCGTGGCCAGCGGGCCGTCGAAGCGCACTTGCGGCTCGCTGCCGAGCCATCGTGACGCCTCCGACACCACTTCGAGCACCTCGTCGCGGACCCGGGTCGTCGGGCTGCGCCGATGGGCGCCGAGGGCGAAGATGGTCGAGCGGATCTGCCGGATCGTCACGTCGAGATCGTCGACCGCGCTCTGCAGGCGTTGCGCCGCGTCGGGATCGTGGATCATCCGCGCGGTCCCCTGCAGCGACAGGCCGATGGCGAACAGCTGCTGGATCACGGTGTCGTGGAGGTCCATCGCGATCCGGTCGCGGTCCTCGAGGACCGCCAGCTCCTGGACCCGGGCATGGAGGCGGGCGTTGTCGATGGCGGCTGCGGCCGCGGCCGCCAGCGCGACCGTCAACTCCTCGTCGACGTCGGTGAACTCGTCATCCGTCAGCTTGTCGGTGAGGTACAGGTTCCCGAAGGCCTCTCCCCGCACGAGGATCGGCACGCCGAGGAAGGAACGCATCGGCGGATGGTTCGGCGGGAAGCCGAAGCTGGCCGGATGCTCCGTGAGGTTCGGCAGGCGTAGCGGACGAGGGTCCGCGATCAGGAGACCGAGGATCCCGTGACCCCGGGGGAGGTCACCAATCGCGCGGAATGTCTCGTCATCGATTCCGGACACCACGAACTCGGCCAGCGCTCCGCCGGTGTGGTCAAGCACCCCGAGCGCGCAGTAGCGAGCGTCGACAAGATCACGGGCGGCGTCAACGATGCGCTGAAGGGTCGCGGGGAGGTCGAGGTCGGACCCCACCGCCATCACGGCGTCGACGAGCTGGCTCAGCCCGGCGCGCCCGGCGACCCTGCTGCTCCAGGCCACGGCCTGATGATACGTGGACCCTCCCGGTTGCCGACCGGCCCGGTCGTGAACGAGGATCGGACGATGACCTCGAGCCAGCTCGTCGAGCTCGATCCGGCGGAATGCCTCCGACTCCTGCTTCACACCGTCGTCGGGCGGGTGGCGGTCGTCGTCGACGGGCGGCCGCACATCGTTCCGGTCACGTACGCCGCCGATACCAACGGCGACGTGGTCTTCCGCACCGGTCCGGACACCATCCTCACCAGGGTCGACCTCGAGCACGTCGCCTTCCAGATCGACGGGGTCGACGCCCAGGCCCGGACCGGCTGGAGCGTGGCGATCCACGGTGTCGGGAGCGAGATCACCGACGCCGACGACCAGAACGTGCCCTGGTCGTAGTCGCGGGCACGGGGAGTGGGGACCGCTGGCCCAAGACGCGGTCGGCGCCGGGGCCTCAGCCGATTTGTTGGTCGTCGTCGTCGTCGTCGAACTCGCCGTGCAGGATCCGCCAGCGGAGCCGGGCCCGCAGTTCGTCGGCCACGGTGACGGGTCGCGGTGGGAGGGTATGGCGTCGTCGTCGTGTTTGGTGGTGGTCCGGTTGTGCGGGAAGCACTCCAACCGGCCGCAGAATTGGCTGGTCGGCCCGTTGCGGGCGACGGGGACGACGTGGTCGACGTCGCAACGGTCGACGGGTTCGTCACAGCCCGCGGGGTGTTGACAGTGCCGGTCGCGGACTTGGATCGCCCGCCGCAACGCCCCGGTGAAGCGGCGCTTGTGGGACACCGAGATCACCGTGGTGGGCCCGTCGAACAGGATCGTTTCCAGATCGGCGGTGCCCAGCCACGGAACCAGCGTCCCCGGGGGTGATCACCTGGCCGGTGGCCAGTTCACACATCCGGGTGAAGCTGTCGTCGCCGATCAGCACGGTGAACAAGGGTCGGGGCGGTTTGCCGTTGGCGGGGGCGGTGGCGGAGCGTTTGGCCATCTCCACCAGCGCCGCCGCCCGCCGCTGGGCCACCGTGCGGGTGATCCCGTCGCGTTGATCGGCGAGATACAACTGACGTTCCAACCGGTCCAGCTCGCCAACCACGATCGTGCCACCGACCGGATCGAGCATCCCGTTGACGACGACTTCACCATCCAGGGTGGGTGACGCGTGCAGGTGGGCCCGGTCGCGTAACCGTTGAGCGTCGGTTTCGGCGGTTTCGGCGTCGGCGCGTTGACACCAGTAGTCGACCACCCGCTTCGCCTGCGGAAAGCGCAGCTCGGCGCACTCGCCAACGAGGGTCTGTTCGTGGTCGGCGAACACGGCGTTGCGCCACGGCTGATTGGCCCGGCCCAACAAGTCGACATGATCAAGAGACAGGTCACCGGAAGCGATGGCGGCTTCGGTGGCCGGCATCGAGGCCAGCTGGCGGGCCCGGCGCAACTCGATTCTCGCCGTGCGCAGCGACGTGTTGGTGTCCCGGGCCAGCCGTGAAGCAGCACTGCGGGACTGGTCGCCGGCCCACACCTGCCGGCGGTCCCACCGGCCCAGCAGGCGGGCGGCGACAACCCCGAGCCGGGCTCGTTGCCGCTGCAACTCGACCACCGCCTCGTCCAGTTCGGGGTCGGTGAGGGTGTCGGGGTCGAGCGTCAACAAGGCGTCGATGGCCTCGTTGAGCTGCTCGACTGGCGCGGACATAGGACCATCATACCGAACACTTGTACCCCGAACAAGTGTTTGTGCAGATATTCTTGGCCGCATTGGCCCCTAGCCGGCCGCCTGTCGCACGAGCCAACCCTTCGGGGACCGTGACCCGTGGGCACCAACTCGAATCAGCTGGGCGGCAGTTCGTGGGGTTCGATGCCGGCGACAACTTCTGTGCGGTCGGGATGGTCGCGGAGCACGTGGTCCTTGACCTCGTTGTGGTACTCGAAACGAAGGTCGCAGTACGGGCACTGGTGGATGACGACGTCGTTCGTCATGTCTCTGTTGTCGCACGAGAACTCGCTGCCGTCCAGAGGCGACGGTCACCGACCCTGAACGGATGGTCACCTGAGTCCGGACGAAGGTTCCTGGTGGCCTCGAGCCGGCCCCGCCGATCCGTCTCAAGCAGGCTCACGGCTGCGCTTCCGCAGCCCGAACGGCACGATCAGCGCGAGCGCGATCGGCAGGTACCGGACGGTCGCGACGGTCGGCAGGAACTAGCCGACGATGATCAGCGCCACGTAACAGCCCATAGATGGTGGGGGCGACGCGCGAACACGCCGTCACCGCATGCCTCCAGCCGGTCCGTACGTAGCCGGCGCTCGGGCTTCGACTCATCGTTGGACATCTCTCGATTACTGACCTCGTGGCCTTAACGCGATTTCCGGATGGGCGAGATCGGGTTCGCCGAAAAACGCGAGCGCTCGGCGCGAAGAAACACACCCGGGCGGCGGCGAGCTACTAAGAATGCACCGTGGCAGAGGGAGGTCGAGGCCGGAGCGTTGCGTCTGGGATCGTCGGCGTCCTGGCCGTGGTGTGCTTGCTGGCGACCACGGTCGCCGTGTGGGCACGGGTGACGCTGTTCGACAGCGACAAGGTGGCGTCGATCGTGGGCGATGCGCTCGCCGAGCCTGACGTCGATGCCGCGCTCGCCGAGTACGTCACCAACCAGCTGTTCACCGCGGTCGACGTCAACGCGGCGGTCACGAACCTGTTGCCGTCGTCGCTTGATCGCCTCGAACCGGCGATCGCCGCCGGCGCCGAGACGGTGGTCCAGCGGGGGCTGACCGCCGCCCTCGGCACCGAGGAGGTGCAGCAGCTCCTGACCGATTTGGTGCGGCGCGCCCACGAAGCGGCGATGCGACTGCTCCAAGGCGACGGACTGGTCGACGGCATCTCCGTGACCAACGGCGAGATCACGCTGAACCTGCTCCCGCTGTTCGCCCGCGCGCTGACCCTGGTGCAGAACGTTGGACTGTTCTCAGACGTCCAGGTGCCGGAACTCAGCAGATCCGGCGACCCGTCCGAACAGATCGCCGAGCTGGAGAGCGCCCTCGGTCGTGATCTGCCCACGGACTTCGGCCAGCTCGTCGTCTACCGGAGCGACCGGGTGGCCGACGCCCAGGCGACGCTCCAGTCGGCCCAGAAGGCGCTGGCCTTCGCCAAGCGAGCGATGTGGGCGCTGATCGGGCTCAACATCGTGTTGTTCGTCGTCGCGCTGCTCCTCGCCCGCAATCGATGGCGGGCCGCGCTGCTGCTCGGCCTGGGCGCGATCATCGCGATGATCTTCGTCCGGACGGCGATCAATCGGGTCGTCGACGAGGCGCCCAGCCTCGTCGCCAGCGCGGGCGCCAAGGCCGCAGTCGACTCGATCGTCAGCGACATCGGGACGAGCCTGCGCCGCGTCGTGGGGCTGGTCCTGGTTGTCGCCGCGCTGGTCGCGTTGGTCGCCCTGTTCCGCCGGCGCTGGCGACGCGGTGACCTCGTCGCGGTGGGCGCAGTCGTCGCCGGCGTGATCGTCCTCGGCTTGCTCGGGCTGAGCATCGCCGGGATCGTGCTGGCGATCGTCGCCGCCGGCGTTGTCGTCTTCGCTCTCAACCGATGGTGGCCCGCACCGGCGCCCGCGCCGGAGCCGAGCGCGATGGGGTGAACCGGCCGCGGGGCCGCTGGGCTGCGCCGTTGGCGGCCGGGGCCGCTCGGGGGTTCAGGCGAGCAGCTTCGCCTTCTGCTGCTCGAACTCGGCGTCGCTGATGACGCCGCGCTCCTTGAGGTCGGCGAGCTTCGCCAGTTCATCGGCCGTCCCACCACCGGACCCGGCGGCTTCACGGACGTAGGTGTCGAACGACTGCTGCCGCGCTTGCACCTCCCGAACGTCGCGTTCGTTCATCCCCCGGCCGCGGGCGATGATGTAGACGAACACGCCGAGGAATGGCAGCACGATCACGAAGATCAGCCAGAGCGCCTTGCTCCAACCGCTGAGGTCGTGATCGCGGAAGATGTCGAAGATGACGCGGAACAGCAAGAACAGCCAGATGACCCACAGGACGATCCAGAGCAACGTCCAGAACGCTCCGAGCACCGGGTAGTCGTAGGCCAACATTCATCGCTCCCATCGGTTGTCGCGGACGACCCCTCGTCGAGCCGTCCGTCGCGAGCAGGAAACGTACGCGGTCCGTCGCCCGCCGCGGTGGATCTCCGCCGTCACCTCGTCGGTGGCGGTGGAGGAGGCTGTCCCGGAGCGCCTCCGACCGGGTTCGCCGGCACGACGACATTCGGGAACCCGCTGGGGGAGGCGGACGGTGGGACAGCAGAATTCGCCGCGACCATCGCGGCGGCTGGGGCGGCCGCCGCAGCCTGGGCCGCGACCCACCGCTCGTGCTCCAACTGGCGGCGGTGGCGGGCGACGAACGCGCTCAGCCAATCGATGCCTGCCCGCAGGAACAACGCCACCAGGCCGTAGATGATCATTGCGAACAACAGTGAGGTGTCGAGCACCGAATCGTCGGTCAGTGCGATCGGTTCGAAGATGCCGCGGAACGGGGCCATCGCCCGTTGCACCGAGCGGTACACCCACTCGGTGAACCCGGCATCCGGATTCGCTCCGAACAGTCGCAGGATGAACGCGAGGAAGAGCAGGATCAAATCGATGACCACCCACACGTAGACCAGCCAGGCCAGGACCTTGGCGATCGTTCCGACGGTCAACCTCACGTCCCGTGTCGCCACGCGGCACCTCCCTCGCGTCCGGCGGTGATCGCAACGTAGCAGTCGGCGGAACGGCGCAGGGTCGACGTGTCGTGCCATGCTGGCAGCCATGACCGCCGGCGCCGAGTCCCCCGATGACCTGGACGTCCGGATCCTGGAGGCTCGGGCCGTCGACGAGATGGTGGCCAAGATCATCGCCGCAGCCAACGCTCCCGGGGCCGCGGAGTCGGTCGAGCGTTGGCTGGCCGAGCACCCGACTGAACTGTGGACCGCTCGCGGACACGACCACGCCATCGTCGGCGGCACGCTGATGTACCTCCACGACGCGCCCGACGGGACCGTGATCCCTCACGAGTGCCATTCCGACGGACGCGAGCGTGTCTACACCGATCTCGCCCACGCCGAGGTGGCGTACCAGATCTGAAGCGAGGTCCTGATGCCACTCACCGTTCTGCTCTGCACGGATGGATCGGAGGCCGCATTGAGCGCGCTGGCGGCCGGGATCACCGTGCTCGGCGCCGCCGACCGCACGGTGATCGCGACGGTCGTCGAGCCCGGTGACCCGACCTTGGTCACCGGGACGGGGATGGCCGCCGGAGTGATGTCGGCGGAGGACTTCGACCGCATGGAGCGGGACCGGGCGACTGCGGCGCAGGCGACACTGGACGCCGCCGCATCGGCGCTCGGCCTGCCCGAGGCCGAGACGCTCGCCGTTATCGGCGCACCGGGACCGAGCCTGTGTGAGTTGGCGGTTGGCCTCCCGGCCTCGGTGATCGTGATGGGAACCCGTGGTCACGGCGGGATCCGGCGGGCGTTCCTGGGCTCCGTCTCGGACCACGTCGTACGCAACGCGCCGTGCCCCGTCCTGACCGTCGGCTTGGAGTGAGCGGGCGCGGCTTCGGCGTCCACTCTGAGGTCGACCGGCTGCGCAAGGTGCTCGTCTGATCACCGGGTTGGCTCACGAGCGGTGACTTCGACACCGCAGTGTGACCGCGGCAACAACTCGCTGCCCCGCACGGCCGGGGTCGAGGTCATCACCGTCGTCGGTGCCGAGCTCGGCCGTGGGCGCGCGGCGGCGGGCCCTGCATGACGAGCCCGCTGCTCCGCGATCCGCGATCCGTCGCGCTTTCATGCCAGTTCCAAGGGGTCCGCAAGGTCCGACCGCGACATTGTCGGCATGTTCTCGATCGACCTGCCGCGAGCCGTGCTGGGCTTCGTGGGCGTTCATCTCGGCCTGCGGGCCGAGGCCGCCCACGTCGAACGGCTGACCGACGCCGGTGAGCTCGCCCAGGCGCGGCGGCGGGCGGAGCTCCTCGCCCGGGTGCTCCACCATCACCACCGGGCCGAGGACACGGTGCTGTTCCCCGCGCTGGTCGCCCGCCAGCCCGGCTTGGTGGTCACCACCGACGAGCTCGAGGCCCAGCACATAGAGCTGGACGTCGCCCTGGCCGCACTTCCCGACGACTTGACGACAGCCGACGCAGCTCGCCGGCTGGTCGAGCGGCACCTCGGCCAGGAGGAGCACCTCGTGCTGCCGGTGTGGATGGCCTCGTTCACCGCCGCCGAGCACGACCAGTTCGCCGCCGCGCTGCGCCGCGCCACCCCCCTGCGCGATGCCGGGCTGATGATCTCCTGGCTGCTCGACACCGCCCCCGAGGGCGGGTTCGAGGCGGCCTGGGACCAGGTGCCACCCTCGCTACGGATGATGCACCGAGTGTGGTGGCGGCGCCGTTACGAGCGCGCCTTCGGCTCCGCCGGGACCGCGTCGGTGCCGCAGCCGGTCATCCCGGCGATGGCGGTGGCGTGACCGCGGCCGCGTGGCGGGCGGCCCGGTAGCGGTCGCGCCGTTCGTTCTCGAACGCCAGGCGGTCCGGTGGTGTCTCGCCGTCGGGGTAGACGGCGATGATCTCGTCGAAGACCTCGCGCAGCTCGGCCTTGTGCTCCGGGTGAGTGAACACGTAGAAGCGGTTGGCGCGGATCGCGTCGAGCACCTTGGCGGCGACCTCGGCCGGCTCCATGCCGGCCTCGTGCACATGCGCCAGGCGCTCGACGGCGGCCCGGTCGGTTGGCCGAGCGTGGGCCTTGAGCGCGTCCGGGCGGACTTCGTCGCTGGCGTAGATGTAGCTCTTGACCAGCCCCGGGCAGAGCACGGACACCCCGATCCCGTACGGGGCCAGGCTGTAGCGCAGCGACTCCGACAGGCCGCGCACGGCGAACTTGGTGCAGTTGTAGATGCCCGGCACCGGCCCGGCCAGGAAGCTCGCCATCGACGCGGTGTTGACCACGTGCCCGCCCCCGCCCTGTTCCTTCATCCGGGGAACGAACGTCGCGACGCCGTTGATCACCCCATGGAGGTTGACGCCGAGGAGCCAGTCCCAGTCGTCGTAGCTGGACTCGTCGATGGTCTGGAAGAGGTTGACGCCGGCGTTGTTGAACAGCAGCGAGACCGGCCCGAGGGCGGCCTCGACCTTGCCCGCCGCGTCGGCGAAGCCGTCGCGCGACGACACGTCGAGCTCGACGCCCATCGCGTCGTCGCGGTCGAGCGTCTGCAGCGCCTGCTCGATCGACTGCGGGCGGATGTCGGCGATCGCCACCTTGCACCCCTCGTCGAGCAGCGCCCGGGCGAGGCCGAACCCGATCCCGTTGGCACCCCCCGTGATGAACGCCGTGCGCCCAGCGAAGTCGTCCATGCGCTCCTCCTCAAGACGGGTTCTGATCGCGATTCGGGTTCACGGGTGAACATCAATCGCGATCAGAACTAGTTCTCTGCGGTCTGGAACCGGCGGAAACCGTCACGGCTCTCGTATCCGCCGCGGACCGCGCCCGGCCGGACGTCGGCGAAGAAGGACGAGAAGCTCGCCGGCAGGGCGCGGCTGTTCGGCAGGCTCAGCCAACTCCGCAACAGATGACGCTTCCGCTCCGGCTCGTCGAAGTCCTCGAACGCGGTGCGCATGTGGAACACGGTGTGGTTGTGGACGAACGACATCGAGCCCGGTTCGAGGGTTCGCTCGATCCAGAACGCCGGCTCGGCGGCTACCTCGGAGACGTACCACACCGCCTCGACCTGCTCGGCGGTCAGCGGCGGCGCGCCGCAGTTCTTCTCGGCGAACAGGATGTTGGATCCGACGTAGGCGCAGGCGACGTCGTCGCCGGCCCGCCCGAAGACGGGCATCTCGTACCACGGCGGCGCACCGGACGGTTCGTTCGCCTGCCAGCTCGTGGTGAACGGTTCGTACAGCACCTCGAGCAGATCGGGGCGGCGCCGGGCGATCTCGTCGTGCACAGCCACCGAACTGGCCCAGCGGGAGTCCCCGCCCTGCTTGGCCCGGCGCAGGAAGAACAGGGCGGTGACGTCGGCCTGGTCGGAGTGGAAGCGCAGCTCGGCGTTGGAGGTGTAACCCCGTCCGGTCCGGCCCTCGATCCCGGTGCCGAGGTCGCGGACGTCGCCCATGACGTCACCGCGCCAGCTCTGCGCGACCGGCGTGCCGATGTGCTGGCTCAGCGCCCACCAGATCGCCCGCAGCTCGGGCAGGGTGTACCGCTCGACCGGGAATCCGTCGCAGACCATCAGCCCCTTGCCGTCGACGAGCTGGTGACGGATCACGTCCACGAGGCCCTCCACCGTCGGGAGCGGGAACTCGTCGGCGGTCAGCGAGGCGAGGTCGAGGTTGCGGTCCGGATGCACGCTCCGGGCGTGCTCGAGGGCGCGGTCGATCTCGTCGACCTCCGCCTCGGTGAAGGTGTGCCACCAGTCGGTCGAGGCTTCGAGCTCGGCGGCCAGCCAGGCCGCCGCGCCGCCGACGACCCCGGGCGCCCAACGAGCGGTCATGCGTGGCGAGTCCTCCTTGCCTCCGAATATACGATGTCAGGGAAGCTGACAAATCCGCGGCGGGCAGTGGGGGTGCTCCCATGGACTACGAGATGATCTCGGTCGACGACCACATCGACCTGCAGTACGTGCCGCGCGACGTGTGGACGACGCGGCTGCCAGCGCACCTCCGCGACCGTGGGCCGCGGGTCGTCGAGCTCGACGACGGGACCTCGGCCTGGGTGTGCGACGGGGACGATTGGGGTCGCTGGGCGGGCGGGCGCCGGTCGAACGAGAAGCGGTCGTACCAGACCGCACTCGAACGGGCCGGCCTGGACGAGGAGGGCGTGCTCCGCCCGACCGAGCCCGAGCTGCGGCTCACCGACATGAAGCACGACGGCATCGAAGCCACCGTGATGTACGGCCCAGCGGTCGCCGTCGAGGTTGCCGATCCCGAACTGCGCGTCGCGGTGTACCGGGCGTACAACGACTGGCTTGTCGAGCTCTGCAGCTACGACCCGAAGCGGCTGATCGGCGTGGCGATGCTCCCCGCCGAGGACACGGCGGGCGCCACCGACGAGCTGCGGCGCCTCGCCGAACGCGGCGGGACGAAGCAGGTGAGCATGCACATCGGACGGGTCGCCAGCCCGATCTACGGGCCCGACTGGGAGCCCTTCTGGGACGTGATCGACGAGAGCGGGATCATCGCCTCGTTCCACCTCGTGCTCACCCGGGCCCAGCTGCTCGCCCTCAACGACGAGGCCCACAACATCTTCGAGACGAGCAAGGAGTTCATCAACCAGTTCCTCGACCCGTTGGTCGGCCTGCTCGGCCGGGGCGTGCTCGAACGGCGGCCCAACGCCCGGCTCGTGCTCGCCGAGAGCGGCCTCGGCTGGCCCCCGTGGGTCGTGCAGGAGATGGACTACCGGTACGCCCGGCTCGTCTCGATGCGGGACTACTGGGAGCCCCGCGGCGGGATCGGGTTGACGATGAAGCCGAGCGAGGTGTTCCGGCGGCAGGTGTGGGTGACGGTCCAGGACGATCAGATCGG
Source organism: Actinomycetota bacterium (assembly GCA_046723555.1). Lineage (GTDB taxonomy): Bacteria > Actinomycetota > Acidimicrobiia > Acidimicrobiales > Ilumatobacteraceae > JALZMG01. The sequence goes on along the minus strand of JBKOUV010000062.1, from coordinate 38,156 downwards.
CCTCGACATCCTCCACCACTTCGGCGACGACAAGGTGATGTGGGCGTGCGACTACCCCCATCCCGACAGCACATTCCCCGAATCGCGCGCGGTCGTCGAGCGGCTGATGCGCGACCTCTCACCGGCAGCCCGCAAGCGCGTGCTGCGCGACAACGCGGAGGCGCTCTATGGCGTTGAGTAGCACTGAAGGGGCGACGGCGGCGATCCCGCCACCCGAGCCCGAGCTGACTCCCAAGGAGATGATCGGCCGCGCTGTGGCCCTGCGCGAGAAGCTGCTCGAGCGGCAGGCCGAGACCGAAGAGCGGACCTACTACTCCGCGGAGATGCACGAGGAGTTCCTCCGCGCCGGCTTCTACCGGACGTACATCCCGCGGCGATTCGGGGGCTACGGATTCGGACTGCCGACCTACGCGCGCGTGCTCCTCGAGCTCGCCCGCGGCTGTCCCAACACGGCGTGGTGCATGGGGCTCGCCGGCAACCACGCCCTCCAGATCGGCTCGTGGTTCCCGGAGCGGTCGCAGGCGGAGATCTTCGGTGACGGCGACTTCCGCGCCGCCTCCGTCGCCATGCCGATCGGGCCGGCGGTACGGACCGAGGGCGGTTGGGAGCTCAACGGCAAGATCGCCTACGCCTCCGGCATCCCGTACTCGACGCACTACATGGGCCAGGCCCTGATGCCCGACACCGACCCGGAGGCTCCCCAGTTCCTCCTCTTCGTCGCCCCGAAGAGCGAGTGGACGATGCTCGACGACTGGGGGAACCTGCTCGGCCTGAAGGGGAGCGGGTCGCAGAGCATCGTCTTCGACCATGGGCGGATCCCGGCCCACTTCGCCCTGGAGAACACGTTCATGATCGACGTCGACGTGAGCAACGGCACCCCCGGGCTGGAGCTCCACGGCGACCCGATGTACGCCGGTCGGGCGATCGGGCCGTTCACGGTGAGCCTGGCGGCGTTGATCGTCGGCGCCGCGTACTGCGCGCTCGACGAGTACGAGGTCCTGATGGAGACCCGGATGACCCGCCGGCCGCCGATGATGCTGCGCAAGCTCGATCCGGACTTCCAGCGCTGGTACGGGGCGGCGTTGTCGAAGATCGCCACCGCCGAGGCGGCGATGCTGAACGCGGCCGACCAGCACATGGAGCTGTGCCAGCGGTTCGTCGACGAGGGCAAGCCGTTCACGTTCGCCGACGACATGCGCGTCGGCTGCATCGGCCGCGAGGTGATCGTCCAGGCCTGGGAGACGATGCAGGGCGACATCTGGCGTACCGCCGGTTCGAGTGCGGCGGCCCAAGGCGAGCGGATGGAGCGGATGTTCCGCGACACCTCGATGTTCAACAGCCACTTCAACGTCCAGCTGCGGGACTGGGCGTACCGGGCGCTGGCCCGCGAGCGGTTCGGGCTGCCGCGCGAATGAGGGGGTTGACGGGCAAAGTCGCCGTCGTCACCGGGGCGGCGAGCGGGATCGGACGAGCGACCGCCGAGCGGCTGGCCGACGAGGGGACGAGCGTCGTCGCCGTCGACTGGGACAGCGACGGGATCGAGAAGGTGGTCGGGTCGCTCGCCGGGCCGTCGGTGGCGGTCCACGCCGACGTGTCACGGGAGGAGGACATCGATCGCTACATGCAGGTCGCCCTCGACCACTTCGGCCGGGTCGAGCTGGTCCACCTGAACGCCGGGATCTCGGGGACGTTCAAGCCGTTCCGGGAGGTCGAGACCGACGAGTTCGACCGGGTCATCGAGGTGAACCTGCGCAGCGTGTTCCTCGGGTTGCGGGCGGCGCTGCGGCAGATGGCCGAGCAGGGGAGCGGTGGCGCGATCGTGACCACCTCGTCGCTCGCCGGCCTCCACGGCGCCGGGGCGATCATCCCCTACATCGCCGCCAAACACGGGGTCGTCGGGTTGACGAAGGCGGCGGCGGTCGACGGCGCCCGCATCGGGGTCCGGGTCAACTCGGTCGCGCCGGGGATCATCGAGACCGGACTGATGCGCAACTTCGAGGACGCCATCGGCGGCAGCGAGGAGATCCTCGCTGCGTTCCGGGCGCGGGTGCCGGTGGGCCGCTTCGGCGACCCGGCCGAGGTCGCCGGACTGGTCACCTACCTGCTCAGCGACGACGCCTCGTACGTGTCCGGACAGACGATCCCGGTCGACGGCGGCGTCACCGCCGACAACCCCGGCTCGCCGACGCGCCCGTAGCTCACACCTCGGTGGCTGTTTGGGCCTGCTCGCCGAGGTAGCTGGCGATGAGCAGCTGACGGTCGGCGCGCAGCTCCTCGACGGGCCGATGGAGCACCACCTGACCGTGCGACAGCACGTAGCCCCGGTCGGCGACCTCGAGGGCCAGCTGGACGTGCTGCTCGACGAGGAGCACGCCGCAGGCCGACTCCTGGGCGTACTCCCGCACACGGGGGAGCAGGCGCTCGACGACCACCGGGGCGAGACCGAGGCTGAGCTCGTCGAGGAGCAGCAGCCGGGGCCGGCGGGCGAGGGCCCGGGCCACGGCGAGCATCTGCTGCTCACCGCCGGACAGCAGCCCGGTGCGTCGCATCCCGATGTCGCGGAGCGCCGGGAAGTACTGGTAGGCGGCCTCGGCGTCGAGACGCTCGCCCCGGTGGCCGAGGCGGAGGTGCTCGGCCACGGTCAGGCCGAAGAAGAGCCCGCGACCCTCGGGGACGTGGGCGATCCCGAGCCGGGCGCGCTCGCTGGGGGACCGCCCGGTGAGGTCGTCCCCGGTCAGGAGGATCCGGCCCCGCATCGGGTGAACGATCCCGGAGATCGCCCGCAGCGTGGTCGTCTTGCCGGCACCGTTGGCGCCGAGGAGCGCGACGACCTCACCCGGGCCGACCGACAGGTCGAGGCTGCGGACGACGGCCGCCTCGTCGTAGCCGGCGGTCAGTCCATCGATCTCGAGAACGTTCCGGTCCGTCATGGCTGCGCGCCCGCGACCTCGGCCGCCGCGCTCCCGAGGTACGCGGTCACCACCTGCGAATCGCGCCGCACGGCCTCGGGGGATCCGGACGCGATCACTTTGCCGAACTCGAGGGCGATGACGTGATCCGAGATCCCGAGGACGAGCCCCATGTCGTGGTCGACGAGGAGGATCGCCGTGCCGGCATCGACGAGCTCACGGAGGCGCCGCCCGAGTTCCTCGCTCTCGTTCACGTCGAGCCCGGCCGCCGGCTCGTCGAGACAGAGGATCCGGGGCTCGGCGGCGAGCGCCCGGGCCAGCCCGACGACCTTGCGCTGGGCCTGGGAGATCTCCGACGGCATCGCCCCCGCGAGCTGGGCGAGACCGAACAGGGCGAGCGTCTCCTCGGCCTTGGTCGGCAGGGACCGACGAGGCGAGGCGACGGTGAGGTTCTCCAGCACGGTGAGGTCGTCGAACAGCTCGATGCTCTGCCACGTCCGCGCCAGGCCGAGCCGGGCCCGGGCGTGGGGTGGGAGCCCGGCGAGCTGGCGTCCGTCGAGCTCGACCCGACCCCGGCTGCGCACGAACCCGGTGATGGCGTCGATGAACGTCGTCTTGCCGGCGCCGTTGGGACCGATCAACCCGACCAACTGGCCGTCCCCGACCTCGAGGTCGACGTCGACGAGGGCGCGCACCCCGCCGAAGCTCACCGAGACACCGCTGGCGGCGAGGACCGCGGTCACGCTTCCACCGCGGTCGTCGTCGATGGGGCGACCACCGGGCGGGTCGGGGAGCGACTCGCCGACATCGCCTTGAGCTTGCGTTGGCGCTTGGCGTACCCCGTCCCGGCGATGCCGTCCGGATTGACGATCAGCGTGACGAGCAGCGCCCCGCCGGCGACGAGCAGCGTCCACGGGCCCACCTTGTCCTGAGGGAGCACCCACTTGTCGAAGATGTGGGGGAACAGGCCCTCGGTCGTGATCAGGCCGGCGAAGATCGCGCCCGACACCATGGTGATCCCGCCGAGGTAGGCGAGGGCGATGAGCACGAGCCCGTTGAGCGCGCTGAACCGGGTCGCACTGACCGAGCCAAAGTTGTAGGCGTACAACGCCCCGGCGACGGCGGCGATGAACGAGGCGATGCCGAACGTCGCCAGCTTGACGTTGCGGACGTTGATCCCGCCGGCCGCCGCGGCCCGCTCGTTGGAGCGGACGGCGAGCATGCGCTGGCCGAGCCGGCTCCGCCGCAGCATCGCGACGAGCAGGAACAGGGCCAGCGCGACGCCGAGGACGAGGAACCCGAAGATCGGGCTCGGCAACTTGTCGTCCAGGCCGCGGTAGTCGGCGTTCGTGCCGAGGTCGATCCCGAACAGCTCCGGCTGGGGGACCGGTGAGCCAGCGGAGCCTCCTCCCCAGGTCGCGTTGACGAAGATGAACTGCTCGATCGCCACCGCCGCGGCGAGGGTCACCACGGCGAGGCTGACGCCCCGCACCCGCAGCGCCGACACCGCGGTGATCAGGCCGAGCAGGGTCACCCCGGCCGCCGCGATCAGGGGAGCGAGGGGGAACTCGATCCCCCACTCGGTGGCGAGGCGGGAGATGGCGAACCCGGCGACACCGGACAGGGCGAGCTGGACGGCAGAGATCTGGCCGACGAACCCGGTGATCGCGATGACCGACAGGATCAGCGTGGCGCCGATCATGCTGTTCGTCAGGGCCTGACGGAAGTCGAACGGAAGGACGATCAGGGCGATCCCACAGGCCAGGGTGGCGATGATCGCCGGCCGCAGCAGGTGCTCGGGCCGCGGGGCCAGCGGCAGCCGCTTCTCGACGAGCTCACCCCGACCCGGCAGGCTGGCGCCGCGCCAGAACATCGCGATCACGATCACGATGAAGACGAAGAGGTCCTTGAGGCCGGGCATCGCGTGTCCCTGGTCCTGCGGGAACCAGCTGAGGGTCGACAGGTAGTCGAGCTCGCTCTGGGCCATCCCGATCAGCAATCCGGCGGTACACGCGATCCAGAACGACGTGAACCGGGCGAACAGCGCCGCGGCCAGCGCCGGGATCACCTGGAGCGGCAGTGTGGTGGCGTTGAGCTGGGTCACCGACGCGGCGAGCACGCCGAGGCCGCCGGCCACCAGGCTGGCGAGCAGCGTGTTGGCCATCGACAGCCGGTTCGGCGACAGCCCGGCGAGCATCGCGGCCACCTCGTTCTCCGACGCCGCCCTGGTGGCGAGACCGAACCGGCTCCATCGGTAGAGCCCCGTCAGCGCGATCGCGACGGCGATGACGATGCCGGCGAGGATGAACCGGTTGACGGGCACGGTGACCCCGAACAGCTCCACCGTGCCGGTCGGCAGGATCGACGGCGCCGGCTTGCCGGCGGTCCCGAAGCCGAGGAGCACCGCGCCCTGGGCGAACAGGAGCACGCCGATCGACGCCGCCATCTTGGCGAGCGGCGACGCCGTGCGCAGCGGCCGGAACGCCAGCAGCTCCATCAGCACCCCCATCGTCAGGGCGACGAGGAGCGTGATCACCAGGGCCGGGCCGGTGGCGAAGTCGGGTCCGAAGAACCCGGTCTTCAGCGACCACATCGAGTACCCGGCGACCATCGCCACGGCGCCGACGGCGAGGTTGATGATCCCCGATCCGCGATAGGTGAGGACCACCCCGAGGGCGATACCGGCGATCAGCGAGCCGGACCCGAGGCCCAGAAGCGCGAAGAGGAGGACTTGATCCACGTCGTCTCAGCGGTAGGCCGGCGTCATTCGGGCGGGCGCAACCAATCCGTGACGGCCTCGAACTGGCCCTTCCCCTTGTAGTCGTAGAACTTCGTCTGGTTGTTGCAGGCCGCGGGCTGGTCGGGGTCGTACCCGCAGTCCACGCTCGGTGCCCCCATGATCAGTGGCCCATCGAAGGCCTGGACCTGCTCGGTCATCGTGTCCGGGGTGATGTTGTCGGGCCCGGCGGCGTTCATGAACTTGGCGATGGTGAGGATCTGGGCCCACGACAGGGCGGCGAACGGGTTGCCGGCCATCGCCGGATCGAGCCCGTACTGCGCCGACGTCTCCAGGTACACCTTGGAGTCCGGCGCGGTCGTGTCGCCGGGCAATGACTGGGCGATGCCGTAGGTCCACTGCGGCAGATCCCCACCGAGCGCCTCCGCCACGGGCGGGGCCAGGCACAGCGGGTTGGAGACCACCGGCTGCTGGGAGCCGATCTGCTGCAGCGCGTTGGCGAGGTTCGAGCAACCCGGGACGTCCGTCATCGGCACCACGACGTCGGCGTCCTGCCCTCCGGCTGCGGTGAGTGGGCCGAGCAGGTCCGTGTTCTCGGGGTCGTAGCCGACCGACTCGACCGTGATGCCGGCGGCCTCGAGGCCGGCCTTGGTGGCGTCGGCCGCGCTGTTCGCGCCGGCCTGGCTCGGGAACACGATGGCCGCGGTCTGTGCGTGCAGCACGTCACGGGCGTACGTGCCCCACGGTTCGAGCACCGACGTCTGGGTGCCGTAGAGGGCGTACACGTTCTCGGCGGTGTTGTCGGCCGGGTTGGCCGAGACCCCGATGATCACCGGCTTGCTCCCGCCGAGCACGCCGTAGAAGGACTGGTTGCCGGTGACCACCGCGCCGAACGCGATGATCGAGACGGCGTCGTCGTTCGCCAGTTGCTGGCCGCAGGTCTGGCCCTCTTCTTCGGCTTCGGCGATGAAGCAGGTGTGCAGCTCGATCGGATGGCCGCCGATGCCCCCGAGCTCGGCGTTGACGTACTTGACCGCCGCCTGGGCTCCCGCGGTCGCCTCGGGGATCTCGGCCGTGCCGCCCTGACCGTTCACCCAGCCGATGGCGATGGGCGCCATGCTCTTGTCGGCGGCGCCGGCAGTGGCGCCCGTGAAGCTCACGTAGTCGGTCACGACTTCCTCGTTGCCGCCGGTCGCAGCCGTCGTCCCGGTCCCGCCGGTGGTGGCGGTCGCCCCGGTCGTGGCGGTCGCCCCGGTCGTGGCGGTCGCCCCCGTGGTCGCCGTCGCACCCGTGGTGGCGGTCGCACCGGTGGTGGCGGTGGCCCCGGTCGTCGCCGTGGCACCGGTGGTGGCCGTCACAGCCGTGGTCGCGGACGAGGCTCCGTTGTCGTCGTCGTCGTCGGCACAGGCCGCCGCGACGAACGTGCCGACGACGAAGATCGCGAGCGCGGACCGGCCGCGCGCGCCGAGGATTGCTGCCAGGCGCATCCCGTGTTCCTTCCCCTTCGCTCGCGGGGCCTGCGCACCTGCCGCCCGTCTGCGCGCCGTCCTCGCTTACCTTCCCCCATGTACGCGTTGCGGACAGTCGTTCGCCGTGCGGACGTTATCCAGCCGGCACCAGTGTGTCAACAACCCTGACATCGTGACGACGGGTTTCGTCCTGGTCCGTGGAAACGGCTCACTTCGACGGAAATCGCGGACAAAGAACGCGGAGGTGATGGTGCAACACTTACCGCGATGCCCACGTCACTGACCCTCGACGACCACCTCGCCGCGCTGGAAGGTGCCGGAGCACGGCTGGTGGAGCTGGCGGAGAAGGCCGGTCTGGAGGCGCCGGTGCCGACGTGCCCGACGTGGACGGCCCATGCGTTGCTCGCCCACCAGGCGATGGTCCACCGCTGGGCGGCCGCCAACGTGCGGGGGGAGGACGCCAACGCGGTGCCGAACCAGACCCAGATCCAGACGTCCGTCGACGACCTCCCGGCGTACTACCGCGAGGGGCACGCGGCGTTGCTCGCCGCGCTGCGCGCCGCTCCCGCCGACCTCGATGCGCCAACGTTTCTCAACGACGCTCCGCCGCCGCGCCAGTTCTGGGCCCGCCGGCAGGCGCACGAGACCACGATCCACATGGTCGACGCCCTCGCCGCCGCAGTCGGGCGGGTCCCCACCGCCGCCGAGGCCGACGTTGACGTGGCGCTGGCCGTCGATGGGATCGACGAACTGCTCCGGGGCTTTTTCACCCGCGGCCGGTCGAAGATGTTCGACGGTGCGGAGTACAGCTTCGCCGTCGTGCCCGTCGACGCCGACCGGCGCTGGGTCGTGCGGGTCGCCGAGCGCCTGACCGTCGATCCCGACGACGTCGCGGTCAGCGCCGAAGCGGTCGCGGCGAGGGTCACCGGTTCGGCCGCCGAGCTCTACCTGGGATTGTGGAACCGGGGCGATGAGTTCGAGGTCGCCGGCCCGATCGACCTGGTCGACCGATGGCGGGCGACCCAGCGGATCTCCTGGAACTGACGATCCCGACCCCGGCGCCGCCGAAGGCCTGGATCCTCCACGTCGACCTCGACCAGTTCCTTGCGGCCGTGGAGGTCCTGCGCCGCCCGGAGCTCGCCGGGCGGCCGGTCGTCGTCGGCGGGGACGGCGACCCGACACGCGCCCGACAGGTCGTCGCGACCGCGTCGTACGAGGCCCGGAAGTTCGGGGTGCGGTCGGGGATGCCGCTGCGCGAGGCCGCGCGACGTTGCCCGGGTGCGGTGTTCCTGCCGATGGATCGCCCGGCGTACGAAGCCGCATCCGAGGAGGTGATGGCGACGCTGCGCGGGCTGGGCGTGGTGGTCGAGGTGTGGGGTTGGGACGAGGCCTTCGTCGGGGCGCGGACGGACGAGCCGGAGGCGTTCGCCCGCTCGCTCCAGGCTGCCGTGTTCGCCGAGACCGGGCTGCGGTGTGCCGTGGGGATCGGGGAGACCAAGCTGCAGGCGAAGACGGCGACCGGGTTCGCCAAGCCCGGCGGTGTGGCCACGATGACCCGGCGGATGTGGATCGACACGCTGGGCGACCAGCCGGTGACGGCGATCTGGGGCATTGGTAGCCGCACGGCGAGCCATCTGGCCGAGCTGGGGATCCACACCGTGACCGACCTGGCGCGGGCCGATCACGAGGTGCTCGCCCGCCGCTTCGGCCCCCGCATCGGGCCGTCGCTCAAGGTCCTCGGGCTCGGCGGCGACGACGCCCCGGTCGTCGGGGACCCCTACGTGGCGAAGTCGCGCAGCAAGGAGGTGACGTTCGAGCACGACGTCACGACGCGAGCCGACATCGACGCCCACGTCGTCCGCCTGGCGCACGAGGTCACCGACGCGATCGTCGCCGAGGGCCGGCGGATAACACACGTCGCGGTGAAGGTCCGCACGGCCGCGTTCTTCACCGCCAACCGGATCCGCAAGCTGCCGGAGCCCACCACCGACCCGGATGTCGTGGCCGAGATGGCGCTCGTCGTGGTCGACCTGTTCGACGTGGTCCACCGCGGGCGCCCGATCCGGCTGCTCGGCGTCCGGGTGATGCTGGAGCCGCCGACGCGACCATGATGACCGAACCCCCGACGACGAGATCGGAGCGACCCATGACCGACCCGACCTTCTACCGCACGCCCCGGGCGGCGATCGACGCCCCGCCGGAACGGCTCGCCTACGTGGCGGCGTTCGATCCGACGGGGCAGGTGAAGGACGCGATGAGCGTGATCGACTGCGACGAGGCGTCGCCGACGTACGGCACCGTCGTGGGCTGGACCGACCTGCCCCACGCCGGCAACGAGCTGCACCACTTCGGGTGGAACGCCTGCTCGAGCGCGCTCTGCCACGAGGGCCACGAGGGCCATCTCGAGCGGCGTTACCTGATCGTTCCCGGCCTGCGGTCGTCCCGGACGTACATTCTCGACACCCAGCCCGACCCGCGCTCTCCACACGTGGTGCGCACGATCGAGGCGGACGAGCTCGCCAAGGCCGGGTACTCCCGGCCGCACACGCTGCACTGCGGCCCGGAGGCGATATACGTGTCGGCGCTGGGCGGCGCCAACAGCGACGAAGGGCCGGGTGGCGTCGCCCTGCTCGACCACCAGACGTTCGACGTGATCGGCCCGTGGGAAGCCGATCGCGGCGAGCAGTACTTCGCCTACGACGTGTGGTGGCACCTCAACCACGACACGCTGATCACCTCGGAGTGGGGAACTCCGTCGATGATCGAGAACGGGCTCAACCCGGAGGATCTGCTCGGCCGCAGGTTCGGCCACCACCTCAACTTCTGGAGCCTGTCCCGGCGGCGGCTGCTCCAGCGGGTCGATCTCGGCGACCAGCACCAGATGGTGCTCGAGCTGCGTCCGGCCCACGACCCCGCCCAGACGTGGGGGTTCGTCGGGGTGGTGATCAGCGTCGAGGACCTCTCGGCGTCGGTGTGGCTGTGGCACCGGGACGGCGACGAGTGGACGGCCGACAAGGTGATCACGATCCCCGCTGAGCCGGCCGACGCCGCCGATCTCCCGCCGGCGCTGCAGCCGTTCGGTGCGGTGCCACCGCTCGTCTCCGACATCGACCTGTCCGTCGACGACCACTGGCTGTACGTCTCGTGCTGGGGGACGGGCGAGCTGAAGCAGTATGACGTCAGCGATCCGTTCCACCCGGTGGAGACCGGCTCGGTGCGGCTCGGTGGGATCGCCGGGCGGGTGCCCCATCCGGCCGCCCCGGACCAGCGGCTCGCCGGCGGGCCCCAGATGGTGGAGATCAGCCGGGACGGCAAGCGGGTCTACGTCACCAACTCGCTGTACGCGTCGTGGGACGAGATCTTCTACCCCGACGGGGTGGGCGCCTGGGTGGCCAAGCTCGACGCCGACGTCGAGAACGGCGGACTCACGGCCGATGCCCGGTTCTTCCCCAACGGCGACGACTTCCGGGGCCTCCGCGTCCACCAGACCCGGCTCCAGGGCGGTGACGCATCGAGCGACTCCTACTGCTTCACGTCCTGACTGCGCTCGCGGTGAGCGGTGAGCGGCCTATGCGCGCTCATCGCTCACCGCGAGGCGGGGGAAGACGGCGCGGGCGTTGAGCTCGTAGACCTTCGCTCGATCGGCGTCGGTCAGGGGGGCGGCGTCGACGTAGCGGCGGGTGTCGTCGTAGTGGTGGCCGGTCTCGGGGTCGACGCCGCGCACTGCGCCGACCATCTCCGAGGCGAACAGGATGTTGTCGGCCGGGATCACCCGGAGCAGCAGGTCGATGCCGGGCTGGTGGTACACGCACGTGTCGAACCAGACGTTGCCGAGCACGGATTCGGCGAGCGGCGGCAGCTTCATGTCCTGGGCGATGCCCCGGAAGCGGCCCCAGTGGTAGGGGATCGCCCCGCCGCCGTGGGGGATGATGAGGCGCAACGACGGGAAGCGCACGAACAGGTCGGACATCATCAGCTGGGTGAACGCGGTCGTGTCGGCGCCGAGGTAGTGCGAGGTGGTGGTGTGGAAGTTCGGGTTGCACGCGGCGCTGACGTGGATCATCGCCGGGACGTCGAGCTCGACGAGCTTCTCGTAGAGCGGGTTCCAGTAGGCGTCGGCGAGGGGCGGGCCGGTCCACTCACCGCCGCTCGGGTCAGGGTTGATGTTGCAGCCGACGAAGCCCATCTCCCCGACGCATCGCTCGAGCTCGGCGACGGCCGGCTCGATCGGAGCGCCCGGCGACTGGGGCAGCTGGCACACGGGCGCGAAGTTGTCGGGGTACAGATCGCACACCCGCCGGATCAGCTCGTTGCAGTGCTCGGCCCAGAACCGGCTGGTGTGGATGTTGCCGAGGTGGTGACCCATCCAGCTGGCCCGCGGGGAGAACAGCGTGAGGTCGGTCCCCCGCTCCCGCTGCAGCCGCAGTTGCGCGTCCTCGAGGCTCGCCCGGATCTCGTCGTCGGTGATCCGCAGCTCGCCCTTGTCCCCGACGTACTCGGGGTCGGTGGCGACGGCCGCCCGCTGCTGGTCGCGGTACTCGCCGAGCTGCGGGGGCGCGGTCGTGTAGTGACCGTGGCAGTCGATGATCACCCGTGTGACCGTATCGTCGGGGCGAGCAAGCATCTGGGAGGTAGCAGTCGTGGTGCACCGGCACGTCGTCGTCCGCAAGGTCTCGCGTCCCGATCGGGCGGTGGTCGCCGCGCTCGGGGAGGCGGGAACGGCAACCGTCCACGAGGCGATCGGTCGCCGCGGGTTCGTCGGATCCGACATCCGGCCGATCCAGCAGGGTGTCCGCGTGGCCGGGACGGCGGTGACGGTGTCGAGCCATCCGGGCGACAACCTGATGATCCACGCCGCCGTCGAGGTGTGCGAGGACGGCGACGTGCTGGTCGTCACCAACACCGCACCGTCCTCGCACGGGATGTTCGGCGAGCTGCTCGCCACCTCGGTGATGGTCCGCGGCGTGCGGGCGCTGGTCGTCGATGCCGGAGTACGCGACACAGCCGAGCTGCGCCAGCTCGGCTTTCCGGTGTGGTCGCGACACGTCTCGTGCCAGGGCACGGTCAAGGCGACGGCGGGCTCGGTCAACGTGCCGGTCGTGATCGGAGGGGTCGTGATCTCGCCGGGTGACGTCATCTGCGCCGACGACGACGGGGTCGTCGCCGTGCCCCGGGACGAGGCCGACTGGGCCCTCGAGCAGTCCAGGACGCGGATCGAAACCGAGGAGAAGTCCCGGGCGAAGCTCGCCTCCGGCGAGCTCGGCGTCGACTTCTACGGACTGCGCGACAAGCTCGCCGAGCTCGGCGTCGAGTACGTCGACTCGCTGGAGGAGTGACCGTGCACGTCGCCGTGCTGGGACTGGGAGAGGCGGGATCCCGGTTTGCCGCCGACTTGGTCCAGGCCGGCGCGAGCGTGTCGGCGTACGACCCCGCGCCGGTGCCGACCCCCGACGGCGTCGTGCGGTGCGCCGGCCCGGGCGAGGCCGTCGACGGTGCAGAGGTCGTGATCGCTCTCACCAGTCCGGCCGATGCGACCACGGTCTTCGACTCGACTCTCGACGCGATGGTGGACGGCGGGGTGTTCGCCGACCTCACCACGAGCCCTCCCGCGGCGAAGGCGGCCCGGGACGAGCTGGCCACGAACCGGGGCCGGGCGTTCGTCGACGTGGCGATGATGGCGCCCGTACCAGGGCGCGGGGTGGGGACGCCGGCGCTGGCGTCGGGGCCGGGCGCCGAGCGGTACGCCGCGGCGCTGCGCCCGTTCGGCGCGGCGGTGGACGTGATCGGCGACCGGGCCGGCGACGCGACGACCCGGAAGCTCCTGCGCAGCGTGATGATGAAGGGACTCGCCGCGGTGGTGATCGAGGCCTTGCGGGCGGGGCACGCCGCCGGCGTGGCCGACTGGCTGTGGTCCGACCTCGTCGCCGAGATCACCGCCGCCGACGAGCAACTGCTCGTGCGCCTCGTCGAGGGCACCGGGGTGCACGCGGCCCGCCGGGTCCACGAGATGCAGGCGTCGGCGTCGATGCTGGAGTCGCTCGGCGTCGACCCGCTGATGACCCGGTCGACCGTTGAGTCGCTGCGGCGGGTCCAGGTCGACGGCGTACCCGAGGTACCCGCTCAGACGGCCTGATGGTGACCGGCCAGCTCGTAGTGCTGGCGCAGCAGGTCGATGCCGTAGTCGTTCCCGTTCGCCGTGCGCACCACGGTGTGGACGTGGTGGCGGGTCGGCTCGTCGTTGGCGAAGACGACGCCCGGCTCGTGGTCGAACTCGATCAGGATCACCGGGCTCTGCACCCTGTAGTAGAAGGGGCTCACGTCGTCGGCGGCGCCGATCCAGGAGAAGTGGGTCTCGTCGAAGTGGCGGCCCACCTCGTCCATCCGGATCTCGGCGTGGCCCTCCCGGATGCGTCCGACGTACGTCAGGATGAGGTCGCGGAGGAGCCGCCGTTGTCCGTCGCTCATCGCGTCGGCGCACAGGCCTTCGTACTCGAGCCGTCGGTTGTCGCGGAACGCACACGCCATCATCTGGCCGTCGATCGGCACAGACCGTTCCGGCGGTAGGTCGCGCTTCAGCGCCGACGGGTACAGGATCGCCTTGCGGGCCTGTTCGTCGGACAGCGCTCGGATCAGCGCCAGTCCCTCACGCTGCTCGGCGGCGAACGACTGGAGCCCGGCGTGGGGGCCGGTCGTGATGCGGGTCGGCTCGGTGCCGAGGAACGCCGGGGTCAGGACGATCTGGTCGCCGAGGACGAAGCAGTGCAAGTTGAGGTGGTGGCCGTCGAGCTGCCAGCCCCACGGTTCATCCTCCGCGGGCGTGCCGAACAGGCTGAGGAAGTAGGCCCACTCGCCGTACTCGTCGCGGCTGCCGGTGATGTCGGCGAGGGCCTCGTTGAAGCGCATCACGGTGCGCATGTCGTCGAAGCCGCGGCTGCTGAGGCTGGCCCGCAGGAGGTCCAGAGCGGCGGCGCGCTGGCGATCGTCGAGGTCCTCGAGGAGAAGACCGTGGCGCATCAGGTAGATGTGCACGTTGCTCCACCGCAGCCAGTTGTCGGAGTCGATGGGAAACGTCACGGTCTTGCGCTGCGCCGGCGCGAGTGCGGCGAGGAACGCCTCGCCGGCGTCGACGATCGGCCGGGTCGACACACCCGTCGACGTGAGCGGGAAGAGCCCCGGTCGCACGGTCCCGTCGGTCGTGATCCCGACGAAGGGCTCGGCGAGCGTCTGTTCGGCGACGGCGACGTGGTCGAGCAGGATCTGGGGGAGCGCGGGCGGCAGCCGGCGGGCCGACAGCGGAGGCGAGCGCCGCAGCCCGAGGGCCTCCCACTCCTCGCTCACTCGGCCGGTACGGGATACTCGTCGGCGTTGAGCACCCACCCCGGCCGCGCGGAGAAGTCGCGGCGAGGAGGGGCGAAGATGTCGATGAGCTGGTGGCGCATGTGGTGCACGCTCTGCGAGGTGTGGATCGTCGGGGGCGGGATGATCGTCAGCGCCGGACTCGTGCAGTACTCGTGGTCGTCGTCCCGCCACGCCGTCATGTCCACGGTCCACGGGCTGCGGATGTGGTGGATGTAGTCCCCCTCCAACTGCAGCGACAGCTGCTCGAAGTCGTCGTGGTGGTGGGGTGACATGACGTGCGGGTCGCGTGGCGCGTCGTCGGGGTAGAAGTAGTTGACCATGATCGTGCTGCAGCGCAGGATCCGGCCGAACCGTCCCGGCTCGGGCTTGATCGCGGCGAGCGGGTAGACGCGGATGTGGTGGCCGCTGGGCGGGTCCGGCCACGGCGCGAACTCGGCGACGTTGGGATCCGGGCTCGCGTAGGCGTCGGCATTGCGGCACCGGTCGACGAGATCCGGCGATTGGGTCGAGAAGATCCGCGCCACGACGCCGCTGGAGCCGATCGTGACCTCGCTCGGGCCTGGCGGGACGACAACCACCGCGCTGCCCACGACCTCGGTCCGCTCGTCGCCGGCGCCGACCGTGACCGCTGAGTCGGCCGACGGCAGTAGCACCATGTACTCGTCCACCTGGTTGTGGTCCTCGCGCCGCAGCGAGTCGCCCTCGCGGGCGAGGGAGAACGCGACGCAACAGGTCTGGCTTCTGACGTACCAGGTCTTGGTCCCGTTCTCGGCGAGCTCGTCAGGATCGAGCTTGGCGAATTCGAAGTACTGGGGCGCGAAGCAGGCGCCGTTGGCGCGCTCACTCGAGGGTCGCGTCGCCAGCTGAGATCGTGGGTCACGCGAGTCGTACGGCATGGCGCGTTTCTACTCCTTCAGCGGAACTGGTAGAGGCGGGTCGGGTTCTCGACGAGGATCCGTGTGCGGGTCGCCTCGTCGGGGGCGAACGCGGCGAGGACGTCGATGAGGTCGCCGTCGTCGGGCATCTGCTTGACGTTGGGATGGGGCCAGTCGGTGCCCCAGAGCACCCGGTCCGGCGCCCGCTCGATCACCGTCCGGGCGAACGGGACGACGTCGGCGTAGTCGGGCGGACCCTCGGCGCTGAGCCGTTCGGCGCCGGACACCTTGACCCACGCCCGGTCGTCGGCGAGCAGCTCGACCAGGCGGACGAACGGCTCCTGGTCGAGACCGGCGGCCGCGTCGATGCGGGCGAGGTGGTCGATGACGTACGGCACCGGCAGCCGGGCGAGCACGTCGCCGTACGCCGGCAGGTCGACGGCGTCGAAGTGGAGGACGACGTGCCATCCGAGGGGGGCGACGCGGCCGACGATCCGCCAGAACGCGTCCATGTCCGGCGCCCCGCCGAGGTGGGCGACGAAGTTGAACCGCACGGCGCGCACCCCGGCGTCGTGGAGCGCCCCGAGGTCGGCGTCGGTGAATGTGTCGTCGACCATCGCCACGCCGGCGAACCGGCCGTCGCCGCGGATGAGCGCATCGACCATCGCCGAGTTGTCGGTGCCGTGGCAGCTCGCCTGGACGAACACGGCCCGCGAGAGCCCGAGCCGGTCCTGCAGCACTTCGAGGTCGTCGTACCCGGAGTCCGGCGGGGTGTACGTGCGGTCGGGCGCGAACGGGAACCGGGCCGCAGGGCCGAAGATGTGGCAGTGGGCGTCGCACGCCCCGGGCGGAGGGCTGAACGCGGTCGGTGGATGCGGGTCCGGATGCGGCGGCGGGATGGTCGGAGCGGTCACGTCAGCCGTCACCCTCGATCTGGGCGGGATTTGTGCCGGGGGTTGCGACGATTCCCGCCCAGATGAAGGGTTGACACGATTCCCGCCCAGAAGGGGGAGTCAGCCCCAGATCTTCCCCGCCGCCTCGACGACGCGGGACAGCTTGGCCCACTGCTGGTCCTGCGTCATCTGGTTGCCTTCGACGGTGCTGGCGAAGCCGCACTGGGGGCTCAGGCACAGCTGGTCGAGCGACACGTACTTCGCCGCCTCGTCCACCCGGGTGGCGAGCTCGTCGACGGACTCCAGCTCCGGCCGCTTGCTCGTCACCAGGCCGAGCACGACGGTCTTGTCGGCGGGCACGAAGCGCAGCGGGGAGAAGTCACCGGACCGCTCGTCGTCGTACTCGAGGAAGTAGGCGTCGACGCCCAGCTCGGTGAACAGCACCTCGGCCACGGGCTCGTACCCGCCCTGGGCGAACCACGTGCTGCGGTAGTTGCCCCGGCAGAGGTGGATGGCGACGACCAAGTCGTCCGGGCGACCGGTGATCACGTGGTTGATCAGCTCGGCGTACGCGTGGGGCAACTCGTCGGGGTCGTCGCCCCGCTCGACCGCGCCCGCCCGCATCACCGGGTCGCAGAGGTAGGCGAGGTTGGTGTCGTCGAGCTGCAGGTAACGGCACCCGGCCGCGTACAGGGCGTCGAGCTCGGCGCGGTAGCACGCGGCGAGGTCGGTGAAGAACTGCTCGAGGTCCGGGTAGGACTCGATGTCGATCGCCGCCCGGCCGCCGCGGAAGTGCACCATCGTCGGAGACGGGATCGACACCTTGGGTGTCTGGGTGACGACCGAGGCGAGGTACCGGAAGTCGTCGACCTGGATGTCGCGATTGTGACGCAGCGGGCCGACGACGGACAGCTTCGGCGGCGTCATGTGCACCGTCGCCGCGGCGTCCGAGCTCGCTGCGATGTTGCCGGTGATGGCGACCCCGTCGAGCTGCTCGAGGAAGTCGAGGTGGAACCACGCCCGCCGGTACTCGCCGTCCGTCACGCTGCGCATTCCGAGACCCTCGACGGTTTGGACGGCGTCGGCGATGGCCGCGTCCTCGACCTCGCGCAGCTCGGCTGCGGAGATCTCACCGGCGGCTCGTTTGGCCCGTGCCTCGTGCACGGCCGGCGGTCGCAACAGGCTGCCGACGTGGTCGGCCCGGAAAGGCGGGTTGACCTGGGACACGTCCGATACCTCCGTTCTCGCACCTACTTCCGTTGTCAGGACCCCTGATGTAGATGCAGGAACGAGATTAGGGGTTCAGAACGTGCCGGAGCACCAGAGCTGGCCGGCGCGGTCGAGCAGGGCGGCGCTGGTGATCTCGTCGGCGTCGACCCCGTCGACGGTGGCGGCCCACGTCGAGTTCTCGCTCATCGTGACCGGCACGAGCAGCGCCGGCCCCCGCTCGCGGGTGATGAGCAGCGAGTATCCGGACGCCGAGCCGGCGTACGGACCGACCGCCGCGTCCCAGCCGGGGAGGTTCATGAACACCTGCGCCGGCGGTCCGTCGTGGACGAAGACCTGGCCGACCAGGTCGCCCTGGCTCGTCCTCATGTCGGCCGCCGCCACAGAGGGGCTCGACGACGGCCCGACGACAACCAGCGCCAGCACCAAGGCGACGATGCACGCCGCGACGGCGAGGACGGCGCCCGGGATGCGCCGCCTCGCCGTCGGGTGTGGGGGCCTCAGTGGAGTGCTGGCTGGGCTCCCCAGACCGGCCGTCATCGTGGCCACCACCTGTGACTCGAACCCCGGAGGCGGTTCGGCCCGAGGGGCCAGGAGGAGCAGCCGGTCGGTCAGCACGGTGTACGTGCCGACGAGCTGCTGACATTGGGCGCACTCGTCGAGGTGGGCGACGGCCTCGGCCCGCTCGTCGCCGGGGAGGATCCCGAGGGCCAGCTCGGGGGCGGCGTCGGCGAGCCGGGTGCAGTCCATCGCCGCCGTCCTCACGCGGTCACCTCTTGCCCGACAACCGTGCGCAGCTTGGCCATGGCCAGGCGCAGGCGGGTCTTGACGGTGCCGAGTGGGACGTCCCAGGCCTCGCTGATCTCGCGGGCGGTGAACCCGTAGTACGCCGCCGCCATCAGCGTCTCCCGCTGCTCGTCCGGCAGCGCGCGCAGCTCCCGGGCCACCGTGGCCAGGTCGTCGTGCGGGCTGGCCAGGGCTTCGTCCCCGACGAGGTTTCCAAACAGCCCGTCGGGGTCGTGGGTCGGGCGGTCGAGCCGGCGGCCGATCGAGCGGAGATGGTCGAGCGCGACGTTGCGGGCGATCCCGAGCAGCCAGGCCGCGGCGGTTCCCCGGCGGGGGTCGAAGCTGGCCGCGTACCGCCAGGCCCGGACGAAGGCGTCCTGGGCTACCTCTTCGGCGGTTTCACGCCGGCGGGTGATCGAAAGGGCGAGGCCGTACACGCGGGCCTGGAACCGCCGCACGAACACGGCGGCGACGTCCGGGTCGCCGGCGGCCATCCCGGCCACCAGCGCCTCGTCGGACACGTCCCACACACCTCTCTATACGTTCGGGAGGCGTCGCGCGGATCTCTGGGAGCGAAATCCGATCGGCGGCGACGAGTGGTGCAGCGGTCATGCGTCACCACCACCCATGGAGCCCTTCCGGTCGGCACCAGCTCCAGCGGGCCTCGTTCGCCCTGCTGGAGGGATGAGCATCGCCATCGACGAACCGGCCGACGGCGCCGACGTCGCCGGCGAGTTCGCGGTGAAGCTGACGCCCAGCGTCGAGGTCGGCGAGCCCGAGACCGGGCTCCACCACATCCACCTGTACTACGACGGCGACACCGACGAGGGCGACTACGACATCGTGAACGGCGACTCGACCACCGTCACGCGGCAACTCGAGCCGGGGGAGCACACGATCGAGACGGTGATCGCCAACGCCGACCACAGCCTCACCGACGCCCGGGCGTCGATCACCGTCAACGTGACCGGAGCGGCCGCGGGAGGGACCCTCACCGCAACCACGGCGCCATCCGTTTACGACTACTGAGCGTTGACCGGGCCCGACGTTCAGCGCACGAACCGCCGGACGCGGTGGTTCCACACCGGGACCTATCTCGTCACGACGGTGCTGCTCGTCACCGGATGGTGGCTGACGACCGTCACGAAGGCGGGCTGCGCCCTCATCGGCGTGTTCGTCGCCGGGCTGACCCTGGGCGTCCGGGCCGCGATCACGTTCGTCTGCGAGACGGTGCGGGCGAACCGCGGTGACGGCCAATGGCTGCTGACGTGGCCGCGGGGTGCGCTCACCGGGCGGTTCCGGGATCATCGCGGGCACTTCGACCCCGGCCAGCGGATCGCCAACGTCGTGTTCGTACCCGCGTTCTTGGCCTTGATCGTGACCGGGATCGCGATGATCAACCTGTCCGGCGGGCCGGCCTTCGTGTGGATGTTCCGGATCCACCGCTACGCCACGTACGTGTTGACCGTGCTCGTCGTCGGGCACGTGCTCGTCGCCGTCGGACTGCTGCCCGGCTATCGCGGTGTGTGGCGATCGATGCACCTCGCGGCCGGGTCCCGGCCGCAACGGCGCGCCGGCTCTGGCCGCGCAGTGTCGAGAAGGCGCCGCGTCGGGTACACACAGGGCATGGCCCGGCCGAAGCAGAAGAAGCGCAGCCGGCGTGACGACTCGTTGGCCGAGTACGACGCCAAGCGCGACTTCGCCAAGACCCCTGAGCCACGCGGCGAGCGACCGAGCGGCACCGACGGTGAGCTGAGGTTTGTGGTGCAGCGACATCGGGCGCGCCGGCTCCACTACGACGTGCGCTTCGAGATCGACGGCGTGCTCGCCAGCTGGGCCGTGCCGCGGGGTCCGTCGCTCGATCCGAAAGCTCGGCGGCTCGCCGTTCACGTCGAGGACCACCCGATCGAGTACGTCGACTTCGAGGGGGTGATCCCCCACGGCGAGTACGGCGGCGGTGACGTGATCGTGTGGGATCGGGGCCGGTGGGCTCCGTACGGCACGGACGACCCGGCCACCGCCGTCGCCGAGGGTGAGCTCCACGCCGACGTGTGGGGAGAGAAGCTCGCCGGCCGGTTCGTGCTCGTGCGAACGGGCAAGGACCGGTCGAACAAGGAACAGTGGCTGATGTTCCACAAGCGCGACGAGTACGCCCAGGACGGCTGGGACGCGGAGGCCCACCCGCGGTCGGTGAAGAGCGGCCGCACCAACGACGAGGTGGCGGCGGAACCGGACGCCGAGTGGCACTCCGACCTCCCCGCCGATTCGGCCGAGAAGCGCCTCCGCTGGGACCCGCCGAACGCCGACGAGCTGGCCGCCCTCGATGCCCTGCCGGCCAAGGGCACGTGGGAGTTCGACGGGCAGAAGCTCCGACTCACCAACCTCGACAAGGTGCTCTTCCCCCGGCGCGGCCGCGAGCGAGCGCTCACCAAACGGGACCTGATCCGCCACTATGCGACGGCGGCTCCGGTGCTCCTGCCGTACGTCCACAACCGCCCGCTCAACACCCGCCGCTACCCGGACGGCGTCGACAAGTCCGGGTTCTGGCAGAAGGCCGTCCCCTCCCACGCGCCGGACTGGATCACCCGGTGGCGCAACGAAGCGGCTGATCCGGGGGAGACCGAGTGGTACGTGGTCGCCGACCGGCCGGCGACGCTCGCCTGGCTCGCCAACTACGGGGCGGTCGAGCTGCACCCCTGGACCTCGCGGAGCGCGGCGCCGGAGCAGCCGACGTACGCCCTGATCGACATCGACCCCGGGCCGGAGACGACGTTCGACGAGGTGCTCGTGCTCGCCCGCCTCTACCGCTCGGCGCTCGACCACCTCGATGTGGTCGGCCGGCCCAAGGTGAGCGGACGCCGGGGCCTGCAGATCTGGGTGCCGATCGCGGCGGGACCTTCATTCGACGACACCCGGCGCTGGGTCGAGGAGGTGTCCCGCGCCGTCGGCGCCACCGTGCCCGACCTCGTGAGCTGGGAGTGGCGCGTCGAGCAGCGAGACGGCAAGGCCCGGCTCGACTACACGCAGAACGCGATCAACAAGACGCTCGTCGCGCCGTACAGCGTCCGCGCCGCGCCGGGCGCGCCGGTGTCGGTCCCGCTCGAGTGGGACGAGCTCGACGACCCCGATCTCCGGCCCGACGGGTGGACGATCCGCTCGCTGCCTGACCGCATCGACGCCGCCGGCGACCCCTTCCAGGTGCTCCTCACGACGAAGCAGCGGCTCCCCAACCTGTAGCCGGCCAGGTCAGCCGACGGCCGGGACCTGCTGGGTGATGCAGTGGATGCCGCCGCCGCCATAGGCCAGGATCGCCCCGACGTCGAGGGCGATCACCTCCCGGTCGGGATACTGCTCGGCGATGATCGTGACCATGTCGGCGTCGGCGTCGTGTCCACAGACCGGCACGAGGACGAACCCGTTGCCGGCGTAGTAGTTGAGGTAGGGCACGGCCACCCGGCGCCCGGCCACCTCGGTGAACGGCAGGACCGGGACGTCGACGACGTCGAGCGGGCGCCCGGCGGCGTCGGCGGCGCCGAGCGCGCAACGCCGGTTGACATTGCCGCGCAGCCAGTCCTCCTCGGCCGGATCGTCGCAGCCCTGGACGACGAGGGTGCCCGGTTGGGCGAACGCGGCGACGTTGTCGACGTGGCCGTCGGTGTCGTCGTCGAGGGCCAGGCCGTGGGGCAGCCAGACGATCGTGGTGACGCCCAGCTCGGTGCGCAGACGCTCCTCGATGGCGGCCCGGGTCAGGCCGGGGTTGCGGTTGGGATGGAGCAGGCACTGCTCGGTGGTGACGAGCGTGCCCTGGCCGTCGACGGCGATCGACCCGCCTTCCAGCACCATCGGCACCGACCGCGATTCGTGACCGGCGAGTTCGGCCCAGCGCCGCGCGACGGCGGCGTCATCGTCCCACGGGGCGAACTTCTCACCCCACGAGTTGAACACCCAGTCGAGGGCGACCCGCCGGTTGCCGTCCGCCGACAGCACGTAGATCGGACCGGTGTCGCGGAACCACGAGTCGTCGAGGGGGAGCTCGATCACCTCGACCGCACCGCCGCACTGCTCGGCCGCGGTCGCACCCGACCCCGGTGCGGCGATCATCGTCACCGGTTCGAAGCGGGCGATCGTCGCCGCCACCTCGGCGTGGGCCCGCTCGGCGTCCGGCATCAGCTCGCCGTACAGCTCGGCGCGGGCCGGCCAGCACATCACGGTGCGCTCGTGGGCGGCCGTCTCGGCCGGCATCCGCAGGTTCGCCGTCATCCAGGGTGCGTGTGACCGTCGAGCGTGAGCAGCGGCCCGTACAGGTCGGGGCGGCGGTCGCGGAACAGTCCCCATGAGTGCCGGTCGCGGCTCCCGGCCTCGAGGTCGAACTGGGCGACGAGCACGGCCTCGTCGTCGCGGCCGGCCTCGGCCACCTTGGCGCCGGTGGCGTCGGCGATGAACGACGAGCCGTAGAAGGTGATCTCGGTCGTCTGCCCGGCCTCGTGGCCGACCCGGTTCGAGGCGACGAGTGGCGTGAGGTTGGCACCCGCGTGTCCCTGCATCACCCGCTGCCAGTGGCCACTGGAGTCCCACGCCGGGTCGGGCGGCTCGCTGCCGATCGCCGTCGGGTAGAGCAGCACGTCCGCGCCCATCAGCGCCATGCAGCGGGCGGTCTCGGGGAACCACTGATCCCAGCAGATGCCGACCCCGACCACGCCGTAGCGGGTCGGCCAGACCCGGAAGCCGGTGTCTCCGGGGTTGAAGTAGTACTTCTCGGTGTAGCCGGGGCCGTCGGGGATGTGGCTCTTGCGATAGGTGCCCAGGGCGGACCCGTCGGCGTCGATGACGACGACGGAGTTGTAGGTCGCCCGGTTGGCTCGCTCGTACACGCTCAGCGGCAGGACGACTCCGAGCTCGGCGGCGAGCTCACGGAAGTGGGCGACCGTCGGGTGCCCGTCCACGGGTCGGGCCCGGTCGAAGTGCTCGGGGAGCATGTCCTTGCAGAAGTAGGGACCCTCGAACAGCTCGGGCAGCAGGATGACCTGGCCCCCGCGAGCGGCCGCCTCCCGGACCAGTCGCTCGGCGGTCTTGACGTTGGCCTCCACCTCCTCGGCCATTGCCATCTGCACGGCGGCAACGGTCAGCTCCACGCGTATGGATGCTACGGCGGGTGATCAGCCGTCGAGGGCGAGCTCGGCCTTGAGGTCGCGCTTCAGGATCTTGCCGTTGGGGTTGCGGGGGAGCGGGTCCGGCTTGAACCAGATCCGCACCGGCACCTTGAAGGACGCGATGCGGGTGGCGACGAACTCCTGGAGCTCCTGCTCGCTGGCGGAGGTGCCCGGCGCCAGGTGCACGACGGCGCCGACTTCCTCGCCGAGGACCTGGTGGGGGATTCCGATGGCGGCGGCGTCGGTCACCGCCGGGTGCTCGAACAACGCGGTCTCGACCTCGACGCAGTAGACGTTCTCACCGCCGCGGATGATCATGTCCTTGGCCCGGTCGACGATGTAGACGAAGCCCTCGTCGTCGAGGCGGGCGATGTCGCCGGAGTGCAGCCACCCGTCGCCGATCGCCGCCGCCGTGGCCGCGGGCTTGTTCCAGTACCCCTTGACGATGTTCGGGCCCTTGATCCACAGTTCGCCGACCTCGCCGAGCGGCAGCGGGGCGCCGTCGGCGTCGACCACCTTGACGTCGCACACCGGGACCGGCACCCCGACGCTGTCGGGCTTGCGCCGGTAGTCGAGCCCGCCGTTCATCGTCGTGACCGATGACGTCTCGGTGAGCCCGTAGCCGTTCGAGGGCGTGCGGCCCGGGAACATCGCGTCCAGCCGGCGGACGAGCTCGGGCGCGGCGGGCGCCCCGCCGTAGCCGATCGACCGTACCGACGACAGGTCGTAGCGGCCGAAGTCGGGGTGCTCGAGGACCTGCCAGGCCATGGCCGGGACCCCGCCGAAAGTCGTCACCCGCTCCCGCTCGATCAGCTGGAGCGCCCGTTCGGCGTCCCAGCGATGCATGATCACCAACCCGCCGCCGGCGGCGAGTGTGGCCACGAGCACCGAGTGGCACCCGGTGACGTGGAAGAACGGCACCGACAGCAGGTACACGTTGCGGGGCGGCGGCTGCGACGGGTCGCCGGCCTCACCCGACCTGGCGGCGGTGCGGGCCGCGCAGAAGCCGAGGCTGATCAGGTTCGTGCCGATGTTGCGATGGGTGCCGAGGGCGCCCTTGGGCTCGCCGGTCGTGCCGGACGTGTAGAAGATCGTGCAGTCGTCGTCCGTGGCGAGGGCGACGTCGGGAAGGGTGGCGTCGCTGGGGACGTCGCCGAGCACGTCCTCGAACGCAACCGCCGCGTCGGGCAGCGCGGCGCCACCGCTCTTGGCGACGATCACCCGCTCGACGCCACCGAGCTCACCGGCGTGCGGCGCCAACCGCTCGGCCCGGTCGCGGTCGGCGATCAGGATTCGCGCCCCGGAGTCGTTGAGCCCGTAGGTGAGCTCGGGACCGGTCCACCACGCGTTGAGCGGCACGACCACGGCGCCGGCCGACGTCGCCCCCCAGAAGGCGATGCTCCACTCCGGGAAGTTGCGCATCGCGATGGCCACCCGGTCGCCCGGGCGGATGCCGTGGTCGTCGACCAGCCGGCGGGCGAGGGTCGCCGCGGCGCGGAAGTGTTCGACGAAGCTCAGCCGGTCGAAGGGGCCGGGCACCGCGCCGGGGACTTCGCCGTCGTACACGATGAATTCGGCGTCTCCGTGGAGCACGCTGAGCTGGAGGACGTCACGAAGGGTCGCCGGCGCGTTCTTCCACGCGCGCATGGCGACGCCGCGCACGGTCACGTCGTCCATCTCGAACATCGCTCCCGGCGCGGTGAGGGTGGCGGTGACCTCGGCGAGAGTCGGGACGTCGGCGGTGCTCATCAGTGTCAAGCATCGCGACCGCGCCCGCGATGTCCGTAACCGAGTGCACCAGCGCCGGAAACACGGGCGAAACACTCGCTACATACGGTCCGTGGGGGGGAACCCGCGTGCCCGAGCGGGACAGGACAGCAACGGCCGGCCCCTCGCCGGCCGCATCACGAAAGGAAACCAGATGGATCCTGGCGCTCTCGCATGGGTGCTGACCTCGGCCGCACTCGTGCTGTTCATGACGCCGGGTCTGGCCTTCTTTTACGGGGGCATGGACCGAAGTCGCAACGTCCTCAACATGCTGATGATGAACTTCTA
The DNA here is from genome assembly GCA_046723555.1 of Actinomycetota bacterium. GTDB lineage: Bacteria > Actinomycetota > Acidimicrobiia > Acidimicrobiales > Ilumatobacteraceae > JALZMG01. The sequence continues at coordinate 12,696 of JBKOUV010000062.1, read as the reverse complement.
CTGCCTGCTCATCGTCCCGGTGCTGTGGGCGATCGCCGGATTCTCACTCGCCCAGGTGCCGTTCGACAACGAGTTTGCGGAGACGGCCTACCACGCCGGACCTGCCACGATGGAGCGGGCATGAAGCTGATCACCGCGATCATCAAGCCCTTCAAGCTCGACGACGTGAAGGCCGCGCTCAAGTCGGCCGGCGTCGTCGGGATGACCGTCACCGAGGTCCGCGGATTCGGACGCCAAGGCGGGCACACCGAGACGTACCGGGGCAGCGAGTACCAGATCGACTTCGTGCCCAAGGTGAAGCTGGAGATCGTGGTCGACGACTCCGTCGCCGACGGGATCGTGGATGCGATCACCGCCGCCGCCCAGACTGGCAAGATCGGCGACGGCAAGGTGTGGGTGACCACCGTCGACGAGCTCGTTCGGATCCGCACCGGCGAGCGCGGCGCCGACGCCATCTGAGCACCGGAAGCGGAGAGGGGGTTCAGAGGTCGTCGGCGATCAGCCGGTGGTGGTGGATCACCTCGTCGACGATGAAGCGGAGGAACTTCTCGGAGAAGACCGGGTCGAGGCCGGCGTCGACGGCGAGGGCGCGCAGCCGGGCGATCTGCTGGGTCTCCCGGTTCGGATCGGACGGCGGCAGCCCCACGTCGGCCTTGTAGCGACCGACCGCCTGGGTGATCTTGAACCGCTCGGCGAGCAGGTGGATCAGCGCCGCGTCGATGTTGTCGATGCTCGCCCGGTACGCCTTGAGCTGGGCGTCGTCGGCCTGGCCGGCGGGCTCGCTCATCGGCGCAGTGTAGAAGGCGATCCGCTGAGCAGGCCGTCCAGCGCGGCGTCGAGACCGGCCAGGTCAGGACGGGGCTCGGCGACGATGCGGCTCAGGAACGAGATCGTGACCTCGTCCCGTTCGATCGCCCCGCCGTCGGTCTCCGGCGGCAGCTCGATCTCGTCGCCCCACTCCATCCGCACGGCGTAGACGCCGTCCCGTCCGGCCACCGGTTCCAACCGGCCCCGCGAGATCGCCCGCGGCGGGAGCAGTCCGATCGTCGCATGCCGCCAGTCCTTGATCTGCGGGAGCGGCAGGTTGGGAACGTTGACGTTGACGACCACGGGCTCGCGGGCGTCAGCATCGAGAACGGCGCCGACGACAGCGCTACCCACATGGGCGGCCGAGTCCCACTGCTGGTCGGCGATCATCTCGTCCCACCCCTGGCCTTCGACGCCGTAGCCGGCGACGGCCTGGCTGACGGCGACGCCGCTGATCCCGCCGTTGCGGGCGGTGAGCGCGGCACCCACGGTCCCTGAGTGGTACACCGCGCGGCCGACGTTGGCACCGGGGTTGATGCCGGAGACGATCAGGTCGATGCGCCCGAACACCCCGAGGCGGGCGAGCATGGCGCAGAGGCCGGGCGGCCCGTTGATCGTCCACGCCTCGTCGATGCCCGAGATGCTCGCCCGCCGGATCTCCGGGTGGATCACGTGCAGGGCGCCGAGCGCGGCTCCGGTGCCGGAGTACTCGCCGTCGGGTGCGAGGACGATCACGTCACCGTGATCGCACATCGCGCGGGCGAGCACCTGGATACCGACGGAGTCGATCCCGTCGTCGTTGGTCACGAGAATGCGGGGCATCGCACCCAGCATCGCGTGCCGGGTTGGTTTACGCGCGGGTGCTTCCGATCGGCTCGGACTTGCGCACGTAGCCCAGCACCGGCGTCGCCTTGACCCGGGCTCGGGCTCCCTGGGGGACCGCCGTGCGCTCGTTGGACAGCCACGCGCTGACCCGATCTGAACGGCCGTCGTCGACGGCGATGAAGAGGGCGAACCGGTCGCGTCGGGCGAGCGGACGGAGCAGGCGGGGGAACGGCACGACCCGTTGCGGTCGCCGGGCCCGGACCACCAGACCCTGGCGCTCGATGGTCGAGAACAGGTCGAACGATCCGGCGATCGCCAGCCACACCATCCAGAGCAGGGGCAGGATCAGCACCCCGGCGAGCACCAGGGCGATCGTCTCGATGAGGTCGGCCTGATCGGGGAAGTCCTCGATGATGCCGAGGGCGGCCTCGCCCCGGGCGATGTCGAGCAGCAGGTGCTGGGCCACGACGAGACCGGCGCCGACGGCCAGCCCGATCACGAGCATCAGCGCCGGATGCCGTCCGTACCCGGGTCGGAACGGGTAGCGCACCCGCACGACGTGCCACTCGCCGGTCGCGTTGCTCCACGCGAGGCGGTCGTCCTCGGGGACGATCGGCAGCTCGTCGGCCGCCCGGTCGGCCAGACCCAGGGCGGCGGCGTAGGCCAGGGCGCGGCTGGCGCTGTTGGCGGCGGCCGCCGACGCGTCCTCGAAGCCGCGAGGCTCCATCCACGCCCGGACCGACAGCCAGTGCTCGGAACGTTGCAGACCCGCTGGTGTCGGCCGTTGGGCACGCGAGCGGGACCGCTTGAAGATCCGCCACCCGATGAGCAGGATCACGATCGCCACCGCGGCGGCGATGGCGCGGGGGACGAGCGAGTCGGCGACAGCGGTTGGCTCGCCGCTGCGCACCGAGATCCACCACGACCGGACGGCAAGCAGCCACGTGATGATCGGGGGGACGATCGTCAGGGCGTTCCACCGCCGTTTCGTCAGCTGCTGGCGGCGGGAGTCGGTGACGACGGACTTGGTGAACCGCCGCCACCACCGCCGCGAGAGCCGCAGCCCGGCGATCTCGACGCCGGCGCCGGAGACGCCCGTGAGCGTGCCGGCGGTGAGCTTGTGGACGTGGTTGAGGACCTGCTGCTCGTAGCCGGTGAGGTGGTCTCCCTCCCGCCCTCGCCGGTCGGTCAGCAGGATCACCTCGTGCTCGGCGAGCTCGACGCGCAGCCAGCCGCGGGCGACGAGGTCGAGCAGCGTCGCGACGGCGGCCTGCGGGGTCACGATGAATCCGTTGGTCAGCACGCTGGCCACCGCCGGCGATTCGGCGCCCAGCTCGGCGGAGGTCGCCGACGCCACCAGACGTGGAGGCCGGGTGGCGATGCCCGCCCAGACGAGCAGGACGAGCGTCACCCCCACCCACAGCACCGACCACCACAGCGAACCGGGGTCGGGCGACGTAAAGAACCCGAGGAGCGACATCCCCCTACCGCCCGGCGCGACCGATCACGGCGAAATAATGGCACGCAGGGCGCGGCGCGCTCCGACACCTGAAGGTCTGCCAGGTTCTGATCGCGATCCGGTACCACCGATGAACCCAAATCGCGATCAGAACCGTAGGCGCGGGGTTTCTACGGCCCGGGGTGCTGCGGCGCCCACGGTGCCCGCGGCGGCGGGATCCCGGCGGCGTCCAGGGCGTCCTTCTCCGCCTCGCGCAGGGCGCGCTGCAGTGCGAACTGAGAGCCGGGGCGGGTCTTGATCCGCAGTCGCAGCGTGACTCCCTCGGCGGTGATGCTCTCGACGCCGAGCAGCTCGGGCGCCTCGAGCACGACCGCGGCGAACTCTTCGGTCTCGCAGATCCGCTTCGCCGTCTCGCTCACGACGCGGCTGGCGAGCTCGATGTCGGCCCCGGGTCCGACGACGACGTCGAGCATCGCCACCGTCCACAGGGCGGAGCGGTTGCCCACCCGCATGACCTGGCCGTTGGGAACGTGCCACAGCGTGCCGTCGGGACCGCGCAGGACTGTCGTGCGCAGCGTGATCTGATCGACCGTTCCGACGGCCTCGCCGAGGTCGACGTCGTCACCGATGCCGTACTGGTCCTCGATCAACATGAAGAGTCCGCTGATGCAGTCCTTGACCAGGCTCTGGGCTCCGAAGCCGAGGGCCACTCCGGCGATCCCCGCGCCGGCGAGCAACGGAGCCAGGTCGACGTTGAACTCGCCGAGCACCATGATCAAGGCGATCGTCCAGATCAGCACCGTCACCGTCGACGCCAGCACGGCGGAGATCGCCGCCGCCCGCCCCTCCCGTCTCGGGTCGGTGACGGCCACACCGCTCTGGTCCACACCAACGCGCTGCAACGCCCACGAGCGGGCGCTGGCGTTCGACTCCATGATCCGGTGTACGGCCCGGCGCACGGCGCGGCGGGAGAGCCGGGACGCGATCCACGCCACCACGACGATCACGATGATCGTGAGGGGCCGGCCGATGAACCAGTCCGCCGCCTTCGACCAGCCCTCGCTCCCGGTCGCGTTCCAGACTGCTTCGCACACCGCACCGGGGTCCACACCGCATGCCTCGGTGAGACCCGCGTCGCCGCCCGGCGGGACGGTCAGGACCATGTCCCCACGGTAGTGACCGCCTGCTGTCCGGTAGCTTCCTCGCCATGTCGCGCATCGCCATCGTCGGCACGGGTTACGTGGGGCTGACGACCGGCGCGTGCTTTGCCCACCTCGGCCACGAGGTCATCTGTGCGGACGTCGATCCCGACAAGGTCGCCCTGCTGTCGCGGGGCGAGATCCCGATCGTCGAGCTCGGGCTCGACCGGCTCGTCGAGGAGGGACTGCGATCGGGCCGGCTCCGGTTCGTGCTCGGGGCGGCGAACGCGGTCCGCGACTGCGACATCGCATTTCTGTGCGTCCCGACGCCACAGGGCGAGGACGGCAGCGCCGACCTGTCCTACATCGAGGCGGCGGCGCGAGAGATCTCCGAGCACCTGCCCTTCGAGAGCGTGGTGGTGAACAAGTCGACCGTGCCCGTCGGCTCGACCCGTGTCGTCGAGCGGGTGCTCGACCGGCCCGACGTGAAGGTCGTGTCGAACCCCGAATTCCTCCGCGAGGGCTCGGCGGTGCAGGACTTTCTGAAGCCGGACCGCATCGTCGTCGGCAGCGACGACCAGGCCGCGGCGATCAAGGTGTCGTCGCTGTACCTCGGCGTCGCCGCGCCGGTGATCGTCACCGACCCGGCGTCGGCGGAGACGATCAAGTACGCCGCCAACGCGTTCCTCGCGACCAAGCTGTCGTTCGTCAACGCCGTGGCCGCGATCTGCGAAGGCGTCGGAGCCGACGTCAACGACGTCGTCCTCGGCCTCGGCTACGACAAGCGCATCGGCCAGGAGTTCCTCCGCCCCGGCCCCGGATGGGGTGGGAGCTGTTTTCCGAAAGACACGCGGGCGTTGTTGAAGATCGCCGACGACGCGGGGTACGACTTCGAGCTCCTCGACGGCGTGGTGGCGGTCAACGACGAGCAGTTCGACCGCGTCGCCCAGAAGGTGCGGGCGGCGCTCGACGGCGAGCTCGCCGGCAAGGCCGTGGCGGTGTGGGGCCTGACGTTCAAGGCGCGGACCGACGACCTGCGCGAGTCGCCGTCGTTGGCGGTCATCGACCGGCTGGTCGCCGCGGGGGCGACGGTCAAGGCCCACGACCCGACGGTCGCCGGGCCCAAGCCGGGCGTGCCCGACGGGCTCACCGTCTGTGAAGACCCGTACGCGGCGTGCGAGGCCGCCGACGTGCTGGTGGTGCTCACCGAGTGGGACGAGTACCGGTGGCTCGACGCCGGCAAGGTCGCCACGACGATGAACCGCCGAGCCGTCGTCGACGCCCGCAACCTGCTCGATCGCAGCGAGTGGCGCCGGGCCGGGTTCGAGTACCAGGGCATCGGTCGGTAGCCGCGATGGCTCGGATCGTCGTCACGGGGGGCGCCGGCTTCCTCGGTTCCCACCTCTGCCGCGCCCTCCTCGACCGCGGCGACCAGGTGGTCGCCCTCGACAACCTGATCACCGGCGCGGTGGGCAACATCGAGGCGTTGTTCGGACGGCGCGGGTTCACGTTCGTCGACCACGACGTCAGCCAGTACGTGTGGGTACCCGGCGACGTCGACGCGGTGATGCACTTCGCCAGCCCGGCGTCGCCCGCGGACTTCGAGCGGATCCCGATCCAGATCCTCAAGGTCGGCGGCCTCGGCACCCACAACTGCCTCGGGCTCGCCAAGGCCAAGGACGCCCGGTTCTTCCTTGCCTCGACCAGCGAGGTCTACGGCGACCCCCAGGTGCACCCGCAGCCGGAGTCGTACTGGGGTCACGTCAACCCGATCGGCCCCCGCGGGGTCTACGACGAGGCCAAGCGGTACGCCGAGGCGATGACGATGGCGTACCACCGTCACCACGGCCTCGACGTGCGGATCGTACGAATTTTCAACGTGTTCGGGCCGTGGATGAGAGCCGAGGACGGCCGGGCCGTGTCCAACTTCCTCGTTCAGGCGCTGCAGGGCAAGCCGATCACCGTCTTCGGCGACGGCAGCCAGACGCGCTCGTTCTGCTACGTCGACGACGAGGTGCGCGGGTTCCTCGCCCTGCTCGACTCCGACATGACGGGTCCAGTGAACATCGGCAACCCCAACGAGTACACGATCCTCCAGCTCGCCGAGCTCGCCATCGAGGTCACCGGGTCGAACTCGGAGATCGTCTTCCATCCGCTGCCCGTCGACGACCCCGCGCAGCGCCAGCCCGACATCACGCTCGCCCGTACCCGCCTCGGGTGGGAGCCCGAGATCGACCTCCGCACCGGATTGACGCGGACGGCCGAGTACTTCCGGCAGCTGCTCGCGCTGTGATCACATGACGGCGATCCGTAGCCCGTTGCAGGGCACGATCGTCTCGATCGAGGTCGCCGAGGGGTCGATCGTGCAGGCCGGTCAAGTCGTGTTCCTCATCGAGTCGATGAAGATGCACCACGAGGTCGCGGCGCCGGAAGCGGGGCGGCTGGACGAGCTGCTCGTCGACGTCGGGATCGCCGTGATGCCCGGCGACGTCCTGGCCCACCTGGCCGCGGTCGAGGAGCCGGAACCCGGCCGCGCCGTGGCGGGTCAGCCCGACCGGGTCGAGACCACACGGAGCGAACGCGCCGATCTGGCCGAGGTCAAGGATCGGCACCGGATCGGGCTCGACGAGGCCCGGCCGGCTGCCGTCGCCAAGCGGCGGGCGGTCGGTCGGCGCACGGCGCGGGAGAACGTGGCCGACCTGGTCGATCCGGGCTCGTTCGTCGAGTACGGACCGCTCGTCATCGCCGCCCAGCGCCGCCGCCGCGACATCGACGACCTCATCGCCAACACTCCGGCCGACGGGATGATCGGCGGGCTGGGCACCGTCAACGGCGACCGGTTCGACGGCCACGCCGCCCGCGTGATCGCGATGTCGTACGACTACACGGTGCTGGCCGGCACCCAGGGCACGAAGAACCACTACAAGAAGGACCGCCTCTTCGACCTCGCCGAGCGGATGCGGGTGCCGATCGTGTTCTTCACCGAAGGCGGGGGAGGCCGGCCGGGCGACACTGACGCCCCCGGCGTGTCGGGGCTCGACTGCCTCGCCTTTCTCTGGTTTGCGCGCCTGTCCGGGCTCGTGCCCCTCGTCGGGATCAACTCCGGCTACTGCTTCGCCGGCAACGCCGCCATCCTCGGCTGCTGCGACGTCGTCATCGCCACGGCCGACTCGAACATCGGGATGGGAGGTCCGGCGATGATCGAAGGCGGTGGGCTCGGCGTCTTCGAGCCGACCGCGGTGGGCCCGATCGACGTGCAGCGGACCAACGGCGTCGTCGATGTCGTCGTGGCCGACGAGGCCGAGGCCGTTCGCGCTGCCAAGCGGTACCTCTCGTACTTCCAGGGCCCACTCTCGTCGTGGGAGTGCGCGGACCAGACGGCGCTGCGCGACGTGGTGCCCACCGACCGGCTGCGCAGCTACGACGTCCGGCGGGCCGTGGACCTGCTGTTCGACACCGGATCGGTGCTCGAGCTCCGGCGCGAGTTCGGGGTCGGGATGGTCACCGCGCTCGCGCGCGTCGAAGGCCGGCCGGTCGGTGTGGTCGCCAACGACACTCGCCATCTCGGTGGGGCGATCGACAGCGACGGCTCCGACAAGGTCGCCCGCTTCATGCAGCTGTGCGACGCCTTCGACATCCCGTTGGTCATGTTGTGCGACACGCCCGGGATGATGGTCGGGCCGGAGGTCGAGACGACCGCCCTCGTGCGCCATTGCAGCCGGCTGTTCGTCACCGGCGCCAACCTCACGGTCCCCACCGTGGCGGTGGTGCTGCGCAAGTGCTACGGACTCGGCGCCCAGGCGATGATGGGTGGCTCGACGAAGGCGCCGGGGGCGTGCGTCTCCTGGCCCACCGGCGAGTTCGGCGGGATGGGGCTGGAGGGCGCGGTACGGCTCGGCTACCGCAAGGAGCTCGAGGCCGTGGAGGACCCAGCAGCCCGCGACGAGCTGTTCCGGGCGATGGTCGACCGGATGTACCAGCACGGCAAGGCGCTCAGCGCGGCGACCTACTTCGAGATCGACGACGTCATCGATCCGGCCGACACCCGCCGGTGGATTCTCGCCGTCCTCGACTCGGCTCCGCCGTCGCAGCCCCGGCAGGGCAAGAAGCGCCCCAACGTCGACACCTGGTGATCGGGATTCCTCGATCTGGGCGGGATCTGTACCACCTGTCGAGACGATTCCCGCCCAGATAGCCGGTTGAGACGATTCCCGCCCAGATGGGGGTCAGCGGCCGAACATCGTCAGCCACTGGTCCCGCGTCGACGGGCGGTAGACGTAGTTCTGCTCGCGGATCGCCGTCATCGTGGCGCTCGAGGGCATCGAGTACCGGTGGCCGGGATAGACGATCGTGTCGTCGGGCAGCTTGGCCAGGCGCTGCAGGCTCTCGTACATCTGGCCGGCGTCGCTGCCCGGCAGGTCGGTGCGGCCGCACCCGTCGAGGAACAGGGTGTCGCCCGACACGAGCCGGCCGTCGACGAGGAAGCACTGGCTGCCCGGGGTGTGCCCAGGCGTGTGGACGAGCTCGATCTCGACCGCCCCGACCGTCACCCGTTCGCCCGGCTCGTGGGCGGCCAGCTCGGCGTCGGTCAGGCCGGTGGTGCGGGCGACCCACGGCAGTTCGTCGCGCTGCACGTGCACCGGGCAGCTGACCCGCTCGAGCAGCCGCGCCACGCCCTCGATCGAGTGCCCCATCATCGACCCGCCGACGTGGTCGGGGTGGTAATGGGTTGCCAGGACGCCCGTCACCGTCATCCCGTCCGCCTCGACCGTGTCGACGAGCTCGTCGACCGCGTACGCCGGGTCGACCAGCATGCACTCGCCGGTCGCCCGGTCCCCGACGGCGTAGACGAAGTTCACCATCTGCTGGGCGAGTGGATCGGCAGCAGCGAAGTCGCGGCCGGACAGCAGCTGACGGAAGTACAGGCGGTCGGACGTCGCGATTCGATCAACCTACGTCACCCGTACGCTTGCCGGCATGTCCGGGGACAGGTCTGAGCGGCTCGACCGGTTGATCGCCGGACAGCCGATCGTGTTCGGTGGCGACCGCGTGACTTACGTGGACGAGACGTTGGCCGCCGCGTTCCGCGCCGGCGACCGCCTCATCGTCGTCCAGGCGACCGGGGACCTCCTCCACGTGCCGCGCGCCGACGGCGACGCCGCCGATCGAGCCACCACCGCGGCCGCCGCCGCGTTCGACGCGCTCGCCGCGTGCCGCGACGACCAGATCACCGACTTCTTCCAGCGGTTCGCCGATCGGCTCGACGACGACGCGGCGGTGGCCCCGATCCTCGCCGCCAACGACGCCGACGTGGCCAAGGCGGCCAGCAACGGGCGGTCCACGACGCGTCTCGTGCTGAGCCCGCGCATGCGGGTCGACATGGTCGCCGGGCTGCGCGGTTGGCGCGACTCACCGTTGCGACGCGACACCGTGCTCGGACAGGTCGAGCACGAAGGGTGGGTACTCGAGGCCCGGCGGGCACCGCTCGGTCTCGTCGGCTTCGTGTTCGAAGGCCGGCCCAACGTGTTCGCCGACGCCACGGGCGTCCTGCGCACCGGCAACACGGTCGTGATGCGCATCGGCTCCGATGCGCTCGGCACGGCCGAGGCGATCGTCGATCACGCCCTCGCGCCGGCCCTGGACGCCGCCGGCCTTCCGGCCGGCGCGATCAGCCTCGTCCGCTCGCCGAGCCGGGCCTCCGGGTGGGCGCTGTTCGCCGATCGACGCCTGTCGCTGGCGGTCGCCCGGGGCTCGGGCGCCGCCGTCGCCCAACTCGGTGCGGTGGCCCGCCAGGCCGGCACCCCGGTCAGCTTGCACGGCACTGGAGGAGGGTGGATCGTGGCCGCGCCCGACGCCGAGGTCGGACGCTTCCGTGCCGCCGTGGTCAATTCGCTCGACCGCAAGGTCTGCAACACGTTGAACGTCTGTTGCATCCCGGCCGCCCGTCCCGATCTCGTGGATGCGTTCCTCGCGGCCCTCGACGAGGCCGCCCGGCGCCGCGACACCGCGGCGCGCCTCCACGTCGAGGAGCGCTCACGGAACGCCGTCCCTGCCGAGCGGTTCACCGCCGAGGTGAAGATCCGCCGCGCCGACGGGGAACACGTCGAGCCGGCGGCGTCGGTCGTGTCGACCGCGGAGCTGGGACGGGAGTGGGAGTGGGAGCACTCACCCGAGGTGACGCTGGTCGTCACCGACGGCGTCGACGAGGCCATCGAGCTGTGCAACCGTTTCAGCCCACGTCTCGTCGCCTCGCTGATCAGCGCCGACCAGGCTGCGCACGAGCGCTTCTACGCCGCCGTCGACGCCCCGTTCGTCGGTGACGGTTTCACCCGCTGGGTCGACGGCCAGTACGCCCTCGACACGCCGGAGCTGGGCCTGTCGAACTGGCAGGGCGGCCGCCTGCTCGGTCGCGGCGGCGTGCTCTCCGGGGAATCGGTGTTCACCGTCCGGCACCGGGCGATCATCTCCGACCCCGACCTGCATCGCTGATGCGAACCCGGGCCGCGCTCGCCTGGACCGGCGTTGCGGCGTGGTTGCTGCTCGCGTGCACGGACCCCGGCGTCCGGACGGAGTCGGCGAGCGATCGGGCGCCGCCGACGGCGACGCCGGCCACCGAGCCTCCCGCGACCGAGCCCACGACCGCGCCGACCACCACGGAGCCGGCACCGGCGCCTGAGGAGTCCGGGCCGGACCCCGCCGGTGACTCGCTGTACCCGGAGCTCGGTTCGACCGATCTCGACGTGCAGTCCTATGACGTGCGCCTCACCTACGACCCGTCGACCCGGAAGCTCGACGGGTCGGTGAGGATCACGGCCGCGGTCAGCGGATCCGGCGACGAGCTCGTCCTCGACGCCGACGAGCTCGAGGTCGACACCGTCACCGTCGACGGCTCGGCCGCCGAGTTCGAGCACGCCGCGGGGGACCTCGTCGTCGACCCGGGCGAACCGGTGGGTCCGGCGCCGGCGAGTGATCCGGTCGAGATCACCGTCAAGTACCGCGACGAGGCGGGAGCCGTCGACGGCGGCGGGCTGTCGGCCGAAGGATGGTTCCCCGCCGACGACGGGTCGTTCGTGCTCAACGAGCCCGACGGCGCCCACACGTGGCTCCCGAGCAACGACCATCCCGCGGACAAGGCGACGTGGCGGTTCGAGCTCACGGTTCCTCACGGCACGGCGGCGATCGCCAACGGACACCTCGTCGAACAGCGGACGGGGCGCCTCCAGGACACGTGGGTGTGGGAGCAGCGCGAGCCGATGGCGACCTACGTGATCCAGCTGCTCACCGGGGACTACGCGGTGCTCGACGGTGGCCACGCCGGAGACACGCCGCTCGTCAACGTGGTCCGGCGGGGCGACGAGGAGCGGATGCAGCCGTACTTCGACCTCACCGACGACCAGATCGCCTTCTTCGAGCCGCTGTTCGGTCCGTACCCGCTCGATCAGTACGGGCTCGCCTTCACCGACAGCCCGACGGGTCTGGCGATGGAGACCCAGGGGCGCGCGCTCTTCTCGCGTGACGACTTCACCGCCGCCACGCCCGGGCTCGTCCAGCACCTGCTCCTCGCCCACGAGCTCGCCCACATGTGGTTCGGGGACGCGGTGACGCCCGCCGATTGGGGGGACCTGTGGCTCAACGAGTCGTTCGCCACCTACGCCGAATGGCTGTGGCTCGACCACACCAGGCTGTGGGACCTCGACGCCCAGGCCGCGGAGAACCTCTCGCGGCGGCAGGAGCCGACCGAGCCGACCGGGGAGCCGACGCGGGGCAACCTGTTCGGCTACGAGCGCTACGACGGCGGCGCGGTCGTGCTCCACGCCCTGCGCGGCGAGCTCGGCGACAACACGTTCTTCGAATTGCTCCAGCGGTGGGTCGCCGACAACGACGGCACGTCACGGACGACCGATGACTTCATCGCCCTGGCCGAGGAGCTGGCCGGCCGGCCGCTCGACGACTTCTTCGACGCCTGGCTGTTCGCCGCCGCCGTCCCGTCCGAGTACCCGTGATCCACGAAGGAGTCAGCGGCCGGACACGGCGCCCAGGAGGCGGCTCCACACACCCGCCAGCCGGGACGGCCGTCCGGGGTGAGATTCCGCGGCGTCGGCGCGGGCGGCGAGGAGGCGGGTGGCGTTGATCCCGATCCAGCGCAGCGGCTCGGGCTCCCACCGACGGGAGTGGTGCCCCACCCATGGCAGCGTCACCAGCTCGGACTCTCGCCCCGTGATCAGGTCGGCGAGCGTCCGGCCGGCGAGGTTCGTCGTCGACACGCCGTCACCGACGTACCCGCCGGCGACGGCGAGCCCGGCGGCCCGATCGAACGTCACCGCCGAGTACCAGTCGCGGGGAATGCCGAGCGGGCCGCCCCAGTGGTAGGGGAACTCGACGTCGGCCAGCACAGGGAACAGGTCCCGCGCCGTGTCGACGAGCAGCGCCCGCACGCGCTCGTCGGTGTCGAACGCCGGGTCGATG
>JBKOUV010000289.1:0-3801 GCA_046723555.1 Actinomycetota bacterium | reverse complement strand
AACGGATCCGAAACGTCTCCACAGCGCCTTCGCCCCCTTCGGCCCGGGAGGGGCGATGACGACGTGGGCGCCCCCATCCGGCACCGCCCACGTGTGGAAGACCTCGCTCGGGTCGTACGCGCGCCAAAACCACGAGTGCTGACCGTCCGCGAGCTCCTCGATCCACGCCGGCATTGGGACCATCCGCCCGCGCCGGATGACGTGTCGCTGCCACTCCGCGACGAGCGCGGTTCCGACGTCGGGTGCGGCATAGACGATCCGCACGTCATGGTCCACCAGCGCGCCGAGCATTCGCGATGCTTCGTGCCTCGATGCGCGACTGAGACGGGCGTCGGTCACCACGACCGTCGGGACCGACGAACGGGCGACGAGGTCCCCGACTCGACGCGCTCCGGTCACGGCGATGCCGGCCTGGCGAAGCGTCTCCCGATTGGCCGTCAGCTGCCGCCGAAGGAACGGGCCACCGGCGGCGGGCGCGCCGACGTGCACGAAGACCGTCTTACGCACGCGCAGCAGGTTATGAGGTCACAACACGATCAGACGGCTGCACGACGTCCCGTGTCACCGGAGCAACTTCCGGTACGTTTCCGGCGGGACCACGCTTTCCTTGGTGACCCGGTCCTCGATCTGGACCTGCCACGTTGCTCGGGCGACGCGCATGACCTGATGGGGTTCTCCGCTCGATCCGCCGCCGTACGTCTACGGGCGACGGATCGTCTGGCGGCCTCCGCTCGTCGACCACTGGTCGATCACCAGCTGTCCGCTGTCGGCCGAGATGACCGTGAGCGTGTCGATGTCGATCGTGAACAGGTCCCAATCCTCGGGCGGCTCGAAGCCCCGTTCGGACTTCAACCAGGCACGAAACGCTGACAGCTCGCCGGGATGGGTGGTCACGATGGCTGTTCCGCTGACTTTGGCGTCGGCCGGTCCGACGTCCGTCCGGCCGTCGCGCAGCCGCCGCGAGTCCCACGGGATGCTGTGCAGCGTGAGCCGCGGATCGCGACGCAAGTCCTGACCTTTGCGGGCCCGCGGCATGGACCAGATGCGGAGTTGGCCGTCGTGGAAGTACGGATCGGCGCCGCTCAGCCGCGGCGAACCGTCACGGCGGATGGTCCCCAGCACCGCGTTGGTAGTCGACGTCAGGATCGACCGAACCCGGTCGGCAAGGTCCGGTTCCATGCTCCGGACATCGGAAAAGCTCGCCATCACGTCAGTCTGCTCCGCCACATCGATGGTCACCCGTCGGTTACGCCCAACCGATCGCCGAGCTGCGCTGACGGTACGGACACGTTCATCGCGATTCGACGCGCAGACCGTCCGCGGCAAGGCGAAACGGCAGCACTCTGCAGCGCTCACCGATCGACGAGATGGCGTCGACAGTCTGGGCGATCGCCACGGGATCACCGCTGGTCAGGACGGTGATCGTGCCGCCATCACCCCCGGCGCCGTTGACCTTGTAACCGAGCGCACCGAGCCCCATCGCAGCCGCGATCACTCGGTCGGCAAGAGGACTGACGAGATGGCGGTGCAGACGTCGCTGCGCCTCGGTGTTGGCTGACATGACGCGCCCGAGCTCTGCGAAGTCCCCGGCCCGCAGCGCGTCCGCACTTCGCTGCGCCGTTTCCCGCAGCGGTGCGAGTCGGGTAAAGGCCCGCCCGGCTGACAACTCGGCGATGACCTCCTCGTGGATCACCGACGATTCGTGCGGGGCGCCCAGGTAGACCAAGAGCATCCGCGCTTCGAGCTCGGCGAGCACCGACCGTGTGAGGTCGAGGGGCGTGACCGTGGCGTCCGGGTAGTGGTCGATCTGGATCAGATTGATGCCGCCGAAGGCGGCGGCGAGCTGGTCTTGGACGCCGCTCTGCTGGCCCAGCCGCACCGTCTCGACTCGCCACGCGGCACGAGCGACTTCGGCCGCAGTCAGACGGCCGGGCGTCAGGGCGTCGAGCGCTCCGATCAGCGCCACGCAGGCAGCCGCTGAGGTGCCGATCGATGCACCATACGGAGCCCCGGACTCGATCGTGATCTCGACCGACGTGTCCGCGGGCAACGCCATCTCGGCGATCGAGGCTTCGAGCAGTGGGTGGGGACCCCAACGCCCGAGCTCGATTCCGTCCGGTGCGTAGCGATCACCGAACCCACGAACGTCGATGACCACCGGGGGCCGAGATCCGGTTCGCCGACGAGCCACGATCTCGACGTGGACCCGCGGCTCGATGGCGATGTTGAACACGGTCCCAGAACCGGCGAACCACGTGTCGGTCCACCCGCCGTTGTCGCACATGCGGGTCGGCGCGCTGGCGTGAACCGTGAGCACGTCATCCTGCATGCACGCCCATTGTGTCGGCGCGTGCAAGCTGGCTCGCGTGACCGCCCGGAGTTCAGTCACCGTCAGACCCGCCGAGTCGACCGATGCCGACACGTTGCTGTCCCTCGCCTCGTCGTTTGCCACCTCGTTCACGGTCGATGCCGAGCAATTCGGGTCGCAGCTCGATGCGATCCTCGCTGACGCCGCGAGTGCGCTGTTGGTGGCGCTCACCGGGCGGGAGGTCGTCGGTTACGTCGCCGCGTCGGTGCATCCGACGTTGTACGCGAACGGTCCGGTCGGTTGGATCGAGGAGCTGGTGGTGAACCCAGCGCATCGCCGAGGCGGGGTGGGGCGGTTGCTCGTGTCGACGGTCGAGCGATGGGCCGAGTCGCGAGGGGCTGTGATGGTGTCCCTTGCGACTCGTCGGGCGGGGGACTTCTGGTCCGCCGTTGGCTATGAGGCGTCGGCGACGTACTTCCGCAAGATGGTGCCCCAGCGTTGAGGTCGTCCTCTGAGGGACCGGTTGGAGCTCAGGCGAACGTCAGGCCGCGGTAGCCCGCCTCGACGACCTCAGTGATCTTCTGACGGTACTTCGGCGTGCCCGCGCTGAACACGACGTGACGGCGAGTGCCTTTCTCGTGGCCTTCGACGTTGGAGTTGTACCCCGTGAACCAGCCCTGGGCGTTGCGCAGCAGCATGATCTCGTAGAGCTTCGCCACGTAGGCGCTCCACTCCGCCTCCGCCTCGGGGGTGGCTTCCACCCGGCTGTGGTCGTGCTTCCACATGAACTGCAGCAGGTCGGTGACCCAGTCGACGCCGAGCTCGATGCCGCGCGGGAAGTTCGTCGACGCCGAACCGCTCTGCGGCCCGGTCGGCATGAACATGTTCGGAAAGCCCGACACGGTCAGCCCGAGGAAGGTATCCGGCTCGTCGGCCCACTTCGCCCGCAACGACTGCCCGCCGACCCCGCGGATGTCGATGCGGTCGTAGGCGCCGGTGACGGCATCGAACCCGGTGGCGTAGACGATGATGTCGAACTCGTACTCCCGCTCGCTCGTTCGGACCCCACGGCGCGTGATTCGCTCGATCGGCGTCTCCTGTAGGTCCACGAGGTGGACGTTGTCCCGGTTGAAGGCCTCGTAATAGCCGCTCTCCAGCGGAACGCGCTGGACCCCGAAGCCATGGTCCTTGGGGACCAACTTCTCGGCGACCACCGGGTCGTGCACCCGGGAACGGATCTTGTCGGCGATGAACTCGGAGAACTCGGCGTTGGCCTCCTCGTCGATGAAGATGTCCCGGAAGTTGGCCAGCCAGATGCCGAAGCCCGGCTCGCCGTACAGCTTCTCCCACTTCGCGATGCGCTCCTCGCGTGGCACTTCGAAGAAGGGCCGGCGGTCGGGCTCGTGAATGAACCCGCCCGGGGTGCGGGCGCACAGCTCGAAGATCTCCTCGTAGCGGGCCTTGATGTCGTCCATCTCCTCGGCCGGGATCTC
>JBKOUV010000050.1:0-6225 GCA_046723555.1 Actinomycetota bacterium | reverse complement strand
AACCTATCCACCGAACAGGGAGAGATCACCCATTGCACAGGAGTGAGCAGCCATAGCCGCGCCGCAACGCGAACAGCATCGCATCAACGACCGCATCCGGGCCCGGGAGGTCCGCCTCATCGGACCGGAAGGCGATCAGTTGGGGATCACGACGGTCCCCGAGGCGTTGAGAATGGCCCGAGGCCTCGAGCTCGACCTCGTCGAGGTGGCCCCGATGGCGAACCCGCCGGTGTGCCGGATCATGGATTACGGCAAGTTCCGGTACGAGGAAGCGCAGAAGGCCAAGGAGTCCCGACGGAAGTCCAGCAGCGTCTCGGTCAAGGAGGTCAAGTTCCGCCCGAAGATCGGCAAGGGTGACTTCGACGTCAAGGTTCGCAAGGTCGACCAGTTCATCCACGAAGGTCACAAGGTCAAGGTCACGCTGCAGTTCCGGGGGCGCGAGATGGCCCACCCGGAGCTCGGCTCCAAGATCCTCGACGACGTGCTCGGCGTGGTCGGTCCGGTCGTGAAGGTCGAGACCCAGGCCCGTCTGGAAGGCCGCAACATGTCGATGGTGCTGGCGCCCGACAAGAAGGCGCTCGATGCGAAAAAGGCGGCGGCGAGGATCCCCGAAGTGGCCCAGGTGTCCCAGGTGACCCACGTCAACGACACCGCGGCGGCACCGACGGCGGCCCAGCCGGCTGACCCCTCACTGGCTCCAGGAGCATGACATGCCGAAGATGAAGACCTCCAAGACCGCGGCGAAGCGGTTCAAGACCACCGGGACCGGTCGGCTGCGCCGCCAGCAGGCGATGCGCCAGCACCTGTTCGAGAAGAAGCCGTCGACGCGCACCCGTCGCCTCGCCGCCGACGTCGACGTGCACCCGTCCGACCTGAAGAAGATCAAGCGCCTCCTCGGCGAGCGCTGACCCCCCGATTTGTTTCGCGCGGCAGGCGCCGCGCCCGTCACCAGAGGAGTGTGAGTCCCGATGGCACGCGTGAAGCGTGGTGTCGTCGCCAAGCGGCGCCACAAGAAGGTGCTCGAACAGGCGAAGGGCTACTACGGCAACAAGAGCCGGTCGTTCCGGGCCGCCAACGAGCAGGTGATGCGCAGCGGCCAGTACGCCTTCCGTGACCGCCGCGCCCGCAAAGGCGAGTTCCGGCGGCTGTGGATCCAGCGGATCAACGCCGCCACCCGCCAGCACGACCTGTCGTACAGCCGGTTCATCGCCGGCCTGAACGCCGCCGGCATCGAGGTCGACCGGAAGATCCTGGCCGACCTCGCAGTCACGGACGCGGCCGCGTTCGGCAAGCTCGTCGACGCGGCGAAGGCTGCGCTATAGGGCGGCTCCCTGACCGATCGACTCGGCTTCCGCCATCCCGAGGTCCAACGGCTGCGGCGCCTCCTGGGGCGCCGCAGTGCGCGTCGGGAGGAGGGCGCGTTCGTGGTCGAGGGACCGACGCTGGTGGCGGAGGCAGTCGCAGCCGGGTGCGCCGTCGAGGCCCAGTTCGTCGCTCCGGATGTCGCGCCGGTGCCCGGAGCGGGCGACGTCCATGAGCTCGGTCCCGGAGTGGCCGAGCGGGTGTCCGCGACCGAGGCTCCGACCGGGCTGTTCGCCGTGGTTGCCGCGCCGATCGCGGAAGCCGCGCTGCTCGCCCGGTGCGGCTTCGTCGTCGTCGCCGACCGGGTAGCCGACCCCGGCAACCTCGGCACGATCGTGCGCTCGGCGGAGGCAGCTGGAGTCGATGCCGCGGTCGTCACGCCCGGGACCGTCGACGTGCTCAGCCCCAAAGTCGTGCGGGCCTCCGCGGGCGCGGTGTTCCACGTGCCGATCGTCGAGTCCGACCTCGCCGTCGTGCGCGGCGCCGGGCTCCGGTTGATCGGCACGTCGTCGCACGGGGGCACGCCGCACACCCAGGCCGACTGGAGCGGCCGGATCGCCATCGCCGCGGGCGGCGAGGCGCACGGTCTCGGCCCCGACGCACCGGTCGACGAGTGGGTGGGCATCGAGCACCGCGGCCGGGCGGAGAGCCTGAACGTCGCAATGGCCGTAACGGTGCTGTGCTTCGAGGCCGCCCGCCATCGATTCCTGTTGGGGGAAGTCACGGACCGCGCACGTAATGTGCGCAGACCGAAAGGACTGACGTGATCGACGACATCACGGCCGCACGCGACGCCGCTCTCGACAAGATCTCCTCCGCCGGCACCGTCGACGAGATCGCCGTCCTCGACTCGCAGCTGCTCGGCAAGCGCGGCGATCTCGCCCAGTTGAAGACCCGCCTGGGATCGCTGGCCACCGTCGACGAGCGCAAGGCTGCCGGGCGGGAGCTCAACGAGGCCGTCGATGCGGTTGCGACGGCGTTGTCCGAGCGCCGGGACGAGCTCACCGCCACCGAGCTCACCCGCCGCGTCGAGATCGAGCGACTCGACCTCAGCGAGTTCGCCGGCAAACCTCGCCGCGGTCACGCCCACATCGTGACCCAGGCGTGGGAGCGGCTCGAGGACGTGTTCGTCGGCCTCGGCTTCGAGATCGTCGAAGGGCCGGAGATCGAGACCGACTGGCACAACTTCGAGGCCCTCAACATGGGGCCCGACCACCCGGCGCGGAGCGACTTCGACACGCTGTTCGTCGACCACGCCGGCGCGCCGCCGGGGAGCACGGTCCTGCGCACCCATACGTCGCCCGTCCAGATCCGGGCGATGCTCGCCGGCGCACCGCCGATCTACGTCGTCGCCCCCGGCCGCGTGTTCCGCCGCGACACACCGGACGCCACCCACATGCCGGTCTTCCATCAGATCGAGGGCCTGGTCCTCGACCGCGACATCACGCTCGCCGACCTCGCCGGCACGATCGAGGCGTTCACCAAGGCTTTCTTCGGCACCGACTTCACGTCGCGGCTTCGGCCCAGCTACTTCCCGTTCACCGAGCCGTCGGGCGAGTTCGACATTCGCACCCCGAGCGGTGACTGGCTCGAGCTCGGGGGCTGCGGGATGGTCCACCCCAACGTGCTGCGCGCCGGCGGCATCGACCCCACCGAGTGGAGCGGGTTCGCCTTCGGCTTCGGGATCGACCGGATGGCCAAAGAACGGCACGCCGTCGGCGACCTCCGCGAGATGTTCACCGGCGACATCCGCTTCGCGGAGCAGTTCTGATGAAGATCCTCCTCTCCTGGCTCCGCGAGTACGTCGATATCGGCGACGACCACGACCTCGACGCACTGGCCGACACCCTCGCCATGCTCGGGCTCGCCCTCGACGACATCGTCCGTACGGGTGGCGTGAAGGGCATCGTCACCGCTCGGGTTGTGCGCACCGAGGTGCCGGAAGGTGCGGCCAAGGTGCAGCGGGTGTGGGTCGACCGCGGTGACGGTCGCGAGCTCCACGTGTGGTGCGGCGCGTTCAACTTCGGTCCCGGCGACATCGTGCCGCTCGCCCCGCTCGGCACGACGATGCCCGACGGGCGCACGATCAGCCGGCGGGCGATCCTCGGCATCGACTCCGAAGGGATGCTCTGCTCCGCTCGCGAGCTCGAGCTCGGCGACGACCACTCGGGCATCCTCGTCCTGCCGCCCGGGACCGCAGTGGGGGTCCCGTACGGCGAGGCGCTCGGGATACCCGCCGACGTGATCCTCGACCTCGACGTCACCCGCAACCGGCCCGACTGCTGGTCGTACGTCGGAGTCGCCCGCGACCTCGCGGCCAAGCGCGCGACCGAGTTCCGGCCGCCCGAGCCGCCGGCATTGGTCGCCAAGGGCGACGAGTGTGTCGCCGCCGTCGACCTCGTCGACGGCGATCGCTGCGGTCGCTTCACGTCCACCGTCCTCTCCGGGGTTCGCGTCGGTCCCTCGGCGGCGTGGATGGCCGAGCGCTTGACCGCGGCCGGGATGCGCCCGATCAACAACGTCGTCGATGTCTCCAACTACGTCATGCTCGAGGTCGGCCAGCCGAACCATCCGTACGACCTCGCCACGCTCGGCGGGGGCGGGTTCCGCATCCGCCGAGCCCGGGAGGGCGAGTCGTTGACGACCCTCGACGGTGTCACCCGGCCGCTCGATCCCGACGACCTGTTGATCTGCGATGCCGAGGACCGGCCGATCGGGCTCGCCGGCATCATGGGAGGTGCGGACACCGAGATCAGCGACGCCACCACCGAGGTGGCGTTGGAGATGGCGTGGTTCGCCCCGGTGCCGGTCGGGCGCAGCGCGGCACGACTCGGTTTGCGCTCGGAGGCATCGGCTCGCTTCGAGCGAGGCGTGGATCCCTACGGCATCGACCGGGCGATCGCCCGGTTCGTCGATCTGCTCGCCGAGACGTCTCCGGATCTCGTCGTCCACGCCGGCGCCGTCGACGCGCGGGGCGAGTCGCTCCCGCCGGCCGAACGTTCGTGTGAGGTGCGGGTGAGCGAGGTCAACCGGATCCTCGGCACATCGCTGGTCGCCGACGACCTGCCCGGGCTGCTCGACCCGATCGGGTTCAGCGTGAGCCGCTCGGGCGACGTGCGCACCGTTCGGATCCCGTCGTGGCGACCTGACAGCGGCGAAGAGATCGACGTGATCGAGGAGGTCGCCCGGCTCTACGGCTACGACCGCATCGGCAAGCGGATGCCGGCGTCGACCCGCCACGGTCACCTCACCGTGACGCAGCAGCGTCGCCGGCTGCTCCGTCACGTCCTCCTCGGGCTGGGGATCACCGAGGCGATGCCGAACCCGTTCCTCGCCGCGAGTGACCTGGCCCGCACCGGGCTCGCCGGTGACGTCCTCCAGATCAGCAACCCGCTCGTCGCCGAGGAGAGCATCCTGCGTCCGTCGTTGCGGCCCGGTCTGCTGCGCGCCGTCGCCTTCAACGAGTCGCACCGGCGGCCCGGCGTGGCGCTGTTCGAGATCGGCCACGTGTACCCGCCCGGACCGGGCGAACTGCCCGACGAGTACGAGGCGCTCGGCGTCGTGCTCGCCGGCCAGGAGGCACCGGCGGCTGTCGCGGTGTGGCGGGAGATAGCGGCCGCGATGGGCGTCGGCGCGCGCATCGACCAGTCGCGGGTGCCGCCCGGACTCCACGCGACGCGGTCGGCGACATTGCTCGCCGGTCGGGACACGCTCGGCGTCATCGGCGAAGTGGCCCCGCAGGTGCTCGCCACGCTCGGGATCGACGAGCGGGTCGCCGTGCTCGAGCTCGATCTACGGCGCGTGCTCGACCAGGAGCCGAGGCCGGCGCGGTGGAAGCCCACGAGCCGATTCCCGTCGAGCGACCTCGACCTCGCCTTCGTACTGCCGGAGGACGTGCCGGCCGAGCGCCTCGACAAGGCGATCCGGCAGAGCGTCGGTGCGCTGCTCGTCGACCTCGAGTTGTTCGACGTGTATCGCGGCGCGGGCGTCGGCGAGGGTCGGCGCAGCCTGGCCTTCCGCCTCCGCCTTCAGGCCCCGGACCGCAACCTCACCGACGCCGACGTCGCCGACGTGCGCCGCAAGGCCACCGCCGCGGCGGCGAAGTTGGGCGCCGAGCTCCGCGGCTGATCCCACATCTGGGTGGGATTCGTCTCGACCCGAATTCTGGGCGGGAATCGTCGCGACAGGTGCGACGGATCCCGCCCAGATCCGTGTTTGGGATGATTCCCGCCCAGATGGGGGAGCGCGCCGTCAGTTGGCGCTGAGGTCGTCGGGGGCGTCGGCCAGCCAGGCGAGGCGGCCGCGCTGGCGGCGGAGGACCTGTCGCCAGAGGTCCTCGGGGTCGGCGGTGAACAGGTCGCCGGGGTCGGGATCGAGCACGAGCCAGGCGCCGGCCTCGATCTCGTCCTCGAGCTGCCCGGGGCCCCACCCGGAGTAGCCGCGGAACACGCGCAGCGCGGTGATCGTGCTGGTGACGAACGCCGGGTCGGCCGCCAGGTCGGCGGAGGCGAGGTCGCCGCTCAGCGGGGCGAGGTGTTCACCGGCTTCGCTCAGCGGCTGGGACGTGCGGGCGAGGGCGATCAGGGCGTCGGTCTCGACCGGCCCGCCCGAGAACACCAGCGACGGATCGCTCTGCAGGTCGACCCAACCGTCGAGCGGCTCGGCGAGCTCCTCCAGACTCGGCCGGTTGAGCACCAGACCGAGCGCGCCCTCGTCGTGGTGCTCGAGAACGTAGATGACGGTGCGGTCGAAGTTGGGGTCCTCGAGGGGCGGCGTGGCAACCAGGAGCCGTCCCTTCGTCGGCGCACTGCCGGGGATCACGCGCCCATTCTGCCGTGCCTGATGGTGTCGCGGCGCCCATCC
>JBKOUV010000294.1:0-29288 GCA_046723555.1 Actinomycetota bacterium | reverse complement strand
GGTCAGGGTGACGGGACCACCGGGCAGCGGTTCAGGCAGGGCGACGACGCTCGTGCCGCCGGCATCCGGAGCCGGCACCGGGAGGTCCCATTGGTCCCGGCCGCGGCGGACGCGGACCTCGGTGATGGGCGAGTAGTCGCCGGCAGGCTGGGTGATCCGCAGCGCTCGCTCCCCGCCGGCGGCGGTGACCCGCAGCGACGAGCCGACCGCCTGCCCGAACGGGGTGATCCACGCCGTCTCGGCGTCGCCGTCCGTCGCCGCCCAGCCGGCGGCGCCGGGCCCCCCCGTCAGCCGCCTCGACGCCCGCCCGCCGGTGATCCCGAGCAGCCGGGCGAGCAGGTCGTCGCTCGCCCGCTGATCGAGCCGAACGGTCACCTGGGGGGTGAACGACCGGGGCGCGCTCAGCTCGAGCTCACGGACCAGCTCCGGTTCCGGATCGGCGCGCCAGCGGTCGCTCGGCCGGGTGCGCAACCGCGTGAACACGTACGTCAGCGACGACGCGTCGCCGTCGGCGCCGGCGGCGACCACGTCGCGCGGCGGCCGGACGACCTCGACGGTCGGACCGAGCCCGACGTCGATCTCGCCGAACCCGACGGCGGCGAGCGCCGGTCCGATCGACGGGTCGGGCACGGCTACGGAGTCGATCGCGATTGTCACCGAGGCCGGTCCCGTCGTGGGCTCGATGTCCACGCGCTGGCCGTCAGCCGAGAACGAGCGCTCGTCGAGCACGACCGGCACGCCCGGGCGGTCGTCGACGGTGATCGTGACCTGATCGACGTGGCGCACGGCGTCGGCGCCGATCGGCTGGCGGAGGGTGACGTGATCGATCGGGTCGGCGACGTCGAGCCGGATGAACTCACCGACGGCCGGCGCCCGGTCGGCCACCCGCCACGCCGTGTTCGGATCGCCGTCGATCGCCATGAAGGCGCGGTCCTCCGGACGGTAGGCGAACGGCTCGCCGTACGCGCTCGCCACCGCGTGGACGGGCCCGTCCTGCACCGCCACGGTGTAGCCGTCGCTGGGGAGCGGGCCGTCGGGCCCGAACACCGGGAGCCGCTCGTCGCCGGCATCGGGGCGCAGCACCTCCGGCGCGGCCGTCCCGTCGGCCTCGGTGTACCCCCACACGTCCTGCGAGCTCCGCCAGTGGTGGGCCCGGTCCCGGTTCGAGTCGGTGACGATCACCCGGGCGCCGTCCCCGACCGCCGTGGTCAGCTCGTCGGCGGTGAGCGCGCCGGTGTAACGGAGCAGCTCGCGACCATCGAGCAGACCGGCCGCGGCGACGTCGACGACCCCGTCGCCGGACCCCGACAGGACCACCACGTCGTCCTTGGCCCGGATCACGGGCTCGGGCTCATCGACCGCCACCAGCTCGACGGGCGGAACCGGGGTGCCGATGCGGGAATCGGAGACCGACTGCTCGTCGACCATCGTGACGTCGGGCTGGTTCACAGTGGGGTCGCCGTACGGCTCGGGTTCCCCGAGCCCGTCGGGGCGGCCGGCGAAGAGGTCGTGGACGAGCTCCGGGCGGGGCGTGCGGAAACGGTCGAACGCGCTGTCGCCGGGAACCCAGATCGTGTCGGCGCCGAGCAGGCGGGCGAGCGGGGCGATCGACGCCGGCTCGACGGTGCCGGCCTGGAAGCGGTCGTCGATGGCGAAGGCGAGGTCCATGGCCGCCGCACTCCCCAGCGGCAGCAGGTCACGGGTGATGAGCGGCCGGTTGGTCATCCCCGGCAGTGGCGGGTCGACGGTGTAGCCCCAGCGGAACGCGCCGAACTCGGCCCCTGGGACCTGCCAGACGCGATATCCGCTCGCGGCCCGGTCGAGGGCCGCGGTTGCGTCGAACCAGGCGGTGGGCGGCGACTCGTCGCGATCGAGGGCGGGGTCGATCCACCGGTGCCCGGTGAGCGACGGGAGGTTGGCGACGGCGAGCAAGGCGACTGCGGCCGCGGCGGCGATGGAGATGATCCGCGCCGACGCCAACCGGACCGTGCCGGCCGCGTCGACGAGGGAGCCGACGCCGAGGGCGAGGCCGAGCACCAGGATCGGGACGGCACGGGTGCTCGAACGGAGGGCGAGGGCGAGGCCGGACTCGCCGTCACCCATCAACAGGTTCATCAGCGGCGACGGGTCGTCGAACGGGTGGACGCCGACGCCGAGCACGACGCCCGTCGCGACGAGCGCCACGGCGAAGCGACGGTGCCGCCACCGCGTCGTGATCAGACCGGCGACGGCGACGAGGAGCAGCAGGACCCCAGTGGCGATCACTCGTCCGGAGACCATGTAGTCGCGCGCCGCCGTCGTCGTCGCGGCGTAGGGGTCGCGGACGTAGGTCAACCAATAGCCGAGGTTGCGCCACACCTCGGTCGACGTCGAGGTGAAGCTGACCGACTCCAACGACTCGGAGTAGGCCAGCACGTCGGCGCCGCGACGGCCTTGGATCACCAGCATCGCGATCCACCACAGCGACACACCCAGCGAGAGCCCGCCGATCTTGGCGGCGGTGGTGGCGGCGCGACGCCACGTGATCTGGCGCTCGGCGGCCGCGATCACCAGCCAGAGCACCGGCGCCGGAACGATCATCATCAGCGCGGTGGCGTTCACCGCACCGACCGAGAACACGACGAGCGCGGCCAGGGCGGCGTGGCGCCACTTCGTCGTCGTGGCGGCGCCCACGGTCAGCCCGACGATCCAGCCGAGGCCGGCCCACGGGAGCAGCATCGCCGACGTCCGCGACACGTACGGCAGGACGTACGGGGTGAGTTGGTAGACGACCGCGGCGGCGAACGCCGCGCCGAGGTGGTGGCTGCCGAGCCCGAGTCGCCGTGCCGCCCAGAGCACGCCGCCACCCGCGGCGAACATCAGTGTGCCGATCCACAGGCGGTGGGTCACCCAGTCGGTCAGCCCGAGGGCGTCGCCGAGCCAGTACCACGGGCCCTGCGGCCAGAGGTAAGCGATGATCTGGTGCGGCACCCAGCCGGCGAACTGGCGGGCGTCGAACGTCCACCGGGCGTCGGAGATCAGCCGGCCGGGGTCGAGGTACAGGTAGAGCTTGGTGTCGGCGGGCATCCGCCCCGGCGACGAGGCCAGCGCCGGCACGTAGGCGAGCAGGGCGAGCACACCGACCGCGATGAGCGTGCCGTAGCGGCGAAGCGACCTCATCAATCCGCCAGCGGGAGCAGCCGGCTGACTCGCTTGAGCAGCGCCAGCGCGCCGGCCCGAGCCGGGCGCCGATGGATCGAGGACCCGGCGTCGAGGTGCTCCCGATGGGCGCAGAACCAGTCGAAGCTGTCGGCGAACATCTCGTCGTTCGACCACTTGGGTGACCAGCCGAGGGCGTCGCGGACGTGGTCGAGGTCGAACCACATGGGGCGGCCGTACATCAGCCAGTGGTACGGCGCGAACGGCGTGAGCCCTATGCGGGCGCTGATCTGCATCGCCCACTCCGCGGGTCGGGCCGGCAGCGACCGCACGACCGCCCCGGTGCCGGCGTGGCCGCACAGGTGTCGGAGAGCGTCGGCCATCGTCCCAAAGCGGTCGGTCCCGACGTTGAACACCGCGGGGCCGGGGCGTTCGGCGGCGAGCAGGCACGCCGAGGCGAGGTCGTCGGCGTGGACGAACTGGTACCGGTTGGCGCCGTCGCCCAGGACGATCGGGTCGGACCCGTCGGCGATCCAGTCGAAGAGGATGGCGAAGATCCCGAGCCGCCCATGACCGAGCACCGTCCGGGGACGGACGATGGAGACGTCGAGGTTCTCCGGCGCGCTGGCGGCGCGCAGGCACGCCCATTCGCCGGCGAGCTTCGCCTCGCCGTACGGCTCTTGCGGTTTGGGGATCGTGGTCGGCAGCACTGGATTCGACTCGGGGATGCCGAAGACCGCGCTCGACGAGGTGTGGACGACCTTGCCCACGCCGGCGGCGACGCACGCGTCGAGCAGGACCTGGGTGCCGTCGACGTTGACGGAGCGCAACACGTTGCGCTCACGGGCCAGCGGGACCTGGGCGACGTTGTGGTAGACGACGTCGACGCCCGCGACCGCCCGCCGCACGGCCGCGGCATCGCGGATGTCGCCGCCGATCACCTCGACACCGAGCTCGTCGGCCCCGGTGACGTCGATGTCGAGGAGCCGGACGGTGTCGCCGCGCTCGGCGAGCCGCTGCACCAGCACCCTGCCGAAGTAGCCGTTGCCCCCCGTCACGAGACTGTGCGTCACAGCCGCAGTCCCTGCTCGACGCACCAGCGGACGCTGCGGCGCATCCCTTCCTCGAGCTCGACGGCGGGCTCGTAACCGAGTTCGGCCCGCGCCGTCGAGATGTCGCACGCGATCGTCTTGTCCATCTCGCCGAGGACGTGGATCGGCTGCACGTAGCGCCCGGCGCGCTGGATCACCGCGTCGGCCCGCTCGGCGAACCGTCCGGCGAAGGCGGGCAGCCGGACCCGGTTCGGGACAACCTCGAAGCCCTCGCCGGCGAGGACGCGCCCGACCGTGTCGACGATCTCGACGACCTCGTAGGGCCGGGCGTCGGCGATCCACCAGCCCCGCCCGGCCGGTGTCGGGGTCAGCTCGGCGGCGACGATTCCTTGGACGAGGTTGTCGACGTAGACCATCGAGCGCCGCTGGCGACCGTCGCCGATGATCGGGAAGCGGCCCGTCTGAACCATGCGGAAGAACGTCGTCTGGCGCGGCGGCTGGAACGGTCCGTAGAACCACGGTGGGCGGACGATGACGGCGTCGAGCCCGCCGGCCGCGGCGTCGAGGACGCTGAGCTCGGCCCTCATCTTGGAGCGGCCGTAGCCGTAGTACGGGCGGTACGGCTCATCGTTGCGGAACACGTCGGCCCGATGCGAGTTCACGCCGAACGGACTGTTCGAGGAGACGTGGACGACCCGCCGCACGCCGCTTGCCCTGGCGGCGGCCAACACGTTGGTGGTCCCGCGGGCGTTCACTTCTTCGAAGTCGTCGACGCGGGTGGGGTGGATGACGCCGGCGGCGTGGATCACGTCGACGGTGCCCCGCAACCCGGCGAAGAGCGCGGTGAGCCCATCGGGCCGGCGGACGTCGCCGACCACGGGCTCGATGCCGGGGAATCCGCCCAGAACCAGCGCGTCGGATGGCCCGGTCACCAGCGCCCGCACCCGTCCCGGCCGGGAGTGCGGCCCGTCCGCCCGGCTGAAATGATCGACCAGCGCCCGCCCGAGCCACCCGGCCGCGCCCGTGACGACGGTCACGTCGGGGAGTTCGATGCGCGCGGCCGGCGGATTCATGCCCTGCTGTCGCACCCGTCGATCTGGGCCCGAATCGTCGCAGCAGTCGAGACAAATCGCGCCCAGGTGCGCTGGCGACGGCCACTCATCGCCGCTTGGTCGTCTCGACGAAGTGGCGGGCGTTGCGCACGGCGACCGCCATCACCGAGCCCTGCGGGTTCACGCCGGGGGCGTCGGGCAGCAGCGAAGCGTCGTTCACGTGGACGTTGCTCGTCCCGCGCACGAGCCCGTAGCTGTCGGCCGCCGACCCAGCGGCCTCGCCGAACGGCACGGTGGAGCAGAGGTGGACCGTCATCACGCTCGCCTTGGAGGCGGCGAACGTCCCGGCGACGGTGGCCAGGTCGGCGGGGCGGCGGACGACGGGCGCGCCCCGGTACGACGGGTACACCTCGGTCGCACCGGCGTGGAGCAGGAGGAGGGCGAGGCGGGCGAGTCCTTGGCCGAGCAGCGCCCGATCCCGCCGGGTGAGCCGGTACGTCACCAGCGGGTCGCCCAGCCCGGGCAGTGTCCGCACCCGTCCGTGGCCCTCACTCGTGATCGCGGCGTAGTACACCGCCACGTTGCGCCAGTCGGTCACCGCGTCACGGAAGCGCGGCCACGAGTCGCTGAGGGCGAGCGCCACGAGACCAGGGCCTGAAGCGGAGCCGCCGAAGGAGAGGTCGGGGGCGAACTCCTTGACCTGGTGAACCGGCACGTCATCGGGCACGTTCACCGGGTCGGCGAACCGGGCGGCGAGCTTGACCGTCGGGTGGACGGCGAGCCTGCGTCCGACGTTCCGGTGCAGGCCGGAGCGTTGGAGCAGCGCCGGGGTCTGGATCGCCCCGCCGCACACGACGATGTGGGCGAAGTCGACCGTTGTCGGCCGGCCGTCGGCCGTGGTCACCTGGGCCCGGATGGCTCGGCCGCCGTCGACGACGAGGCGGTCGACGCGATGGCCGGTGAGGAGCCGGGCGCCGGCGGACTCCGCCTGGGGGAGGTAGGTCTCGCTCATGCTCCGCCGGCGGCCGTCCCGGGCGGCGAGTCCCGCCGAGTAGTCCATCCACCGGGGGATCTCGTCGTGCCGCCAGCCCAGGCTCGCGGCGCCGCGCCGCAGCGCCTCGCTGGCGGCAGTCTGGGCGCCCGGCACGGGCTGCACGGAGAGCTCCCGCTCGACGTCGTCGCAGATCGCGTAGACCTCGTCGGCGCGGAGGTCGGCGACGTGGTGCCTGGTGCGCCAGCGCTCGAGCACGTCCTCCGGGGGGCGGCGATAGAGCCCACTGTTGATCTCAGTGCCACCGCCGGCGCAGCACCCTTCGGTGTAGGCGATGGACGGGAAGCCGAGGGCGACGGTGACGCCGCCGGCGCGGTACTGCCGGTCCATCTGCTCCAGCGAGAACGGGACCACGTCGCCCTGGCGGACCATCGGCCCCTCCTCCAGCACGAGGACGTCGAATCCGGCCTCGGCGAGGATCGCGGCCGTCGGCGCGCCGCCGGCACCGGACCCGACGACGAGCACCTCGGTCTCCAGATGGCCCTCGGTCCTCACGCGATGGGAGCTCCCGTGGGCGTGGTGTCAGGCCAGGCGTCCCAGACCCGGGCGACGACGAGGGACCGGACGAGCCGCACGTACTCGCCGGCCACGGGAAGCGGGTGGCGGGCGAGGAACGACGTCAGCCGCCGGCGCCCGACGAGGCGTCCGCACGCGTCGACGGCCACGGACACCACGCCGACGCCAAGGCGCATCGGGCCCGGCATCGCGGCGATCCGCCGCCCGGCGAACGCCACCACCTCCGCCCGACGCGGCGCGGGCAGGTCGGGCAGATCGTGGAGCACAAGCCCCTCGCAGAACGTGGCGACCGGGCGCGCGGGTGGAAACGACGGCATCGGAACGTGGAACGTAGCCACTCCCATCCGAGTGTTTCGTGTCACCGGAGTGTTTGGCGCGGTGACGTCCCAGCGCGAAACACTCCGGTGCGTGCCGCTGTCGACGATGGAGCCGCTCGTGGGCGATGTCATCGCCCACGGGGTCCGTCGGGTCCACGTGCTGGCGTGGCGCGACCTCGACGACCCGGACTCCGGCGGGTCCGAGGTCCACGCCGACCAGTTCATGCGGCGGTGGGCCGCCGCCGGGCTGGAGATCGTCCACCGCACGTCGGCGGCGGCCGGACTCCCGGACACGGCCCGCCGGCACGGCTACGACGTCGTCCGCCGGGGGAGCCGCTACTCGGTCTTCCCCCGCACCGTCGTGGCCGAGCTGGCCCGGCGCATGGGCCCGTCGGACGGGTTGATCGAGGTGTGGAACGGGGTGCCCTGGTTCTCGCCGGTGTGGTACCGGCGTCCGCACCTGACGATCCTCCACCACGTCCACGGTCCGATGTGGGACCAGCTCCTGCCCGGCCCGTTGGCGACCGCCGGGCGCCTGCTCGAGGCCCGGCTGGCCCCGCCCTTCTACCGGCGCGGCGAGACGGTCACCCCGTCAGAGGCGACGCGTGGGGAGCTGATCGAGCTCGGCTTCCGCCCCGACCGAGTGACGGCCGTCGACAACGGGGTCGACCCGTTCTTCACGCCGGGTGGCCCACGGGCGGCCGATCCGCTCGTCGTCGCGGCCGGGCGGCTCGCCCCGGTCAAGCGGTTCGACCTCCTGCTGGACGCGGCCCGGGACGCCCGGGCGTCCGTCCCCCGGCTGCGCGTACGCATCATCGGCGAGGGGCCCACCCGCCTCGACCTCGTGCGGTGGATCGAGCGCAACCAGGCCGAGGAGTGGGTGGAGCTCGTCGGGCACGTTGCCCGCCCCGACCTCCGCGACCACTATCGGCAGGCCTGGGTCGTCGCCAGCGCGTCCCTGGCCGAGGGATGGGGACTCAGCCTCACCGAGGCGGCGGCCTGCGGGACGCCGGCGGTGGCCACCGACATCCGCGGCCATCGGAGCTCCGTCGTCGACGGGCGGACCGGGGTGCTGGCGCCGGCGGGCCTGCTCGGCCGCGCCCTCGCCGACGTCCTCACCGACGACGGGCGGCGCACCGCGCTGGGCGAGGCGGCGTTGGCCCGGGCCCGCACGCTGACATGGGACGCCTCGGCACTCGGGATCCTGCGGGTCTTCCATCGAGTCGTGACGGCGCCGCGCCGATCGTGACGGGATCGTCGCGCGGCCGTCACTGATCCAGCACGAACGCTGCCTATGGTCCCGGAGCCATGCGGGCGCGGCGGGTGTTGGCGCGGCTTGGCGTCGTGCTGGCCGTCCTCGGGGCTCTGGTGATCCATCGTCGATTCACGTGGGTCCCGCTGCCGTACCTCCTCGCCCTCATCGCCCTTCCCGTCGTCGGTTGGCGGCTCGTCCGCTGGCCAGCGGCGCCCCGACCGGTGCGGTGGAGCGGCCCGATCGTGGCGTCCCTGGCGTTCGTCGCCTTATGCCCGGTGCCCTGGATGCGAGCGCAGCTCGACAACCCGGCCGGGAGCGCCGGGCGACATGCGCCTGATCCCCGTGATGTCCCTCGACGAGGCGATCGAGGCCCTGGCCAGCTGATTCCGACCACGGAGGACCCTGTCGCTACCCTGCGGCGGGTGCACCGCCCGATCGTCGTCCTGCCGACGTACAACGAGCGGGAGAACGTGGCGGCGCTGCTGCGCGCCGTGCGGGGGGTGGTTCCCGAGGCTGAAGTGCTCGTCGTCGACGACAACAGCCCGGACGGCACGGCCGCGGTGGTCGAGGAGACGGCCGCCGAGCTGGGCCAGATCAAACTGCTCCGCCGCGCCGGCAAGCAGGGTCTCGGCAGCGCCTACCGGCAGGGCTTCAGCGTCGCCCTCGACGAGGGTTACGACATCGTGGTGTCGATGGACGTCGACTTCTCCCACGACCCGGCGGTGCTCCCAGAGCTGTTGCGCCTGGTCGAAGCGGGTGCGGACGCGGTCATCGGCTCGCGGTACGTGCCGGGCGGAGCGACGGTGGACTGGCCGTTGCACCGCCGGCTGCTGTCGCGGTGGGGCAACCGCTACACGTCGTTCGTGCTGCGCCTGCGGGTGCGCGACTGCACGTCGGGGTACCGGGCGTATCGCGCCGAGGCGCTGCGGGCGATTGATCCGGCGTCGACCACCGCCGAGGGGTACGCCTTCCTCACCGAGCTCGTTCGCCGGCTCGTCCGTGACGGAGCACGGGTGACCGAGACCCCGATCGTGTTCACCGATCGCCGCTACGGCGAGTCGAAGATGTCTGGCCGAATCGTCGCCGAGTCGATGGTCCTCGTCACCCGCTGGGCTCTACGCGATGCGTGGCAGCGGGTGTCTGCCCGTTGAACCCGCAGCTACCACTCACCTCGATCTGGGCGCGATCTGTCTCACCTGTTGAGAAAAGCCGTGCCCAGATGGCCGTTTGAGAACAATCGCGCCAGATACGGCGTTGCGATCACTACGGGATCGCGCCGAAGACGGCGTAGAGGGTCGTGAGGGCGGTAAGCCCGGCGCCGCACGCCACCATCATCAGGTCCCAGCCGATGCGGTCCTTGCGCGGCCACCACGCGGCGACGCTGATCAGCAGCGGGAACGCGGTGTAGAGGAACCGCGGCCGAGCGGTGACGGTCGCCGGCAGCAGCATCAGCGCGACGACGACGGCGATGTAGGCGACAATGGGCCACGGCAGGCGACGCCGCCACAGGCACCACAAGCCACCGAGCAGGGCGAAGAGCGACGCCGCAGTCAGCGCGTCGGTCGGCGAGGCCAGTGGGTGGGTGAAGAAGCTCAGCGTGTTGCTGACGGCGGTGGCGCCGAAGCTCGTGCCCTCCCGCCAGGCTTCCCGTTGGACGCGGAACCACGGCCACGACTCTCCGGTGTGCCCGGCGAGGAAGAGCTGGAAGCTGACGAAGCCGATCGGGGCGAGCAGCGGCGCGACGAGCGACAGCCAATCCCGACGCCGGTAGATCGCGATCGCCGAGGCGACCGCGCACGCGGCCACGAGGGCGACGCCGTTCGGTCTGGTCGCCGTGGCGAGGGCGGCGGTGACGCCGGCGAACAACCATCGCTCGTCGACGAGGAACCACAGGCAGGCCGCGGCGAGGACGATGAGCATGGCCTCGGCGTAGGCGAAGGAGAGCACGAAGGAGCCCGGGAAGACGGCGAACAGGACCATCGCCCGCTCGGCGACCTGAACGTCGAACAGTCGCCGGGCGAGGAGGCCGACGAGGACGACGGCCACGACCGACAGGAGCAGGTTCAGGCCGAGGGCGGCGAGCGTGTCGCCGGCCGGGAGGACCCGGTCAATGGCGCGGACGGTCAGCGGGAATAGCGGGAAGAACGCCGCCCGGGCCTCACTCTGGAAGTACGTGATGTCGGGCGGGATGACGCGGGGATAGCCGCCGCGGACGATCTCCATGTACCACAGCCCATCCCACTGGGTGAACACGCCGGAGATGAGGCCGAGCGGCGTGCCGGGGCGCGGCTCGCCGCGGTTGTTGGCGTCGACGACGACCTGGCTCGCCCGCACTCCTGCGCCGGCCAGCACGCAAAGGCGGGACACGACGAACGCGGCCAGTCCGATCGCCATGGCGCGGTGCCAGTCCCGCCGTTCTGATCCTTCGGCGACCGGGGTCGGGACGACGACGGGGGCGACCGCGCCGTCGCCGTCACCGTCGCGGTCGACCGTCACCTCGTCCGTCGTCACGGACGCTGTCGCCGAAGTGGTTTCCTGCTCTATCACCAGCGATGCATGGGGAGGATGCGGCGGCGCGGACCGAAGGCCGGAGGCCTCCGTCCGGCCCTCACGAGTAGGCGGAGAACCCGACCGCGTTGACCGCGGAACGGTTCGAGAAGCTCGAGCATACGATCGTCTGTACCCCGCGGCTCACCGGCGAGATTCCACGACACGAGGCTCGGCAGGTGATAGTCACCGATCGCCACGGCGTCGTCGTCGCCGCACGCCGGTCCGAGCACCGAGCCGATCGTCCACGGACCGACACCGCGCACCAGGCGAAGCTTGGCGGCGACGTCGGCGACCGGCAGCCGCGCCCAGTCCCACAGCCGGTGCGCTACGCGCGCCACTTCCGTCAACGTCCGGGCCCGTTTGCCCTCGATGCCGAAGGGGTGGAACCACCAGGTGGGACGGCCGGCAAGGCGCTCGGGGTGGGGCGGCAGGACGAGTCCGAGGTCCGGTCCCGGCGGCCGCTCACCCAGCTCGGAGCAGAGCCGCATCCATTGCCGGATCGCCTCGCCCGACGTGATCCGCTGGGCGAGGATCGTGGGGAGGAGGGTGTGGTAGAGGTCGCCGCTCGCGCCCGCCCACAGGCCGGGGAACCGCCGGGCGGCAGCCGTGACGACCGGATGGAGGTCGGGCACAGCCGGCGGGCGGCGGTCGAGAGCCGCCATCCGGTGGGCTGCTTCGACAGCCCACGAAGAGCCGGGGCCCCACGCGTCGACCTCGAGGGTGCCCGTCGCCCAGCTCACGGCGATCGACGCCGGGCCGTCGGGCGTCCACATCGCCCGCAGCATCCCCGTCGGGCCGATCCGCGTCGTCGGGTCGCGGCGGCCGTGGCGGTACCAGCCCAGCCGCGCGGCCATGTCGTCGAGCGCGGCCCGACCGTTGTACGGGGGCGGAGGAGCGAGGGGTGCCGCCATCTCGCGGCGAACGTACCAGTGGCCGCCCGAGTGCTGGGTGATCGCCCGCGCTGCGACCACCACTCGGGTGCACTCAATTCGTCGACGCCGCCGCCGGCTTGATGTCCACCGCGACCGGTGAGTCGATGACCGGGTTGTGGCAGGCGACGAAGTGGCCGGCGGCGAACTCCCGCAGCTCCGGCTCGGTGGTGGTGCACACGTCGAGTGCGTTGGCGCAGCGGGGATGGAAGCGGCAGCCGGTCGGTGGGAGCACCGGCGACGGCGGCTCGCCGGTGACCTGGACCTCGGCCGCCGCGGCCTCCGGATCGGGCACCGGGATCGACGCCAGCAGGACGTTCGTGTACGGGTGCGCGGGAGCCCGGTAGAGCTCGTCGCTCGGGGCGACCTCACAGAGCTTGCCGAGGTACATCACCGCGACCCGGTCGCTGACGTTCTTCACCACGGCGAGGTCGTGGGCGATGAAGATGAGGGTGAGGCCGTGGCGCTCCTTGAGGTCCTCGAGCAGGTTGAGGACCTGCGCCTGGACGCTCACGTCGAGCGCCGACACCGGCTCGTCGCAGATGATCAGGCTCGGGTCGAGCACGAGCGCCCGGGCGATCGAGATCCGCTGGCACTGGCCGCCGGAGAACTGGTGGGCCTGGCTCTCTGCGGCGCGGGTCGGGTCGATGCCGACCTCCTCCAGCGTCTTGTCCACGAGTTGGGCCCGATCGTCCTTGGAGCCCCGCTTCCAGATGCTGAGCGGCTCCATCACGATGTCGCGCACTTTGCGGCGCGGGTTCAGCGACGAGATCGGGTCCTGGAAGATCATCTGCATGCGCGTACGGGCCTCGCGCATGTCCTGGCGGGCCATCGTCGTCAGCTCGTTGCCCTCGAAGCGCACTGACCCCGAGGTCGGCCGGGGGAGCTGCATCACGGCCCGGCCGGTGGTGCTCTTCCCGCAGCCGGACTCGCCGACGAGGCCGAGCGTCTCGCCGCTGCGGACATCGAAGCTGATGCCGGACACCGCGTTGACGACGAGCCCGGTGCGGCCGACCGGGAACTGCACCACCAGGTCCTCGACCCGCAGCAGCACGTCATCCTGCTGGCTCAGGTGGGCCTTGCCGGTCCCCGCCACTCAGCTCACCGCCTCGAGGCCGACGGTGACCAGCTCCTTGCCGAGGTCGGACCGGCGCTCCTTGTACTCGGGCGAGCCGACGGGATACCAACAGGCGTACGTGTGGTCCGGGATCTCCGCCGCGATGAGCGGTGGTTCCTCGACGTGGCAACGATCGCGGGCGTAGGCGCACCGGGGGGCGAAGCGGCACCCGGCCGGCGGGTGGACGAGATCCGGCGGCCGGCCCGGGATCGTCCGCAGCCGGGTGTGGGCGGCGCCCTCGAGCTTGGGGATGCTCTCGAACAACGCCTCGGTGTACGGCATCTTCATGTTGGCGAACAGCGTCTTGGTCGGCGCCTTCTCCACCAGCCTTCCGCCGTACATCACGGCGATCTCGTCGGTGTGGCCGGCGACGACGCCGAGATCATGGGTCACGAGGATCAGCGACATGTTGCGCTCCCGCCGCTGCTCCTCGATGAGGTCGAGGATCTGCGCCTGCACGGTCACGTCGAGCGCGGTCGTCGGCTCGTCGGCGAACAGCAGCGTCGGTCCGCAGGCGAGGGCGATCGCGATCATCACCCGCTGGCGCATGCCACCCGACAGCTCGTGGGGGTACTGCTCGAGCCGGCGGCCGGCCTCGGGGATCTTGACGTCGCGGAGGAGCCGCTCGGCAGTGCTCTTGGCCGTCTTGGCGTCCATGCCGAGGTGAACCTTGAGCGGCTCGGTGATCTGCTTGCCGATCTTCATCAGCGGGTTCAGCGAGGTCATCGGGTCCTGGAAGATCATCGCCATCTCCTGGCCCCAGATGTGACGCATCTGCCGCGGGCTCAAGTCGAGCATCTCTTGGCCCTCGAAGCGCACCGAGCCCGTGCGCTCGACGCTCCTCGTCGTCAGCAGACCCATGATCGACCGGGCGAGCACCGTCTTCCCCGACCCGGATTCACCGACGATCCCGAGCGCCTTCCCCCGCTCGAGCGCGAACGTGACCCCGTCGACTGCCCTCACCCGGCCTCGCGGCGTGCGGAACAACGTGCGCAGATCGGTGACCTCGAGCAGGGTGCCGGTCTCGAATCGACCACCCGCCTGGGTGCTCACAGGACCGCCTCCCGGATGTCGAACCGGCGGGCGACCCGGTCGCCGATGAGGTTGAACGCCAGCACCGTGAGGAACAGCATCAGGCACGGGAAGAGCGTCGCCCACCACGCCTGGTCGATGTACTCGCGGTTCTCGGCGACCATCAGCCCCCACGACGCCTGGGGCGGCTCGACGCTGTAGCCGAGGAAGGCCAGGCCGGCCTCGGCGCCGAGGATGATGGCGACCCCGGTGAACAGCACGGTGACGAGTGCGGGCACGACGTTGGGGAGGATCTCACGGAACAGCACACGCGGGGTGCGGGCACCGAGACTGCGTGACGCCAGGACGTACTCCCGTTGGGTGAGGCTCAACGTTTGGGCCCGCACGATCCGGGTGATCGGCGCGATCGAGAGCAGGGCGAACGTGAGCGTGATCGTCCACGTGTTGCTGAGCCAACTGAAGCCGACCCCGAGGACGTGGATGTCGCTCTGCCGCAGGGCCCGGCCGCGACTGTTGACGAGAGCGACGAAGACCAGCACGGGGATCGCCAGCAAGGCGTCGACGAAGATCGACACGACGCGGTCCATCCAGCCGCGGAAGTAACCGCAGATCATGCCGAGGGTCGTGCCGATCAGCAGCCCGATCACGATGCTGGTGATGGCGATGATGAGCGAGATGCGGGCGCCGTAGATGCAGCGGGAGAACACGTCGCGACCGAGTCGGTCGGAGCCGAACCAGAAGTCGGCCCCGGGCCCGAAGGCGTAGTTGCCGGCCCCTTCGACGCGCTGATCAGGCCGGTAGACGAACGGGAGGTAGTCGGCAAACACGGCCAGGATGATGAGGGCGAGCAGCCAGAGGACCCCGAACAGCACACCGAGTTGGGGGAGCCTGCGCCGCGTGGTCGTCACCGATTCGGCCACGGCCACGGGGGCGAGCGTGCTGGCGGCCGTCGCCGCGGTAGCCATCGGCGCTTCGAGACTCACCCGAGCGACCTTGCGAGCCGGATGCGCGGATCGACGACCGCGTAGAGCAGGTCGACGACAAAGTTGGCGAAGACGACGACCACCACGAGCACGGCCGCGATCGCCTGGATGACGAGCAGGTCGTTCTGCTGGAAGGCGAAGATCAGCCGGTCACCGATGCCCTTCGGTCCGAAGAACTGCTCGACGACGACGGCCCCGCCGATCAGCGCCGACATCTGCAGGGCGACGCTCGTCATCAGCGACAGGATCGACATCCGCAGCGCGTGGACCCAGAGCACCCGATTGGGCGAGATCCCCTTGGATCTGGCCATCAGCACCGAGTCGCTCTGCAAGGCGAGGATCATGTCGGCGCGAAGCAGCCGGCTCCAGATCGCCCCGAGGCCGAGCCCGAGGACGAGGGACGGGACGAAGAAGTTCTTGAAGTGCTCCACAGGGTTGTCCCACGGGGCGACGTACCTCGAACGTCCGACCGTCGGGAAGGTCCCGAATCGCGTCACGACGAGGAACAGGAAGAGCACGGCGATCACGAGCACGGGCGTGGAGATGAAGCCGAACGACGCGAAGCTGGTCGTCTTGTCGAACAGCCCGTCGCGCCGGTAGGCGCTGTACACGCCCACCGGCACGGCGATCAGCAGGCCGATCACGATCGCCCAGATGGCGATGAACACGGTGCTCGGCATGCGCTGTTTGAACATGTCGACCACCGACTGGCTGGCGACGTACGACCGTCCCCAGTCGCCGGTGAAGGTGTCCTTGAGCCAGTACCCGTACTGCACGACGAGCGGCTTGTCGAGGTACGGGTAGTCCTGCTTGACCCTCTCGATCTGCTGCTCGCTCACAACCCCGCCCGCGAGATCGCGGGCGGGGTCCTGACTGCCGATCCTGGTCGCCGCGAGGACGACGAAGGTCACGACGATGAAGACCAGGATGAACTGGATCAGTCGTTGAGCGGCGTAGCGCATACCAAGGGAGTTAGCCGGTCTTGTAGACCGAAGTGAGCCAGACCTGACCGGGGAACCCGGCGCCGTCGGCCGCGGAGCCCTCGCCATCAGGGAGCGGGTCACGGCCGATGTTCTGCACCGACGGATTCATGATGATGCCCCACGTCGTCCACGACGAGGGGAGGATCCAGCACTCCTTGCCGAACTGCCGGTTGATGTTCTGAGCATCCTCGATCCGCTTGGCATCGTCGGGCTCGCTGCGGGCTTTGTCGAGGAGGTCGTTGATCACCGGGTCGTTGAGCCGGCCGAAGTTGAGGGAGATCGCCCCGTCCTTCGTCTCGGCCCCTTTGGCGTCCGAGGCGAAGCCGTGCCACCACTGGTACTGGACGTCCACCAACTTTCCGGCGTGGTTGCGCCAGCCGAAGGCCTCGAAGTCGGGCGACCCGAGCAGGGCGTTGGTGATCAGCACCGACTGCTCGATCGGCGTCTGGGTGACGTCAACCCCGATGTCGCCCCACGCCGCCTGCAGGTAGTCGGCGATCGCCTTGGTCGTGCCGGTCGGGGTGGTCGAGTAGTTGATCGTCACCGGGCCGTTCTTGGCCTCGTAGTCCTCGATCGCGGCGCGGGCCGCGTCGGGGTCGAACTCCGGCAGGCCGGTGTCCTCGAGGTAGCCGTCCTCGCCGGGCGAGAACGGGCCGTTGGCAGGGCGTCCGAACCCGCCGTAGATGACGTTGATGAAGTCCTCCTTGTCCACCGCCTGGACGAGAGCGCAGCGCACCTCGCGGCTCTTCAGCTGCGGGATGGTGAGGTGGAACATGACGTAGTTCGTCTCGGTCCGCACGTCTTGTTGGAGCATCACGAAGTCGCCTGGGTTTTCGGCGTACTGGCCGACGACCTTGGAGTCGGACGTGGCGATGAGGTCGACGTCGCCGGCCTCCAGCGCCTGCGCCCGGACCTGGGAGTCGACGATCACCCGGAACTCGATCTCGTCGAGGTAGGGGAGCTGCTTGCCCTCGGCGTCCTTGCGCCAGTAGTTGGGGTTCTTGGTCACCGTCATCCGGTCGCCCGGCAGGTAGTTCTGGACGATGAACGGGCCGGTGCCGACCGGCTTGGTGGCCAAGTCAGGGTTGCCATCGACCGCCGCCAGCCACTTCGGCGAGGCGATGAAGCCGGGCTGGCCGGCGAGGAAGTACGGGAAGGTGTACCACGGGATCGGCTTCTTCGGGTCGCCGTTGTGGCCGGTGAAGATCTTGAACGTGTAGTCGTCGACCTTCTCCGCCTTGACGGAGCCGTCCGGGTTCTTGGCGATGTCCTTGGTCGCCCCCGAGACGAGCAGGCCGGCGAACGTGCGGCTGAGATTGTCGATCACGGCGTCGGCGTTGAGCGGCGTGCCGTCGGTGAAGCTGATGCCCTTGCGGACCTTGATGGTGAACTCCGTGGCGTCGTCGTTCGGGGTGACGCTCTCGGCGAGGAAGCCGTGGAGGTTGTTCTCACGGTCGATCACGAGCAGCGGCTCGATGAACGTGCGGATGCGCATCTGGCAGTAGGAGTCGCACTGCACGGCGGCCGGTGTCCACGGGGCTCCGACCTCGGCCTCGCCGGCCACGACGAGCTTGCCGCCCATCACCGGTTCGCCCTCCGGTGGCGGCAGCGTCGCCTGCTCGAGGATGGTGGAGGCCGGCGCGGTGCTCGGCGGTGACGTCTCCGCCGTCGTCGATCCGGTGGTGCCTCCAGTCGAGCCCGTCGACCCGGTGGTCGCGGTGGCCGCGGTCGTCGGGGTGGCCCCGGTCGTGGCCACCGCCGCCCCGGTCGTCTCGGTCGCGACGGAGCCTTCTCCGCCCACCGACTCCTGCTCCTTCTTGTCGGAGCAGGCGGCGGCGATCAGCACGCCGGCGATGAGCACGGCGCCGACCCGACTCCGCCGTCGGCGAGTCGATGTTCTAGTGATACCCACCAAGTGTCCCCCTTGTTGAATGTGGCTGTTCCGGCCCTGGGATCCCGCACGATACGTCAGTGTTGGTCGTGACGGCCGTCACGGGACCGGGCCGACACTAGCCAGGGGGTGTGGGCGGTCCGGAAATCGTGCGGGCGCGCTTCTGGCTACGTTGGCGAGCCATGACTGGGCAGCACGGGGAGCCTCCTTTGCGGCCGGATCTGCTCGCCCGGATACGCGCCGGCAGTGACCTCGATCTCGACGATCATGCGCCGGACGAGACGTTCGGCTGGCACAGGACGGACGCCAAGGCGCGGGTCGGCGAGGAGGTCGCCGCCGTCGCCGAGTTGCAGAAGCGGCTGTACGCGAGCGGCGAACGGGCCCTGCTCGTCGTGCTCCAGGCGATGGACGCCGGCGGCAAGGACGGCGTGATCCGGAGCGTCCTGACCGGGATCAACCCAGCCGGGATCCGGGTCACCAGCTTCAAGGTGCCGAGCGAGACCGAGCTCGCCCACGACTACCTCTGGCGGGTGCATCCGGCGTGTCCGGCGCGGGGCGAGATCGGCGTGTTCAACCGCAGCCACTACGAGGACGTGCTCGTCGTGCGGGTGAAGCAGCTCGTGCCGGAGGAGCGCTGGCAAGGGCGCTACGACCAGATCAAGGAGTTCGAGCGGATGCTCGTCGAGGAGGGCACCTCGATCGTCAAGCTGTTCCTCCACGTCTCGTTCGAGGAGCAACGGGCCCGGCTGCAGGATCGCATCGCGTCGCCGGACGAGCGGTGGAAGTTCCGCCGCGGCGACCTCGACGAGCGGAAGCTGTGGCCCGACTACATGAAGGCGTATCGGGACGCCATGGCGAAGACGTCGACCGACGACGCGCCGTGGTACGTCGTGCCCGGCGACCGCAAGTGGGTCCGCGACCTGGCCGTGGCGTCCATCCTCCGCGACGCCCTCGAACAGA
The DNA here is from genome assembly GCA_046723555.1 of Actinomycetota bacterium. Lineage (GTDB taxonomy): Bacteria > Actinomycetota > Acidimicrobiia > Acidimicrobiales > Ilumatobacteraceae > JALZMG01. The sequence goes on along the minus strand of JBKOUV010000294.1, from coordinate 10,462 downwards.
TCGACCCGCAGTACCCCGAGCCGGAGGAGGGCCTCGAGGGATTGGTGGTCGAGTAGCCATCCATCCGAGGGTTTGCCACCACCCGAGGGTTTCGCGCGGGACAGGTTCGCATCAAACCCTCCGATGGACGTTTTGTACAGTTTTCGGCTGTGGGCGTCCTGATTCCTCGGACTCTGGAGGACGCCGTTGCCGCGCTGGCCGAGCACCCCGACGCGCTCGTCCTCGCCGGGGGGACCGACCTCATGGTCGAGGTCAACGAGGGCCGCCACCGGGTTGCCGCATCCGACACCGTGGTGGCGGTCAACCGCGTGCCCCAGCTGCGCAGCTGGGCCCACGATCCCGCCACCCGCACCGTGCGCCTCGGCGCCGGCGTCACCTACACCGAGTTGGAGACCGAGCCGCTCGCCGGGCTGCTCCCGGCCCTCGCCCAGGCGGCCCGGACCGTCGGCTCGCCGCAGATCCGCAACGTCGCCACCATCGGGGGCAACCTGGCGACCTGCTCACCTGCCGGCGACGGGCTCCCGGTGCTCTCGGCGCTCGACGCGGTCGTCGAGCTCGAAGGGCCCGGCGGACGACGGGAGCTCCCCGTCGGCGAGTTCATGACCGGCGTCAAACGCACCGCCCGCCGCCCGGACGAGCTGATCACCGCGGTCACCGTGCCGGTGCTCGACGGCTGGCAGGGGTACGCCAAGGTCGGCGTGCGCAACGCGATGGTGATCGCCATCGCCGGGGCGTGCCTCGCCGTCGACCGCCGGACCAGGTCGGTCCGCCTCGCCCTCGGCTCGGTCGCCCCGACGGTCGTGCGGGCGAGCGAGGCCGAGGCCTTCGCCGAGTCCCACGTCGCCTGGGACCCGCCGGGGGTCGCCGCCGGCGCGGAGCGGGAGTTCGGCCGCCTCGCCGCAGGCGCCTCCCGCCCGATCGATGACCACCGGGCCAGCGCCGCCTACCGGCGCCACGCCGTCGAGGTTCTGGCCCGCCGGCTGCTGCGACGGGCGTTCCCGGCGTTCCTCGACTCGGCGCCGTGATGTGATGGCCGAGCAGTACCACCTCCACGTCAACGGGTCCCGCCATCCCGTCGCCGACGCCTGGCTCGGCGAGAGCCTGCTCTACGTGTTGCGCGAACGCCTCGGCCTGCTGGGCGCCAAGGGGGCGTGCGAGCAGGGTGAGTGCGGATCCTGCAGCGTCGTGGTCGACGGCGAGCTGGTCTGCTCGTGCCTCGTCCTCGCCGCCAGCGCGGTCGACCAGCCAATCCTGACGGTCGAGGGCCTCGCCGAGCCGGGCGCGCCGACCGACCTCCAGCGCGCGTTCGTCGACGCGGGCGCGGTGCAGTGCGGCTTCTGCACTCCCGGCCTGATCATCGCCGCCCACACACTCCTCGACCGCCGCCCGGATCCGACGGACACCGAGATCCGGGAGCAGCTCGCGGGCAACATCTGCCGCTGCACCGGCTACGGCCGCATCATCGACGCCGTTCGCACCGTCGCCGCCGCCCGCCGGCAAACCTCGCGAGACGAGCGGGCCGAATGACGCTCACCGAGGCTCCGGCGCGGCCATGGGCCGGCGGGCGGGTGGGCGATTCACCGCCCCGCCCGGACGGCATCATCAAGACCCAGGGCACGTTCGCCTTCTCCTCCGACCTCCCGATCGACGGAGCGGCGTGGGGAGCGACGCTGCGCTCGCCGCACCCGTACGCCCGCATCGTCTCGATCGACGTGACCCCGGCGTGGCGGATCCAGGGCGTCGAGGCCGTGATCACGGCCGACGACGTGCCCGGTCAGCCGACGTACGGGCTGCTCGTGGCCGACCAGCCGGTGTTCGCCCGCGACATCGTGCGCTACGTCGGCGAGCCGATCGCGGCGGTCGCGGCCGATCACCCGGAGACCTGCAAGCGGGCGCTCGACGCGATCGTCGTGCAGTACGAGATCCTCGAACCGCTGCTCGACCCCGAGGCCGCGATCGCCGGAACTCACGAGCCGATCCATCCCAACGGGAACGTGCTGCGCCGGCAGCGCATCCGCTGTGGCGACCCCGACGCCCGCGGTGAGGTCGTCGTCGAGGGCGACTACGAGATCGGGATGCAGGACCAGGCTTTCCTCGGGCTGGAGGCGGCCGTCGCGGTGCCCGATCCGGGCGCGGCCGGGGTCGAGTTGCACGTCGCCACCCAGTGGTTGCACGAGGACCGGCGGCAGATCGCCGCCTGCCTCGACCTGCCCGAGGACAAGGTTCGGCTCGTGCTCGGCGGCGTCGGCGGGGCGTTCGGCGCCCGCGAGGACATCAGTCTGCAGGTGCACACGTGCCTCCTCGCCCTCCGCCTCGGTCGCCCGGTGCGGATGTCCTACAGCCGGGCCGAGAGCTTCCTCGGCCACGTCCACCGCCATCCGGCGCGGATCTGGATGCGTCATCACGCCACCCGAGCCGGTGAGATCGTCAAGATCGAGGCCCGTTTCGTCCTCGACGGCGGTGCCTACGCCTCCACGTCCTCCGCCGTGCTGCTGAACGCGATCACCCACGCGCAAGGCCCCTACCGGTGCCCCAACGCGGTCGTCGACGGGTACGCGGTACGCACGAACCACCTCCCGTGCGGGGCGATGCGCGGCTTCGGCGTCGTCCAGGCCTGCTTCGCCCACGAGAGCCAGATGGACAAGCTCGCGGCCGCGTGCGGACTGGACCCGGTCGAGGTGCGGCGGCGCAACGCCCTGGCGACTGGCGACTCACTTATCACCGGTCAGGTGATCCAGAACGTCGCGCCGGTCGTCCGCTGCCTCGAGGAGACGGCCCGGTTGCCACTCCCCGCCACGCCGATCCGTGCCGCGCCCGACGGCGGCGATGACCTCGACCCGATGCGGCTCCCGGGCGGCGCCGGTCTCACCGCCGACCCCGGCCACGTCCGGCGCGGCGTCGGTTGGGGCGCGGCGATGAAGAACCTGATGTACTCGGAAGGCTTCGACGACTACTCCACGGCGCGCTGCCGGCTCGCCGACGGCGTGGCGACGCTGAAGTTCGCGTCCGTCGAGGTGGGCCAGGGGTTCGTCACGATCGCTCAGCAGATCGCCCGCTCGGTGCTCGGTGTCGACGACGTGATCCTGGAGCCCAGCGACACCACGATCGGGTCGGCGGGCTCGACGTCGGCCTCGCGCCAGACGTGGATGAGTGGGGGAGCGGTCGACGCCGCCTGCCGCGCCGTACGCGAGCGGCTGTTCGAACGGGTCGGTGCGGCGAACGGGATCGACCCGCTGCGCCTCGTCGTCGAGGGGTCCGACATCGTCGACGTCCTCGGCCCGTTCCGCACGAGCGTCGCCGACGCCTCGCGGGGGGTGGTGATCGAGGAGACCGCCGAGTACCACCACCGGCCGACGGAAGAGCTCGACGAGAACGGGCAGGGCGACTGCCACGCGGCGTTCGCGTTCGTCGCCCACCGCGTGGTGGTGGACGTCGACGCCGAGCTCGGGCTGGTGAAGGTGGTCCAGGTGGCGACCGCCCAGGACGTCGGCCGGGCGCTCAACCCTCTGGCCGTGCTCGGCCAGATCGAGGGCGGGATCTCGCAAGGGCTCGGTCTCGCCGTGATGGAGGAGATCATCCAGGTCGACGGCCGCATCCGCAACGCCAGCTTCACCGACTACCTGCTGCCGACATTCCTCGACATGCCCGACGTCGTTGCCACGCTCGTGGAGGAGCCCGACCCGCACGCCCCGCTCGGAGCCAAGGGGGCGGGCGAACCGCCGTGCATCTCGGTGACCCCGGCGATCGCGGCGGCCATCCGCGACGCGCTGCGCCAGTTCGACGACGGTGAACGCCGCGCCGAGCGGATCAACCGGGTACCCGTGCGACCCGCCGACATCGCGCTCTAGGAGCGAGCCCGAGCAGCGGATAGGTTCGGGAGTGGATGGGCAGCGTGCCAACCGACGAGCGGGAGATCATGACGTGGGAGGACTTCGGCGTCGCATCCCGAGACGTCGCCCAGATGGTCGCCGACGATTCGTACGAGCCGGACATGATCCTGGCCGTCGCGAGAGGCGGCCTGCTGATCGGCGGAGCCCTGGGCTACGCGTTGTCCGTGAAGAACGTCTACTCGATGAACGTCGAGTTCTACACGGGCGTCGACGAGCGCCTGGAGGTGCCCCGCATCCTGCCCCCGGCGCCGGACTTCGTCGACCTCCACGACGCCCGCCTGCTGATCGCCGACGACGTCGCCGACACCGGGCACACCCTGCGCAGCGTGCAGCAGTTCTGCGAGGGCAAGGTGGCCGAGGTGCGCACCGCCGTCCTCTACGAGAAGCCGCACTCGGTGGTGCGGTGCGACTACGTGTGGCGGCGCACGCCGCTGTGGATCAACTTTCCCTGGAGCGACAAGGATCCGGTCGCCAAGCGGGCCTGGGCCGTCCGCGACGCCTGATCAGCTGATTTCGTAGGTCAGATCGACGGGCGCGGGGCCAGCCGCTGGCGCAGCGTGCCCGGCGGGATCACGCCGAGCAGGCGACCATCGCGCCACACGGTGACCACCGGCCGGAGCGGGTTGAGCTTGGGGAGTACCGACGCCAGGTCGTCGTCGGGATCGGCCTGGGCCAGCCGGCTGAACGGCATCATCAACGAGGTCAGCATCACCCACGGTCGCTGCTCGGCCGGCACGGCCCACAGCTGATCTTCCAGCACCAGCCCGTCGAGCTCGCCGTCGTCACCGCGGACGGCCACGGCGCCGGCTCCACCGAGGCGTGAGCGCTGCCAGATCATCGAATCGGCGTCCATCTCGGAGTCGGTCTCGGCGACACCGAACCAGGTGAGATCGGCGACCTTCACCCCGTCGAGCCGCTGGCCCAGCTCGGCGAGCGCGATCTCGCCTCGGGCGTTCACCGCGATGAACATGCCGGTGAGGGCGACCCAGATGCCCTCGGGGGCGCCCTCGAGCAGGAGCACGAGACCGAAGGCCCCGATACCCCAACCGAGCACCCGTCCGGCCAGCCCGGCCTCGCGCATCGCCCGGTACCGGTTGCCGTGCCGGGCCCAGCGCACCGCCCGGACGATGCGACCGCCGTCGAGCGGGGCGCCGGGGAGCAGATTGAACAGCGCGAGCAGGACGTTGATGCCGCCGAGCGCGCCGAGGACGTCGACGACGGCATCGGGCGCACCGAGCGAATACGTGCCGTACGCGGCGCCGATCCCGAGCGCGCCGATCGCCAGGCTGGCGAGTGGGCCGGCGGCGGCGATCCAACCCTCCGCCTTCGCGGTGCGCGGGTCGTGGTCGAGACGGGCCATGCCGCCGAGCGCCCACAGCTCGATCGCGGTGGTGTTGACGTCGAAGCGGCGGGCGACGACGGTGTGGGCGAGTTCGTGGGCGAGGATGGAGGCGAAGAAGGCGATCACGCCGACGGCCCCGACGACCAGCCCGAACTCGCGGGCCCACACCGCGGCGAGGAGCGTGGCGATCACGATCGCGCTCCAGTGGACCCTCAACGCCGCGCCGGCGAGCCGGCCGAGAGAGATCGATCCGGTGAGCATGTCCGTCCTTTCGACCCCAGGCTACCGGCGCCTGTGCTGGAGAACGACAGCCGCGCAATTTCGACCGCTGGCTCCCCAGATGCCGGCGCCGGGGAAGGTCGCCGCGCCGGTGAGGTAGAGCCCGGGGATGACGGTCTCGTACTGGGTCAGCTCGGGGTCGGCATGGCGCAACGCGGCGAGCGGCCCGCCGCCGAAGCTCGCCGCGTGGCCGGTCGGCAGCAGGAAGCGTCGCTCGTAGTCCTCCGGGGTGACGACCCGCCAGTCGACGATCGTGTCGAGGAAGCCGGGTTCGCAACGGGTGGCGAAGACCTCGAGCCAGCGCGCGGGCTCCGGTGAGCTCGCCCACCCGCCGGGATGGCGATAGGGCGTGAGGAGGACCTCGATGCTCAGCACGTGCCGTCCCGGCGGGGCGAGCGTCGGATCAGCGAGCGAGGGGACGTTGACGAGCATCGCCGGTTGCTCGAGCACCCGACCGGTCGTCATCATCGCCACCGCCCGGTCCATGTCGACGATCGACGGGGCGAGCGTCAACGTCGAGCCGAGGTGGTCGCCGCCGACGCGCAGACGGGGTGGCGTGGCGACGACGGCGTCGATCTTCGACTCGTAGCCCTGCGGCTGGGGCGCCCGCGCCCACCGGGCGACCAGCGCCGCCGCGGCGGCGGGTGGATCGCGCACCAGCTGGACGAGCGTGGTCCGGGCGTCGCCCGCCCCGACGACGATCGGTGCGGTGATCTCCGTGCCGTCGGCCAGCGTCACCCCGACTACAACGCCCTCCCGGCACACGATCGCGGCGACCGGGCTGGCCGTGCGCAGCACGCCGCCGTGGTGGGTGAAGGCGGCGGCCAGCGCGTCGGTCAGCCGTCCGCTGCCGCCGACCGGCCGGCCGACCCGGGCGGCGTGGCGCATCGCGTACGCCAGCGCGCCGAGCCCCGTCCCGGCCCGCTGCGGGCTCACGCCCCACACGAACGGGCCCGACACCAGCCCGGCGCCGAGCAGGGCGTCCCGGGAGAAGAACGATTGCATCACCGAGGCGGCGCTGCGCCGGCTCCATTGGAGCACCGCGCCGACCCCGGCGAAGCGGCGTCGGATCGCGACGCGCGAGAGCGACGCGATGGTCGGTGGCTCGATCGCCGCGGCGGTGATCAAGTCCGCCGCCGGTCGCGCCCGGCGCAGGTAGCGCCGATACCCGTCGACCTCTCCCGGGTACGTCGCCGCCAGCTCCTCGATGGTGCGCTCGACGTCGTGCCACTGGGTCCACGCCGGGCCTCCCGTCCACGCCGCCGCGACCTGGGCCGGATCGATCTCCAGGTAGCGCAGCCCGAACCGGGCGAGGTCGAGATCCTCGGCGATCGGTGTCGTGCGGAACGTGACGTGATCGCAGTTGCAGACGTTCACCGTGGCCCCCGCGAACCGCTCGCTCCCGGCCACGCCCCCGACCGACGTCCGCGCTTCGAGGAGCAAGGTCCGCAATCCGGCCCGGGCGAGGTAGGCCGCGCACACGAGCCCGTTGTGGCCGGCGCCAACCACGATCACGTCGAAGTCCGGTCGGGGGAGCGTCGTGCGGGACAGCGGCACCGGCTCATGATGGCCGCGCCCAAGCCCGCGATCCGTCCCGATCACTAGTGTCGCTACGTGCCGACCAGCCGCCATCTCGCCGAACTGCGCGCGCCGCAGATCCGCGATCTGCTCGGCGAGCGGAGCATTCTCGTCCAGCCGCTCGGGGCGATCGAACAGCACGGACCCCATCTGCCGCTGAACACCGACCTGCTGATCGCCGAGGCTGTCGCCGCGGCGGCGATCGCTCGGGTCGGCGCCGATGTCGACGCCTGGATGCTCCCGGCCCTCGCCTACACCAAGTCCAACGAACACGCCTGGGCGGTGGGCACGTTCTGGCTCTCGGCGTCGACGCTGCTGGCGGTGCTCGACGACGTCGGCCGCAGCGTCGCCATGACGCCGGCCCGCCGGCTCGTGTTCTTCAACGGCCATGGCGGCAACAGCGCCCTGGTGAACGTCGCCAATCGCGAGCTGCGGCTGCGCCACGGGCTGATGACGTTCCTCGCCCATCCCGGGCTGCCACCGGACCAGGGCGGCGAATCGGCACCGAACGAGCTCGGCATGGGCGTCCACGGCGGCACGGATGAGACGTCGCTGATGCTCCACCTGGCGCCGGATCTCGTCGACCCGTCGGCCGTCGAACGCCACGTCCCCGAGCACCTCGCCGGCAACCGCTACGTCCGCTTCGGCGGGCCGGTCTCGTTCGGCTGGCTGTCCGACGACTTTGGTCCCGCCGGCGTGATCGGTGACCCCACGGCGGCGACTGCGGACCGCGGCGCCGAGTTGTTCGCCGGGGCCGTCGACGCGTTCTGCGCCGCCCTCGCCGAGATCGCCCGATTCGACTTCACCCCTCCCGGGTGAGGCAGCGCGACGGCCTCGGTGAACCGGACGGCGGGACCGTGCGACATACCCTCGGTGAGGTCGTGTTCTCGGAAGGCAGCGATGCCGACGCCCTGCGGGCGATTGCCGCCGGCGATCGCCGCGCCTTCGAGGCGTTCTACGCGCGCCACCGCCAACCGCTCTGGTCGTTCATCCGCCAGTTCGTCGCCGACGCCCAGATCGCCGAGGAGGTCCTCCAGGACACGCTGGTGGCATTGTGGCGTTCGGCGGGCTCGTTCCGCGGTGAGGCCCAGGTCACGACGTGGCTGTTCGCCATCGCCCGCCGACAGGCCTACACCCACCTGCGCCGCCGTCGACCGGTGCCGGTCGACGCCACCGAAGGGGATCCCGTCGCCGATCCGGAGCCGGCCCCGGACCGGGTCATCGCCGCGCGCGACGAGCTGCACCGGGTGTCCGGCTGGCTGGCCGAGCTCTCCAGCGAGCTTCGCGAGACGCTCCTGCTCGCCCTCGCGGGTGATCTCTCCTACCCGGAGATCGCCGAGGTGCTCGGGGTGCCGGTCGGCACCGTGAAGAGTCGGGTCGCCAACGCCCGCCGGCAACTGGCGGCCCGGATCGCCGGGGAGGGGGTGACACCGTGACCGATCGGTCCCCCGACGACTGGGCGGTCACCCTCGTCGCCTACGCCAACGACACGCTCGACGCCGGCGCACGGGCCGACGTCGACGCCGCGCTGGCGTCCTCTGCCGACCTGCGGCGCGAACTGGACGAGATCCAGGCGCTCCGCCGGGCGTTGCGTCGCGACGACGCCCCGCCGACGATCCCGACCGCTGTCTGGGACCGCATCGACTCGCCGGATCCGGAACCCGCCCCGTGGCCGCCGCCGGCCGCGCCGCCGTCTGTCGCGGACGTCGTCCCTCTCCGTTCCCGCCGCCGGCGACACCTCGCCGTGGCGCTCACCGCCGCGGCCGCCGTCGCGGCCCTGGTCGTCGCCGGTGCGGTCGTGCTGAGCGGTCGCGACCAGGGCACGGACGGCCAATTCTCCGCGCCGACGCCAACCACCAGCGGACCGGCGGCCGCAGGGCCGCCGGGCGCGGGGCCGACCAGTGCCCTCGACGCGCCGGCCCCACAGGCGCTGATGAGCACGCAGGTCGCGATGACCTCGACCCGAACCGCGACCCTGGACGTGTCGGGCACCGGCGTCGCCAGGTTCGACGGGACGCTCTTCGGCGAGGACGGGACAGCCGAGGTGGGCCTGGCGCTCCGCGGCGAAGGGGCCGTCGACTTCGGCGACGGTTCGCCGGGCAGCTCCGCCTACCGCCTCACGATCGGCATGAAGGCGGTGAGCGGGCCCGAGGCCGCCCGGCCGAACGACTTCGAACAGACCACGATCGTCGTCGATGGAAAGCAGTACGACAGTGAGGACGGAGGCCCCTTCACCGAAGAAGACGCCAGCCGCGATCCATCCAACCAGGGCCTGTTCGCCCAGCTCGCGGTCGATCCGGACGTCCTCGCCCGGCTCCCCGAGCTCGCCGCCGGCGAGATCGAGGATCTTGGCGTCGAGCGGCTCGACGACCTCGACGTCCGGCACCTGCGGTTCGACCTGAAGCCGAGCGACGGAGACGACCCCCACATGCATCAGGTGGCCGAGGTGTGGATCGACGGCACCGGGGTGGTGCACAAGCTGCGGCTGACCTTCAGCGGACCCCTCGAGTTGGACTTCATCGACGACGGCGAGATGTCGATCAGCATCGACATCGACCTGCGCGATTTCGGTGCGCCGGTGGAAATCTCCGCTCCGTCGTGAACCGCCCGGCCCTCGGCCGCCACCGACTGAACATGAAGCCCCGCCTCATCCTCGCCGCGGCCGCGCTCCTGCCGATCGCCGGGGCGTGCACATCCGACGACCGATCCGATGCGCGGTCGACGGATCCACCGACCACGGAAGCATCGCCGACGACGACCGACAGGGCGCCGTCGACCACGGAAGCATCGCCGTCGACCACGGACGAGGCGCCTCCGACGACGGGCGGAGGCTCAGCGACGACGCCGGCCGGCGAACCCGACGCCGACGGACTGCTCACCTCGCTCACGCCGGACGGCCGGGAGCTCGCCGCCCACACCGATTGGTCCACGCGCCCGCGCTACGGCTTGCACGCTCGGCTCGACCCGGATTCCGGGCGGGTGGAGGCGTCGATGCGGGCGAGCCTGCCCGTCGGAGCCGACGCCACCGAAGCGCACCTGCGCTGGTTCCCCGGTGTGGCGGCCCCGGGCGCGGAGCTGGTCGACGTGACCGTCGACGGAGAAGCGGTCGATCCGATCGTCGAGGAGAGTCTGATCACGATCCCGTTGGCGGTCGGTCACGGCGATGCGGTCGAGGTCACGGCGGGCTTCCGGTACACGGCGGTGGATTTCGACCCGGCCGCGGCGACGGATCTGTTCGGCGGCGGCAGTGCGCTGGAGCCCACCGAGATCGGCCTGCTCGCTCGCAGCGACGACGCCCTCACGCTCGGCCACTGGTTCCCGATCTGGATCCCGCAGGGCCTGAGCGCCGATCCCGAGCTCGACGGCTTCGGCG
>JBKOUV010000210.1:0-5018 GCA_046723555.1 Actinomycetota bacterium | reverse complement strand
CCTCGGCACGGCGGGCGGTGACGCTCGTCCGGCGGCTCACCGGTGAGCCGGCCGCGCCCGTGCCCCGGGCGGCGGGCCGCGGGCCGGCGTTGACCCGCCGCGAGGCCGAGGTGGCCGGGCTCGCCGCCGGCGGGTTCGCCGACCGGGAGATCGCCGCCCGGCTGTTCGTATCGGTCCGCACCGTCGAGAGCCACCTCGCCAGCGCCTACCGCAAGCTCGGGGTCGGGTCGCGCATCCAGCTCTCCGAGGTCTTGGCCCCGCTGGGGATCGCCGGATAGTCGTCAGTTGCCGACCCGCCGCCAGCAACGCGCAATCAGCTCCTCTCCGACCACTGCGCCACGGCGCGTAGTACGTCGGCCTCCACGGCGAGCCCGGCGAGGGCGGGCGGGATCTCCGGCGGGGCGACGTCCCCGAGCAACGCATGACGCCAGACCCGCGTACGGAGTGGCAGCGCGCTGGAGATCCGTCCCTCGAGTTCCGCGGCTCGGTCGAACCCGGCCGCGGCCGCGGCACGATCGCCCGACCGAGCGGCGGCGACGGCGAGGAACCGGTCGGCGGCGCCGAGCACCTCGACGCCCCAGGAGAGCACGAGCAGCTGGCCGGCGAACGGCCGGAGGGCGACGACGACGGGTTCGGGAACGTCCCGACCGATCAGCGCACACGCCTCGACCAGCGTCGCCAGCTGGGCGGCGAGGGTGGAGTCGTCGACAAACGGCGGTGACCGGCCGAGGACCACGTCCAGCGTGGCGGCGGCGCGTCCGTCCCCCACGAGTGCCTCCACGACCGCCGCCGCGCTCGCCGCCAGCGGTTGCTCCGGTTGGGCGGCCGCTTCGGCCACCACATCGGCGAGGACGGCGCCAAGCGTTCCTCGCCAGCGGTGGGCGGCGGTGAGTTGCGCCGTCTCACTGGCGAGCAGGTTGGACTCGTCGCTCTGCGCGGCGATGGCCACCGCGTGGTGACCGGCCAGCTCGGGGTCACCGTCCAGCAGGGCAACGACGCCGTCCCACATCGTGGCGATGGCGGAGAGGAGCCAGTCGTGCGAGAGCAGCCCGATCGAACGGATCTCCTCGTGGCACACGGCGAACCCGGCCCGGTCGGCCAGCTGCAGCCGGAGCACCCCGAGGTTGCGCTGCAGCCCCGCCCAGACGTCACCCGCCCGGGCCGGCGGGAGCTGGGTGACGAGGCTGCGCAACTCCTCGGCCGCCGCCACCTGCTCGAGGACGTCACTCCCCGCGAGCAGCACGAACAGCCGGCCGGACAGCGCGTCGGCGACGGCTCCGGGGTCGCCGTCACGTCGAGCCACCGCGACGGCCTCGAGCGACACCCGCCGAGCCGCGGCGCCGTTGCCCTCGTAGTTCAGGAGGTAGTACGCCCGCATCCCCAGCAACCTCGATCGCTGGGCCAGGTCCTCGGGAGGGAGGAGGGCCAGCGCGGCGTCCAGCAGCTCGGCCGTCTCCGGATCGGCGACGCCCGCCGGTCCCGAGCCGGCCCGGGACAGGGCCGCCTCGGCCAGCAGCACGTAGGCGCCGTCGGCCCGAGCCAGGCGGCCGGCCGCCAAGGCGGTCTCCTGGTGACGCCGAACGTCACCGAGGAGCCGATACGCCCACGAGACCGTCAGCAGCGCCGCCGCTTCGTGTCGCGGCCGGCACCGCTGATCGGCGGCGACGACCTCGGCCAGTCGCGTGGCGACCGCCAGCATCTCCTCGAAGGCGAGCTGCCCCGCCAGCTCCTCACAGCCGGCGGCGACCACCTCGACGGCGTCGTCCGGCTCGAACGCACCGAACCCGGCGAGCACGTGGGGTGTCGCGGCGAACGGGTCGCCCCGTCGGAGCAGCACCTTTGCCACCGCGGCATGGAGCGCCGTCCGCCGGTGGACCGGCAGCGTCGTCTCCGCCGCCTCGCGCACGAGATCGTGGACGAACACCAGCTGCCCGTGCTCGTCGGCCAACAGGCCGGCGCGCACGGCGGCGTCGAGGCGGGAGGCCAGCTCCGCGGACGAAGCTCCGATCAGCTCTTGCAGCAACGCGAGGTCGACGGTCCGGCCGATGAGGGCGGCGATTCCGACCGCCTCGAGCTGGTCGGCCGGTAGGGCCAGGAACCGCTCGGTGACCGGATCACCGCGGCCACTCGTGTCGCCTTCCGACGCCACCAACGCCAGGAACGGATTACCGCCGGCGCGCCGGGTCGCCGCCTCGATCTCAGTGCTCGCCACCCCCCGATCGCGTAGCAGCGCGCCGAGCGCCCCGTCCGGCAGTCCGACGAGCGGAACGACCACTGAGGCCACTGCTCGGACGCCGTTCGGCACGGGCAGCCGGGACGTCGCCAACAGCCGCAACGGGACATTCGAGGCGACGAGCCGCGAGAGGAACGCGTCCGATGTGCCGCCGGCCCAGTGCACGTCGTCGAGGACGATGGGGCGGTCGCGCCCGATGAGCTCGACGACCGTGGCCAGGGCGTCGAACATGAGCTCACGGCCGGCGTCGACCGGACGTTCCGTCACGTCGACCGGCAATCGGCTGGCGAGCGACGGCAGGAGCGCGGCGATCCGAGCGACCACCTCGGCGCCGAGGGCGGCGATCACGCCGACCGCGATGTCGCCGACGCATGCGTCGACGGCCTCACACCAGACGGCGAAGCCGTTGCGCTCGGTTGCGTCGAAACGCACCCACAGCGGCTCCGTTCGCCGGCCCGCGATCGCGGTGGCGAGATGGGTCTTGCCGATGCCCGGCTCGCCGGCGAGCACGACGAGGACCGGTCCGGTCGACGGAGTCCACGCGGCCTCGATTCGCGCCGCTTCGTCATCCCGGCCGTAGACCTCGGCCAGCGTGGCCGACGCGCGGGGCGCAGGCGGCGCGGTGGCCGCCGACACCGTCCAGACATCCCGGGTCTCGTCGAACCCTTTCAGCACCAGGTCGGCGAACCGCTCCACCGGCGGGTCCCGCCGCTGGCCGCGCACGACGATCGTGCCGGCGTCGATGAGCACCGCACCGGCCGGGCACTGCGCGCACAGGCGGGAGGCGACGACGACGGCTTCGCCGAAGACGTCCCCGTTCTCCGTCACGACGTCTCCGGTCGATACCCCGACCCGCAACGACAACCCCTGCGCGGCGGCGGCCTCCTGGATCGCCGAGCCGGCTCGGACGAGGGCGTCGGCCGAGGGGAGCAGGGCGAGCGTGCCGTCCCCGGTGCTCTTCACGACCAGGCCACCGAAGACTCCCACGACGTTGGCGACGAGGTCGTCCTGGCGGTGGCGCTGGGCGTCGGCGGCATCGGCGCCGATGCGCGTGAGGGTGCTCGTCGACCCAACGGTGTCGGTCAGCATCACATTCGCCGTCTCGAGCATCCGACGCGGATTCTGCCAACCCCACGGACCACCCGAGTGTTTCGCGCCACCCGAGTGTTTGGCGCTGGTACGTACCCGCAGGAGACACTCGGGTGCCGCCCCTTGGTCGTTCCGTTCAGCCGGACGTGGCGTCGAGGTGCTGCAGGAGCTCATGGGCGGCGAGCTCGATCGCCTTGTGCCGCCACTCCGACGCCCTGTAGACGCAGGCGATCAGTCCCGTGCGGTGCAGCCGCCGGAAGTCGCCGTACACAAACGCGTAACGAGACTTGGTCTCGTCCTTCGCACCTTCGGTGAGCCCCAGATGCCACGCCGCGTAGTCGTCCCACGAGTGCGATTCGAGGTACGCGTTCTGATCGTCGGCTCTCGGCTGGACCTCACCCCAGTCACTGTCGAGCACGTACTGCCGAGCTTCGATGAGCCGGCGGGCGTGGGCGACGGCGGCCTCATTCAGTGCGTAGGACGACATGGACCGAGCCTTCCCACGGTCAGCGATGTCGAACCCGCCAGGTCAGCGGTGGGCGAGCTCCTCGAGGACCGGTACCGACTCGGCGATGTCGGGAAGCCGGGCGATCTCGGCGGCGACGGCTCGGGCGCGGTCGCGGTACCTCTCCACGGAAAGTACGGCGGTCACCGCGGAAGGGATCTCGGCCGCCGCGGCCGGCCCGCCGGGTAGGTGGATCCCGGCACCGCTCGCGGCGATCCGCTCGGCGTTGATCCTCTGGTCGAAGGCGAACAAGGGGACGAGAACCTGGGGAACGCCGGCAGTGACGGCGAACATCGTCGTACCGAACCCGCCATGGCCGACGACCGCGGCGGCGTGAGGCATCACGTCGGCCTGCGGCCACCATCGCTCGACGTGGGCGTTGGCCGGTACGGCCATCGAGTCGGGATCGCCGCCGGTGCCCGTCGTCATCAGGACCCGGACGGGTAGGTCGGCCAGGGCGTCCAGAGTCGCCGAATAGAGCGAGGCGAACGGGGCGAGCCCTCCGGCGATGGATCCGAACGAGACGTAGACGAGCGGCTCGTCGGGGTCGCCCCACGGCGGTGGCAGGGACCCTCGATCCGCTTGTGCGGAGGCGTCGCGGAACCGCCACACCGATCCGGTCTCGGGGATCGCGTCATCGAGGCCGGCCGGCACTGGGCTGAAGCCGGGCGTGGTGCGCAACGTCGTCAGTGCACGATCCGCGGGCAGCCCGGCGATCACCCCGAGCTCGGCCAGCGGAGACTCGAGGATAGCAAGAACGAAGTCGAGCGCTCCGCTCATGCCGATCGCCACCTGCACTTGTGGGACACCGGCGCGCTCGGCGACGACCAGCGAAGCGAACTCAGTTGGTTCTCTCACCACGATGTCGGGACACCAGCGATCGACGATCTCCGTCAAGCCGGGCAGTGCAGCGCGAGCCGCGAGTCGGCCGAAGATCTCGCCCAGGACGGTCGCGTTGGCCGCTTCGAACGACAGCTCGGGGAGCCGGCCCACGACCGGTCCGATCACCTCCGGGGGAACGTCGGCAAAGGGGACGTGGTTGAAGCCGGCTTCGCGCACGACGGTGGCGAACGAGACCGGCGCGGCGACCATCACCTCGTGTCCAGCATCGCGACACGCCCGGGCGAATGGAATCAGCGGACCGAAATGACCGGATCCCGCCGTCGTCGAGAACAGCACCCGCACGACCCC
>JBKOUV010000228.1:0-34444 GCA_046723555.1 Actinomycetota bacterium | reverse complement strand
GCGGCGGTCCGCTCGACGTTGTCGCGATCGGCACCGCCGGGCTGCGCCGCGCGCCCAACCGCGCCGCGCTCGTCGACGCGGCGCGCGCCCGCGCCGCCGTCACGATCGACGTCGTCTCGGGTGAGGAGGAGGCTCGGCTCGCCTACGTCGGCGCCACCTCCGCGCTGCCCTCGGCCGAAGGGTTGCTCGTCGTGTTCGACTCCGGTGGCGGGAGCACGCAGTTCACGTTCGGCCGGGACGACCGCGTCGACGAGCAGTTCAGCGTCGACGTCGGCGCGGTGCGGATCGCCGAGCGATTCGGACTCGACGCGGCGGTCTCGACCGCCTCCCTCGAAGCTGCGCTCGGCGCGCTGGCGTCCGAACTGGGTCGTCTGGACGGCCGGCCCCGCCCCGACGCCATCGTCGCCATCGGTGGCACCGCCACCAACCTCGCCGCGGTCAAGCATGGCCTCGCCCACTACGAGCCCGACGTGGTGCACGGCACGATCCTCGACCGCGCCGAACTGGATCGGCAGATCGAGCTCTATCGCGCCCGGAGTGCGGACGAACGGCGGCAGATCGTCGGGCTCCAACCGGCCCGCGCCGACGTCATCCTCGCCGGGGCCTGCATCGTGCGCACGATCCTCACCCAGCTGAAGCACGAGTCGATGACGGTGAGCGATCGCGGCCTGCGCCACGGTGTCGTGATCGAGCGCTTCGCCCGCTGAGGATTCGCTAGGGTCGAGTGAGGCGGGCGGTCGGTGGCGCGCGGAGGAGTGGGCAAATGGCGGAGCGGAACATGAGTACGCAGTCGTCGTCGGAGCTGCGTCGACTGATCGTCGCGGCGGTCGTGGGAGTCGCGGTCGCGGTGGTCGTGTCGTGGTTCGTGCGAGTGGAGCTGGCGGTGTTGGTTGTCTGGGATGCGACGGCGCTGGTGTTCCTCGCCTCGGTCTGGCCCACGATCGCCAGCGTCGACGGTGCGCAGACCGAACAGCTGGCGACACGAGAGGACCTGAGTCGCGAAATAGCTCGGCTCGTCCTGCTCGTCGCCAGCAGTGCCAGTGTCGTGGCCGTCGTCCTCGCCATCAGCCGAGCCCGGCACGAGGTCGGGGCCGACAAATGGACACTCGTGGGGATCGCCGCCGTCACGGTGGTGGTGTCGTGGACCGCCGTCAACACGGTCTTCCTGTTGCGCTACGCGGACCTCTACTACGGGACGTCACCGGGCGGTGTCGACTTCGCCAGCGTGGTTCAACACGACCAACCGGACTACCGGGACTTCGCCTACCTCGCCTTCACCATCGGCATGTGCTACCAGGTGTCGGACACGACGCTGCGCGCCCGCAGCGTCCGCCGCACGGTGATCACCCATGCGCTGATGTCGTACGTCTTCGGCGTGGTCATCATCGCCACCGGCGTCAACATCGTCGCCGGTCTCGGCTAGTGGGCCGACACGCCGGCCGGCTGGTCCGGAGGGCGGCGCGATCTGGGCGCGATCGTTCTCATTCCGGCTTCTCGGTGCAGATCGTCTCAGCTGGTGAGAACAACTGCACCCAGATTCGGTGGCGCGCGCGATTGCCCCGGGTGCCCGTGGGGTGATCGGTAGGGTCGAGTCGATGCTGATCGTGGTCATCGCGCTGACGTTTGTAGCTGCTGCCGCCATCGCGGTGGCGCTGGCGATGTGGTCTCGCTCCCGAGCGGCGAGGCGCGAGCGGGACGAGGCGAACACCGCCAGCGCCGCGGCCCTCGCGGCCCGCGACGCCGCCCAGGACGCGGCAGTCGAGCGAGCACGCGAAGCCAAAGCGCTGGCCGAGCAGGCCGCCGAGCGGCGTGGCATCGACGCCGACGTGCTGTGGCAGCTCGAGCGGGAGCGCAGCGAGCGCACCTGGCGTCACAGCGTCGCGGTCGGACCGACCACGTCGTCTGTGTTCGACGGCGTCGACGACGTCCTGCGCGAGGCGTTGCAGGTCGAGCTCGATGCAGCCCGCGAGGAGGTCGGCTGCGTCGTCGACCTGCACGCCGAGATCCCGCCCAACGTCACGACGGCGGCCTCGCTCCTCGCCTTGCGCAGCGCGCAAGAACTGCTCGCCCGCGCCGTCAAGGCAGCGGACAGGACCACGCTCCGGGTGCACACCGACGGCGAGGACCTGATCGTCACCGTCCACCCCGTCGACACCGACGATGCGCCCCTCCCCGTCGAACCCTTGGCCATCCCGCCGTCGCCACTCATCGAGCCGACCGAGGGCGGCGTCCGCATCGTCGACGCCCTGGTCGGCTGATCACGATCTTCTCATCGCGCCATCCGGGCGCAGATCTTCACAACACTTGAGAACGATCGCGCCCAGAACGCCTGCCGGCCGCTGGATTCGCCGCGGTGACGGGCCAGTACGATCGCTGTCAGCCTCAGCGAGAACGAGGACGGCGACGGAGTGAGGAGGCAGACGATCCGCTGCACCCGATGTCCAGCGGTCAGGCCATGACCGCGGACCGCGGTGTGGCTGATCACGCGAGGCGGGTTCGTGGTCTTCCGGCGCCACCATCCTCACTGATCGGGCGCGATGACGACGTCGATCGGCTGTCCGATCTGGTGGCCCGCTCGCGCATCGTGACGGTGACGGGGCCCGGCGGTGTCGGCAAGTCCCGGCTGGCGCTGGAGGTCGGTCGGCGGATGGCATCGTCGTTCACCAACGGAGCCGCATTCGTCGGCCTCGCCGACTTGGACGACCCGGAGTTGGTGACGACGGAGATCGCCCGCAGCCTCGACCTCGTCGACGTGTCCGGACCGGAGCCGGGCGACGGGCTGCACTCCGCCCTGCGGAGCCTCCGGATGCTCATCGTGATCGACAACTTCGAGCAGCTCGTCGCGGCCGCACCGGTTCTCGCGTCTCTCACCGCCGAATGCCCGGAGATCACATTGCTGGTTACGAGCCGGCGCCGACTCGGCGTCTCCGCCGAGCGCGTGCTCGAGTTGGCGCCGCTGGCGGTACCGGCAAGAGACGCTCGGTCGCATTCGACCGAGGCCGCGTCGGTTGCGTTGTTCTGTGAACGAGCCTCGGCGGTGAGCTCCCAATTCCGGCCTGATGACGCGGCATTGCAGGCCGTCCGCGAGCTGTGCCGGCTGGTCGACGGATTGCCGCTGGCGGTGGAGCTGGTCGCCTCACACGTGCGGTGGCTCCGTCCCGAGGCACTGCTCGCTCGCATGGACGACAGTGCCCACAGCTTGCGGTTACTGCGCGGTGGTGCCGTCGACGTGCATGCTCGCCACCGCGACCTGCACGACACCATCGGCTGGAGTGTCGACCTGCTCGGCGCCGCGCCGCGGCGCCTCCTCCCCCGCCTCTCGGTGTTCCGCGAGGGGTGGACGCTGCAGGCGATGGAAGAGCTCTGCTGCGGGGACCTCACCGAGGGAGAGGCGTACGAGGCGCTCGTGGAGCTCGTCGATCTCCACCTGGTCGAACCGGTGCACCAGCCCGGGGTCGACGCCCGGTTCCGGATGCTCGAAACGATTCGCCGCTTCGCCGCCGAAGGGCTCACCAACTCTGGCGAGGACGACGCCCTGCTGCACGCCCACGCCAACTACTACGTGGCCTTCGCCTTGCGCGCCGGGGCGGCGATGGAGGGTGCCGAGGACCACCAGTGGGCGGCGCAGATCGATCGCGAGCTGCCCAACGTGCGCGCTGCCCTGCATCACTTGGCGGCGACCGGACGGATGACCAAGGGTCTGGAGGCGGCCGCCGCACTCGGTCCGTATTGGCTCGAACGCGGACCCATGCGGGAAGGCCGGGAGTGGCTCGACCGCTTCCTGCCGTCGGCGAGCGGACCGCCACGTGTCCGCGCCAATGGCGAGGGGTGGAGCGTACGGCTCGCCCTCGAGCAGGGAGACCTCGGCGGGCCCGTCGAGATTGACGTCCGAGACGAGCAGCTGTGGCGGGCACGCGAGGCTCTCGACCGGGCGGGGGATCTCACCGGATGGCTGCGCCTCACCGACCACCTGAGCAACTCGCTGCATCTCCAGGGACGGTTCGCCGACGCGGACGCGGTCCTCGCCGAGGCGGACGAGCGAAGTCGGTCTCCGGAAACGGCCTGGCTTCGGGCCGAGCTCAAGCTCACCCGAGCGGTCAACGCCCAGGACAGCGGGGAGTTCACCCGCGAACGGGTCGTCGCCTTGTTCGAGGAAGCCGCCGATGCCGCCCGGCTCGCCGGACATGATCGGGCCCGCGCCCAGGCAATCGGCCGGATGAGCGTCACCCTTCCATCCCAAACCCCGTCCGCCACCTACGCCCGGACCGAGATCGAGTACGCCTTCCACCTCAGCGAAGCACGCGGCGACCGGCGCAACTCGGCCAGGAGCGCCGTGGTGGCTGCCGTGCTCGCCCTCGCCGACCACGACGAACCGGCCGCAGCCGCCTGGTTTGTGCGCAGCCTCGACATCAGCGCCGCCATCGGGTACTGGCACGGTGTCGCGTGGTCGGTGATGGGCGTCGCCGGCATGGCCGCGCACGCCGGCCGTCTCGTCGATGGCGCCCGCCTCCACGGAGCGATGCGTCCCCGCCTCGATGACGTCAGCAAGGAGATCCCTCAGACCCAGCTCACGGCGTACGAACGCCTGGTGGATCTGCTGCGCGCCGGGCTCGGCGAGACGTTCGAGGCTGAGTGCCGGGCGGGCAACGAGCGCCCATGGACGGTGTCGGTCGACGAGGCCCGCCGGATCGCCGCTGAGCTGTCCGGCGAATCCATCCCACCGGCCCAACGCTCACCGGGCCCGCCCCAGGCCGTCGAAACCCGGCTCACCCAACGGGAGATCGAGCTTGTCGCTCAGCTCGTCGCCGGGAAGACCTACGACGAGATCGCCTCCGCACTCGGGACGAGCCACGACACGGTGATGCGCGAGACGGACAGCATCTACCGCAAGCTGACGGTACGGGGCCGCGCCGAAGCGGTCGCCCAAGCCCTGCGGACCGGCCTCGTCGCCGGTTGAGCGCGGCGCGGGTGTCGGTCAGACGCGGGCTCGGGCGGAGGGCAGGTTGTTCGCCGCCGCCGCGGCGACGTCGGCCTCGGCCGGCTTCAGCTCGTGGCCGGCGAACCCGCTGACCAAGGGCAGGAACGGGTCGTCGAGTACGTGCTGTCCGCTCATCGCCTCCAACACGGCGAGCCCGCAGAACGGCACGTAGATCGGGCTGTAGCCGCCCTCGTGGGACATCACGACCCGGCCGCCACAGACGTCGGCTGCGACGGCGAGCAGGCGCTCGGTCATCGTCCGGAACCCGGCCGACGTCACCATCTGCCGCGCCAACGGGTCCATCACGCCGGCGTCGAAGCCGCTGGCGACGAGGATGAGCTCGGGCTCGAACGCCCGCACGGCGGGGATCACGACGTGATCGATGACGTGGAGGTAGCCGCCGTCGCCGGTGCCGGGTGGTAGCGGGACGTTGATGGCGAAGCCCGCTCCCCCGCCCTCCCCGCGCTCGTCGAGATGACCGGAGTTCGGCGGGAACACGTTGTCCTGATGGATGGAGATCGTCAGGACGTCGGGATCAGCGTAGAACGCGGCTTGGGTCCCATTCCCGTGGTGGACGTCCCAGTCGACGACGGCGATCCGCGCCACCCCACGGACCGCTCGAGCATGGGCCGCCGCGATCGCCACGTTGCCGAAGATGCAGAACCCCATGCCGCTGGACGCGATCGCGTGGTGCCCGGGCGGTCGCACCAGCGCGTAGGCGTTGTCGACCCGCCCGTCCAGCACCGCGTCGATGCACTCGATGACCGCGCCGGCGGCCAACCGGGCGATCTCGATCCCACCCTGGCCGAACGGCGAGATGCCGTCGCCGGCGTCGCCGCCTTTGGGCAGCAGGCTCTCGGCCTCGATGCGAGCCAGATGATCAGCCGTGTGGATGCGCAGGATCTCCTCGTCGGTGGCACGGCGAGGCGCGATCCGCACGAGATGGTCGATCAGACCGCTGACGACGACGAGCTCGTGGATCCGGCGCTTGGTCTCGGCGTTCTCCATGTGGACGAACGGCTGCAGTCCGGCTGTCGGGTTGGCCGGGAGGATCCCCGCGTACGAGGACGTGTCGTGCCATCCGAAGAGCTCGTGATACGCGTAGCCCGTAGCCACTGGTCACCTCCACTGCTCGGCCCCCCAGTGGTGACGGTACCAAGCCGCCGCGTTACACCCCGTCGACCGCCGACTGGATGAGGGCGGTCACCTCGTCGGGGTGCGAGATCATCGCGATGTGGCTGGAGTCCAGCTCGATCGTGGTCGCGCCCATCCGCTGGGCGAAGAGCCGCTCGCCATCGGGAGGGATGACTTCGTCGTGCTGGGCGACGGCGAACCATGTGGGCAGGTTCTTCCAGGCCGGCGTCGGCATCACGTCGTCGAGTGTCGCAGCCGCCAAAGGCTGCTGGACGGCGCACATCACACGGGCCTCCACCGGGTCGACGTCGGGAGCGAAGTGCTTGAGGAAGGCGTCCTCGGGCAGCCACGCAAAGCCCTGATCGTCGATCTGAAAGCTGGCAATGGCCGGCGTCGGAGGGCCTTGGCCGAGCAACCCCCCGATGGACTCGCCCTCGTCGAGGCCGAACCCGGCCACGTACACGAGGCCGACGACGTTCGGCGCGTCCGTCCCGAGGGCGGTCATGACCTGGCAGCCATAGGAGTGTCCCGCGACCACCGTCTGTTCAGCCTTCAACGTCAGGATGTGGCGAAGCTTGGCGACGTTGTCCGCCAATGACGTGTGAGGGAGCTGGACCGCGATCGTCTCGTGACCGGCCGCCTGCAGACGACGGATCACAGCCGCCCACGACGAGCCATCCGCCCAGGCACCATGCACCAACACGATCCTCATCACCTGTCCTCCTTCGCCGCCGGCCTTCGGTGGCGAACGAGACTCTGCCACGATCGTGGGTCGCGCGCCCGACGAACGTGACGTCAGTGGCCGCCGTGGCGGGCGGCGGCGGGTTCGCCGCGGTACTCGACGCAGGGTGACGCCAGCCGATTTCGAGTGCGTTGTCCGTGCCGCGGTTGGCCACGATGGGTGATGTGGTCAACGTGGCTCAGCTGCGCGCGGCGGTCGACTCCGCCTTTGCGGTCACCGCCCGCGGGCTCCGATCATGGCCCGATCCCCATCCCGATCGTTCGCCGCGGGACGAGGAGTACTCGCGTCTGCTCGATCCGGGAAAGTGGCGGATCGTCGGCGCGCGCGCCGATGCTTGGCTCAACGCGTTCGTCGACACCGGTCTCGCAGTTGTCGAGCGCAACGCCACCGTGTCGTGGCGGGAGAAGCCGGGACCGGTCACTTCGCGCCACGACCGCGCCGTTCCGTCTTCCGCGGCGGCGCTCCCGCTCACCATTGCGCGGAGCCGGCTTGGAGACGTCGAGGATGCCGGAGTGACATTGGGGCTTGGCGACCCGGCGGTTTGCGTCGAATGGTTCCCCGATTGCGGCTGCGACGCCTGCGACAGCGGCTCCCAGAACGAGCTCGACCACTTTGACGAGCACCTCCTCGTAGTCGTGACCGGGCGGTTCCGCCGGCTGTCTCAGGGCGACCGGACGATCACGGTGTACGGCGAGCACGAGTGGCAAGCGTCTGGTTCCTTCCACCGGGGCGAAGTCGAACGGATCATCGCCGAGCCACCACGTGGATGGGAGGAGCTGACGGGCACAGCG
The DNA here is from genome assembly GCA_046723555.1 of Actinomycetota bacterium. Lineage (GTDB taxonomy): Bacteria > Actinomycetota > Acidimicrobiia > Acidimicrobiales > Ilumatobacteraceae > JALZMG01. The sequence goes on along the minus strand of JBKOUV010000228.1, from coordinate 26,799 downwards.
TGGCTCTGACGGACTAGCCGGCCCGGGCGCGCGTCGTATCGTGCAGAGCGCAAAGGAGTGGTGCGCATGCATCTCGAACCGCTCGACGCCACGTTCGGGGCGACGGTCACGGAAATCGATCTCACCGCGCTCGACCAGGCGACCTGGGAGGCACTGCACGCCGCGTGGTTGGAGCATGCCCTGCTGATCTTTCCCGGCCAGTTCCTCGACCGTGAGGCGCAGAACGCCTTCGCCCGCCGCTTCGGCACCCTCGAGTTCGAGGCGGCTCCGATGTCCAACCTCGATCGCGACGGCCAGATCCGCACCGATCCCGATGACGACGTGCTGAAGGTGCTGCGCGGCAACGAGGGTTGGCATCACGACAGCACGTACATGCCGATCCAGGCGAAAGGTGCCGCGTTCTCGGCGGAGATCGTCCCGTTCGGTGGGGCCCCCACCGGTTGGGCCGACATGCGCGCCGCGTATGACGACCTCGACGACGCAACTCGTGACCTCATCGCCGACAAGGTCGCCTACCACTCGCTGTACTACAGCCAGGGCCGATCCGGCTACCTGCCGTCGAAGCGGAACGAGTCGGGCGGCTACGACCAGTACGGCTATCACGACCTCGAGCCGTCCCTGCGCCCGCTGGTCAAGATCCACCCCGACACCGGACGGCCGAACCTGCTCATCGGTCGCCACGCCTACGGCATCGTGGGAATGGACCCGGACGCCTCCGAGGCCCTCCTCGACCACCTCAACGATTGGGCCTGCCAGGCACCTCGCGTGCACTACCACCAGTGGAGCGCCGGCGACGCCGTCGTGTGGGACAACCGCCGCCTGATGCACCGCGCGACCCCGTTCGACCTGACCCAGCCCCGCCGGATGTGGCACACCCGCATCGCTGGGGAGCCCGAGTCAGAGCTTGCCGTCAACCACGCCTGAGCCCGTTGGGGACGGGCCGAGTGTCCACGAGTCCGTCGAGACGGGCCCGTTGCGCGGACGCAGCATCGCCGAAGCGCTCACCCTGGGCCGCGAAGGCGAAGACACCGTTCCGATACTGGGCGTCCATTGCCGCCCGCAGTTCGGGTCTCGTGTATCGGCGGTCGACGATCGGCACGGCCCGGTACACGAAGGTGACGTTCAAGCGAAACACCCGCGTCCCGTCGGGCTTGTTCTCAGTGATCCACGGGGTCCCGCCCCAGCCGGTCACGCGGTTGCCGCCGGGGAGCACACGGGTCGAGCCGCAACAGGGTGAGCGGCGGGCGATCCGGTCTTTCACCCGGCTGACCAAGGTCGCCGTGCGGGCCCGCCCGTCGATTCGGTAGACGACCGATCGCGGTGCCCGATTGGCCAGCGTGCCGTTGTCGAAGACGCTGAGGACGCCCGGTCGGACCAAGCGAGCGTCGTGCTGGCCGGAGAAGGAGCCGCCGGCTCTGAACACCGGGTCGCCGATCACGCGCAGGCTTCTCGGACGCCGCGAGCCGCCTAGCTTCCACACCACGTCCTTGGAGGTGTAGTCGATCTTGTACACCGCATTCATATGACGGAACGAGACGATGAAACCGTCGCCGGTCCACTCGACCGAGTTGTAGTGCCATGGATCGAAGAGACCGTTCGAGTTCTTGGTCCGCCAGAATCGGCCGGTCTGACGAATTCCGATGTCGTCCTCCGGCCGCCACCTCCACACGACGTGGCCCCGTGCCGTCAGCTCCTGGAACTCGTGGAAGACGCATCGCTCCCGTCCCAAGCCCCAAGCCGAGAGCCGGCACCGCCGGACGTCGACGGTGGCGAGCACGTAGTGACCGTTGGGCAGCAGCAACACGTCGTGGAAGTCGCTCGGCGCGCCCTGGGTGTGGAGCACCCGAATCGGCCGACCGTTGAGCCGGCGCTCGACCATCCGACCGCCATAGCTGAGCGTTGCGAGGTTGCCGTTCGGCAGCGGAGCGAGCAGGAAGCTGGGCTGACGTTCGGTCCACCACACCGGTACGCCATGGGTGTCGAAGATCACCGGCACGTTGGGTACGGAGCCCTCGATGATCGTCGTCGCGTAGAACCGCGCTCGGGGCGTGCCGCTGCGGGTTGCTGACCATTGCGGAAAGTCGAGCGGTAGGCAGCGCACGCTGTGGATGGTCCGCGTGCCGCCACGGAAGACGACGATCCTGAAGCGCTCGTTCACCTGTTGCTTGACGGTGATCGTGAACGTGCCGGACCGACGAGGACGGCCGGCCACTGAAACCGCGGTCCCCGCGGGCGCGCGAACCGAGACGACGGTTGGATGATCTGGATCGCAGCGGTTGACGTAGTCGACCACTGACAACTTGAAGGCCGGATACAGGGCGGGGTTTGTGCGCACCATGCCCACGCGATTCAGCCCGCGGCCGGTCGGTGCCACGTCGAATCGAGTCAGCGCGCGGTCCGTGCGCGCCGTCGCCAAGCCCGGCGCGCAAACCAGCAGGCTGAACAGGATCGATGCCAGGCCGGCAACGGAGGCAAACCTCGCAATTCGACGACGCACCGACACCATGGAGAACCCCCATTCAGCTCCCTCGCCCGTGAGCGGGCCTGCTACCTCAGTGTCTTTCCTCTGTTCCCGCGTTGTCAACGGCCCCGCGACGACTACCAAAAGTTGGCGATGATTGCCGCCAATCTTTGGTACTGTTCGGCCGATGGAGTTGTCGCCCTTTCCCCATCAGGGGCCACTCCAGCCCGACCAGGTGCGGGGCCGTGACGACCTGATCGCCGAGCTCATCGAACGGCTCACCGAGCGCCGAGTGACCGCCCTGGTTGGTCCGCGCCGTTACGGGAAGACCAGTGTGCTGCGGCGCGTCGCCGCCGACCTCGCCGCCGAGGTCTCCGTGATCTGGATCGACCTGTACGAGGTCACCTCAGAGTCGGATCTGGCCGTGCGGCTCGATACTGCGCTGCACGGCGCCGTCGGCCCAGTGCGGGGACGACTGGCCCGGATCGCGGCATCGGCCGAGCTGGATCTCGGCGTGCTCAAACTGCGCTTGGCCCGCCGCCGCAGCGAGCGTCCCGACCCCGCCGCGACACTCCACATCCTCTTGGACACCCTTGTCGCTGCGGTCCTCGACCATCCGAGCCTCGTGGTCATCGACGAATTCCCCGGCATCGTCCGCGTCGAGGGGGCAGCCGGGCTGCTGCGCACCAAGCTGCAGCACCACTTCCAGGAGGTCGGCCTGGTGTTCGCCGGGTCCCAGCCGTCCCTGATGCGCACGATGTTCACCGAAACCACGATGCCGTTCTACGCCCAGGCCGATCTCGTCGCCGTCGCGCCGTTCAGCCTGGCGGCCATCACGGACATCGTCGAGACCGGATTCTCCGCCACCGGACGCGATCCGGGCGACCTCGCCGCCCGCATCCACACCTTCACCAGCGGGCACCCGCACCGGTCGATGCAGCTCGCCGACGCCGCGTGGCGCCACACCGACCCGGCCACCCGCTACCGGGCTGAGACGTGGGAGTCGGCCATCGAATCGGTGCGTGCCGACACCGAACTGGCCAACGAATCGGTGTTCTCCCGATTCTCCAACAGCGAGAAGACCGTGCTGCGACTCGTCGCCTCCGAACACGGGCTGTTCGGCGCCGCCGCCGAACTACTGGGCCTTTCCAGCGGCCAAGCGCAGAACGCCCGCGACGCCCTCGTCGCCGCGGGAGACCTCACCGTCAACGAGCATCGCACCACCATCGTCGACCCGGTCCTCGCCGACTGGGTCCGCCGCCGCCTTCCCGCCTGACCACTCGACGCCCCGGTCCGAGAGCGGGTCGCGCCGGCGGCCACGAGTGGGACCAAGACGAGGTCGCCAGCTCGACCCGATGCGGATCGGACGCCGGTGCGTAGGCTCGCCCTCATGTCGAGCGATTCTTCCGTCGTCATCGTGGATGCCGTCCGTACGCCGATCGGCCGTCGCGGCGGAGGCCTGTCGAGCGTGCATCCGGCGGAGTTGCTCGGCGTCGCCCAGCGCGCCGTGATCGAGCGGTCAGGCATCGACCCGGCGATCGTCGGGCAGGTCGTGGGCGGGTGCGTGAGCCAGGTCGGTGAGCAGAGCTTCAACATCACCCGCACCGCGTGGCTCGCCGCCGGACTGCCGATGACGACACCGGCGACGACCGTGGACAGCCAGTGCGGCTCCAGCCAGCAGGCGACAAACCTCGCCGCGTCACTCGTCGGGGCCGGCGTCACCGATGTCGCGCTGGCCTGTGGCGTGGAGGTGATGAGCCGCATCCCCATCGGCAGCAACTCGTCCAAGAAGCTCGGGCTCGGCGGGCCGATCCCCAAGCCGTACTTCGGCCATTACGAGATGACCTCGCAGTTCGAGGGCGCCGAGCGGATCGCCGACAAGTGGGGGATCACGCGCGACGACACCGACCGCTTCGGTCTCGCCTCCCAGGAGCGGGCCGCGCAGGCGTGGGCCGAGGGGCGTTACGACGGGCAGTGGGTACCCGTCGAAGCACCCGATGTCGACGAAGCCGGCGAACCCACCGGGTCGACCCACACCGTGGAGCGTGACGAAGGGCTTCGCGAGACGTCGCTCGAGAAGCTCGCCGCGCTCAAGCCGGTCGCCCGCCCTGACGGCGTGCACACGGCCGGCAACTCGTCCCAGATCTCCGACGGCGCGGCGGCCGTGTTGGTGATGACCGAGGCTCGAGCTGGCGAGCTCGGGCTCACGCCGCTGGCACGCATCGTCGACAGCTGCCTGGTCGGCGTCGACCCGGTGCTGATGCTGACGGGCCCGATCGACGCCACCGATCGCTTGCTCGCGCGTACCGCGCTGCGACTGGACCAGATCGACACGTTCGAGATCAACGAGGCATTCGCCTCGGTCGTGCTCGCGTGGGCCAAGGAGGTCGGCGCCGACCTGGAGAAGACCAATCCCAACGGCGGTGCCATCGCCCACGGCCATCCCCTCGGCGGGACCGGCGCCGTTCTGATGACCAAGGCCGTCCACGAGCTCGAGCGCATCGGCGGGCGCTACGGCCTCGTCTCGATGTGCTGCGGCGGCGGCCTCGGCACCGGCACGATCATCGAGCGGCTCTGACCGAGGCGGCCGGGCTGAGCTCTGCGCCGGTCAGGGCCGTGACGGCGCGTAGGCCACGACGGACTCCTGCTCGTTGGCGGTGTTGCGGGCGACCAGCGCCCGCGCCGGATCGGTGTCGCTGAGATTGCGGGGCTGGTGCGGTACACCGGCCGGGATGTACAAGAAGTCCCCCGCCTCGTTCACACAGCTGTGCGCGAGGTTGTCGCCGTAGCGGGTCTCCACCCGCCCGGACAGGAGGTAGATGGCCGTTTCGAACCCGTCGTGGTAGTGGGCGTCGGCCGTCGCACCCGGCGGGATGAGCACGAGGTTCATCCCGATCGCCGTCGAGCCGGCGGTCGTGTCCGAGATGCCGACGAAGGCCGGGAGTCGTTGCAGGGTGTCCACCGGCTGGGTCGGCCGCACCGTGACGATGCGGTTCGCAACCGGATCGGTGGGTGAGTTCATGGGGGTCAGCGTCCTCCGATCCGGGCCCCGAGACATCGGCCACCTGACGGAAGTTGTGTGGTTCTTAGTGTTGGGGCCATGGTCGAGCCGCCGGAAGAGGTCCAGGCGCACTACGAGTCGGAGATCCTCGAGGCCGACCGGCTGGGCCGGGGCGCCGGGCAGCTGGAGTTCGTGCGCACCCAGGAGATCATTCGGCGGCACCTTTCGCCCGCGCCGTTGAAGATCTTGGACGTCGGGGGTGGTGCCGGCGTGCACGCCGAATGGCTCGCCGACGACGGCCACACCGTGCACGTCGTCGATCCCATGGCCAACCACGTCGCCGCGGCGCAACGTCTGGCCGGCCCGGGTCGGCGCATCACGGCCGCTGTCGGCGATGCCCGGAGTCTCGCCGCCGACGACAGCAGTGCTGATGCCGTGCTGCTCCTCGGGCCCCTCTACCACCTGACCGACCGGGCCGACCGCGTGTGCGCACTGGCCGAAGCCCACCGCGTCGTCCGTCCGGGTGGTTTCGTCTTCGTGGCGGCGATCTCGAGGTTCGCGTCGCTGCTCGACGGACTCAGCCGCGGGTTCATCTTCGACAGCCGCTTCCGCGCGATCGTCGAGCAGGACCTGCACGATGGCCAGCACCGGAACCCGGACCGAATTCCCCACTGGTTCACCACCGCCTACTTCCACGATCCGCGCGAGCTTCCGGAGGAAGCGACCGATGCGGGCCTGGACTGCCGTGAGGTCCTCGGCGTCGAAGGCGTCGCCGCCTGGTTCGGCGGCATCTTCGACGCCTGGGACGATCCCGATCGTCGCGACGCAATCCTGTTCGCGGCGCGGGCCGTCGAGACTGAGCATTCGCTCCTCGGCGCAAGTACGCACCTGCTGATGGTCACGGCACGGCCCGCTGACTGATCGCGACTGAGCGGGATCCCGCCATCCACGTGAACGCAGGTTCGGCGCGCTCCACCATCGGCGATGTAGCAGGATCGGGACGTGCCGCTGTCCCTTCACCATGTCGTCATCGACGCCCACGACCTCCCTGGGCTGGCCCGGTTCTGGAGCCAGGCGCTCGACTGGAAGATCTTGTCCGAACGCGAACGGGAGGTCGTCATCGGCCCGGCCGATGATGCTGCCGTCGGCATCTGCTTCATGCCCAGCCCTGACCAAAAGTCCGTCAAGAACCGAGTGCATCTCGATCTGAACCCGGGGCCGCACGCCAGCGCCGGCGAACGACAGGCGGAGATCGAGCGCCTCATCGCCCTCGGAGCCCGACTCGTCGACGTCGGTCAAACAGGCGACGAGAGTTGGACGGTGCTCGCCGATCCAGAGGGGAACGAATTCTGCGTCGTGCGCCCGAAGCAGACGCTGACGAGTTGACTGTCGAGGAGCCACAGCAGGGGCGGTGGACACGACGCGCCCAGCCCCGGCCGGCGTGGGGGGCGCCGGCCGGGGGGCGCGCCGGGACGGAAGGTCCCGGGGACTCGTCATCGCTGTTCCGCATCGAGGACGGCCGCGACCGACCCTTCGGATGTCGTTGCTGTTGAAGACGACCCGTCGTTGACCTTTCCCGAACTCGGCAGCGCTCATACCCACTGCCCGACGCGGCCCGCACTACCAGGCGATCTGGGCGCGATCGTTCTCGATGGTTGAGAAGATCTGCGCCCAGAACTCAAGAGGAGAAGTTCGCATCGAGCCGGAGGACGGTGAACGGTCGGCCGATGACGGGGCGGGCGACGTTGCGCACCGGAACGCCGCACGGGGTGACGCCGGCGCGTGAGCCGCGGTGGGCGTGGCCATGGATCGCGATGTCCGCCCGGCCCGTGTCGATGGCTTCGGCGAGCAGGTAGCTGCCGAGGAATGGGTACAGCTCCAGTCGCTCCCCTTCGAGGGTGGCCTCGATCGGTGAGTAATGGGTCATCGCGATGCGCACGTGGGTGTCGAGTCCAGTCAACGAGTGGCAGAGGGCGTCGGCCATCGCGCGGGTGTGGCGGACGAAGGCCTTCATCAGCGGCTCTCCGAACTCTGAGCAGCTCGCCCCGCGGAAGCCTCCGCCGAAGCCGGGCGTGCCAGCAACACCGACGCGTACGTCGCCGACTTGCAGCTCGACCGAATCTCCGTCGAGCACGACGGCGCCGGCCGACTCCATCACGGCACGCACCTCATCGGCCGCGTCACTCTCGTAGTCATGGTTCCCGAGCACGACAACCACGGGGACTGGCACGGTCGCCACCTCGGCGGCGAACACCTTCGCTTCCGCCGGCGTGCCGTGGCGAGTGAGGTCGCCCGCCACGAGTAGTACGTCGGCGGTGTCGGCGAGGGACTCAGCGTCGAGGACGGCGTCGGAATCCGGCCCGATGTGGACGTCGCCCACCGCGGCGACCCGTACACCGGCCATCAGGTCACGTCCTCGACATCAGGCCCTGGGGCCACTTCGACCACCTCGACGTCATTGCAGATCTGCCATCCGGGCGCGAGCTCAGTCACCACCGTCACGATCGCGTCACGACGAGACTGCGTCGGCACCGTGCCAGTGATGTGGATGCAGTGGCCCTCGGCCGTGACCCGCAAGTCCTGCTCCCCCACCCGCGAATCGGCCAGTAACGCCTCGTGGAGGTGCTCAGGAAGGTAGCGCTCTTCGGCGCGGTCCGGCGTCATGCGTCGTCCCCGAGGGTTGCGGCCGACAGCCGGCGGATCACCGTGTCAGGGACCGCGAGGTCGATCGACTGCGCGTACAGGAGCAGACTCAGGATTCGCCTCGGCCCACCCCGGCTCCGCATGAGGAGGTACTCCCAATCCAACTCGCGCTTGGCGATGATGGCCAACGCGTCCCACCAGTAGTGACCGCTCTCCTCGCTGTGGGCCAGTGCTTTCGTCACCACGAGATCCTCCGCGCCGAGCACCGGGACCTCGCATCCCCACACCTCCGCCCACTCGGCGCGCTCGAGCATCGCGTCGTCCATGACAACCGGGCCGGTTGAGGTGTAGATCACGTCGAGGAACACGCTTCCCATCCACAGCTTGGAGAGCCACGACGACGGCGTGGGATCGAGCCGGTAGCCGGCGTCGACGAGCGCTTCGACGGCCGTCGGCTCGTCGGCTCGGCGGATGAACACGTCGAGGTCGTGGGTCCACGACGTGCGGCCGTGGACGATCGAGGCGATGCCGCCCATGAAGAGGAACGGCACGTCGGCGCGCTTGAGCGCCTCGGAGGCGGCACGAAAGGCGGCGACGAAGTCGTCCTCGTTGACGCCCGTACGGGCGCGCTCGTCGTCCACGACATTTGCGTACCCCGTCGCGCGACAGTCACAACCGACTCGAGCACCACCGTTGCCGGCATACTCCGCATCGGTTTCGCCGTCCGGCGCCGGCGGGTACCCCCTTCTCATGACCCCCGCTCGTCCCCCTGTGGCAAGTCAAACCGAATGGGACGCCGCGCTCGCGGCCATCACGAAGCGCGAAGAGACGGTCGCCGCGGCGATGCACGAGCTGGCGGCCGCCCGCAAGCGCATGCCGATGGTGCGCGTCGAGCACGACTACCGCTTCGAGGGCCTCGACGGTCAGCGGTCGCTGCCCGAGCTGTTCGAAGGGCGCAGCCAGCTCATCCTCTACCGGTTCTTCTTCGAGGAGGGTGTGGACGGATGGCCTGACGCCGGTTGCGCGGGCTGCTCGTCTTTCGCCGACGGCATCCCCGAGCTCGGCCTCCTGCACGCTCGCGACATCACCTTCGCGATGGCATCGCCGGCCCCCCAGGCGAACCTGCGCGGCTACGCCCAACGCATGGGGTGGACCGACGTGCCCTGGTACACGATCCGCACCGAGCGGTTCTCGGCTGACTTCGGCGTCGACGAGTGGTTCGGCCTCAACGTCTTCCTGCGCGACGGCGACGACGTCTACCGCACCTACTTCCTGCAACACGGACCGATGGTCCAGACCATCGGCAGCGTTTGGAGCCTGTTCTCCCTCACGCCATACGGCGGTCAGGGCGTCGACGAGGACGCACCCGAGGGCTGGCCACAGGCGCCGTGGTCGTTCTGGTACCGCCGCCACGACGAGTTCGACGAGCCGCCACCGTCGTCCACCGGCCGCACCCGAGCCGACGACGAAGACCAGGCCTAACGGAGTCTTCGGCGGTCTCCCTGGCTGGCGTCGAAGTCGACCGAGGTGTCCGTCCCGGCACTGCCGACGAAGTAGTCGGCGCCCGGACCACCGCGCAAGCGGTCGTCGCCTCCACCGCCGCGCAGGACGTCGTCGTCGATGTCGCCACGCAGGACGTCGTTGCCGGGGCCGCCGAGCAGGTTGTCGTCGCCCTCGCGGCCGTGGAGCGTGTCTGCACCGGAACCGCCGAGCAAGAGATCGGGACCGATACCGCCGCGCAGGGCATCGGCGCCCGGGCCGCCGTGGAACACGTCCGCGCCGGCCGGACCGCACATCAGGTCGTTGCCGCCGCTGCCGTACAGGTCGTCACGCCCACGACGGCCGAAGACGAAGTCGGGGCCCGGCGTGCCGGTGAGCCGGTCGGCGGCGCTTGTGCCGACGACGAGAGCGATCGACGTCGACGCCGAATTGGTGCCATCGGAGACCCGCACGTCGAGCGTCTCACGCATCGGCGCCAGGAGCCGCGAGATGGTCAGGCGACGCCTCGAGCCGGCGGTGGTGGGGGCCAGTCGGATGCCTTCGGCGGAGGTCGAGGCGGTCAGGACGAGGCTCGATGGGTGGTCGTCGACGTCGTCGACGAGCACGTGCAGCTTGGCGCTGGAGTAGCGACACGAGAACGCGCGTGAGATCGCGATCGTGGGCGCATCATCGACGGACCTCACCGTGAGCGAGACCCTGACGACCGCGGACTCGGCGCCGTGCTCGTTCCGTGCCCGATAGGTGAAGCGGTCCGCGCCGTGGAAGTTCGGCGCCGGCGTGTAGGTGAAGGAGCCGTCCGCGTCCAGCGCCACCGTCCCGTGGATCGGCGCGGTCCCGAGGATGGCCGTGAGCGCGCCGTCGTCGGGGTCGGTGTCGTTGCCGAGCACGCCGATGCCGGCCACGGTCAGGCGTGTGTCCTCGCTGGTCGCGTAGGCCTCGGCCTCGCCAACGGGCGAGTGGTTCGACTCGGCCTCGTGGACCGCGTGAGTGAGCACGTCGTCGCTCGCCGCGAAGACAGCGGTGCCGCTGTAGCTGGCGGTGATCTCGTGGTCGCCGACGGTCAGGGTGTCGAGGGCGACGGCAGCCGCTCCTTGGGGGTCGAGAACAACTCCGGCGGCGAGCACGGTGTCGGTGGTGTCGTCGGTGAACGTCACGGTGCCGGCGGGGACCGGCTCGCCGTCGGTCGTGACGTTGGCGGTGAACGTGACCGCCTCGCCCGCCAGTGACGGGTTCGGCGACGACGTCAGCGCGGTGTCCGTTGCGCCCTTTTCGCCGGTGGCGAAGGACAGGCACCAACGGCCGATCGAGCCTCCGTCCCCCGGGACGTCATCGACGACGAACAGCTTCCACTGGCCGTTGGCGTCGTGGTGCTTGAACGTTGACAAGGTGGTGGCATTCGAAGCCGTCGGCGCCGGCTCGGGCCACACCTCGCCGGCAAACCGATTGCTCGCCAGGTACGTGCCGGTCGTCAGATCGTCATCTCCGGAAATTGGTCGCGAGGCGCCGTCGAAGAACGTGAGGTCGACCGGGTCGACGGTGTTGTAGCCGACACTGCTCATCAAGACGACGCTCTGACCGGTCGGGCTGACGAGCATCACGCGGGCATCACGGGCGTAGCTGTGGCTGAAGCTGACGAGTTCGACGGTGACCAGCTCGTCGAGGACGCCGGCGCCGCTCACGTCGATCGTCGAGGGATACGGCGTGGCCGTACCGCTGTCCGGCACGGTGATCGGGTCAGTGCGGCACAGGCGCTGCTCGGCCCCGGTGACGAGATGGGTGGCCGAACCGGTGCTGGACAGGTAGCCGGGAGCCCCGTTGTACGTGGCGGTGACCCGATGGAGGCCGGGGGCGAGGAGGTTGGTGTCGAACGTCGCCTGACCGTGGGAATTGACGTCGACGGTCGCGAGCGTCGAGGTGCCGTCCGAGAAGGTGACGGTCCCCGCGGGCACGCGGTTGACGTCGCTCGTCACCGTGGCCGTGAACGTGACGTCTTCACCCGGCGCCGACGGGTTTGGCGACGACGCGACCGCCGTCGCGGTGACCTCGTCGACCGGGGCGTCGGCGCTGTCGAGCGTCAAGCACCAGCCGCCGCCGATCGAGCCGGTCGGTATGCCAGATTCGCCGAGCACGGCCGAGGAGACGTAGAGGCTCCACGCCCCGTTGGGGTTGCTGCCGTTGAACGTGCTCAGCGCTGCCGCTCCGGTGCGCGCCGGCGCAGGCTCGGGCCAATCGTCTCCGGCGCCGCCGGTCGGACGGTAGCTGCCGGACGTGAAGGATTCGAGCGGACCGGGGGCGTCATCCGCGAACGTGAGGTCCACACCGGTCGCGGCTTGGAAGCCACCGGCTCCGCTCATCAGGACGAGGTTCTCGCCTGTCGGGCTGACGAGGAGGACGTGGAGGAACGGCGGGAGCTCGGCGCTGACGTCACTGAGTTGGACGGTGGCCCGGGTCGTGAACGCCGCCGCCCCGCCGACCGTGATCCGCGACGGATACGGCGTGCCGCGCGGATCGAAGCTCTCGCCCGTGACGGTGATCGGCTGGGCACTGCACCACGTCCCGTCGGCCGGCGTCGTGGTCGGCGAATCGACGAAGTGGATGACCGAGGCGAAGTTGCCAGGCAGTCCGGTCCCCGCGTCGTACGTCGCTTTGACCTGGTGGGCGCCAAGGGCGAGGGCGTCGGTGGTGAAGGTGGCCCGGCCGCCGTCGACCGGCGCCTCGGCGAGGATCGTCTCGCCCCACCACCCGTTCGTTTCGCTGAACCTGATGATGCCGGTGGTCACCGGACTGCCGCTGCTCGTGACGGCGGCCGTGAACGTCACGTCCTCACCCGCCGCTGACGGGTTCGGCGCCGACTCGAGCCCGACCGTCTCGGCGTAGTCGACGGTATGGATGAGGGTGTCGTCGCTCGCCCCGATGTCGGTGGTGCCGTGATACCTGGCGGTGATCTCGTGGTCGCCGACGGTGAGGGTGTCGATGGCGAAGGTGGCCACGCCTTCGGCGTCGAGAGCGACCTCGGAAAGGTCGCTACCGGTGGTCTCGTCGGTGAAGGTGACCGTCCCGGCGATGACCGGATCGCCGTCGCCGGTCACCGTCGCGGCGAACGTCACGGACTCGCCGACCACCGATGGATTGGGTGTCGACGCCAACACCGTCGTCGACTCCAGCCGGACGCCTTGCGTCAGTGTGTCGTCGCTCGCCGCGAAGTCGGAGGTGCCGTTGTAGGTGGCGGTGATCTCGTGGTCGCCGACGGTGAGTGTGTCGATGTCGAGAACCGCCTGTCCGTCAGGGTCGAGCTCGACCTCCGAAAGCTCGCGACCAGCGGTTTGGTCGGTGAACGTGACGGTCCCTGCCGGCACCGGTTCACCACTACTGGTGACGGTCGCGGTGAACGTGACGTTCTCGCCCGCGAAGGCTGGGTTCCTCGAAGACCTCAGTGCGGTCGTCGTCGCCCGGTTTTCCGTCGAGTCGATGCTGAGACACCAACCACCAGCGAGCGACCCGGCGGTGGTCGGACTGTCGTCGACGATGAACAGGCGCCAGTCACCGTTGGGGTTGGTGTTGGTGAAGGTGGCCAGCGTGGTGGCACCGGATGGGGACGGGGCGGGTGCCGGCCAGGAGTCCTGGCCCGTATCGGCGTTGCTCGGGAGGTATGTACCGGTGACGAGCGGGAAGAACTCGGGCATGCGATCGGACGCGTCGTCGGAGATCGTGACCGTGGCGCTGTCGCCCATGATGCCGCGGCCGACGTCGCTCATCACGATGAGGTTCTGGCCGGCCGGGCCGACGAGCAGCACGTCGAGATCGTTCGGCCAGTGCTGGAGGCGACGGAGCTCCACGGTGACTCGCGCCGTGTAGGCGGCAGCGCCGCTGACCGTGATCCGTGACGGGTATGGATCCGCGTTGCCGATCATGCCGGAGCCGGGCACGGCGATCGACCCCTCGTTGCACCACGTCCCGTCGCTCGGTGTCGTGGTCGTGGCCTCGACGGCCTGTGTGACCGATGCGCTGCTGGCGGCCAACCCGGCGGCGCCATTGAACGTGGCCGTGATCTCATGGCGGCCCGGGGCGAGATCGTCGGTGGTGAACGTCGCCTGGCCGTCTTCGACGGCCACCCCGGCGGCCAGTGTCGTGGCGCCCTCCTTGAACGTGACGGTCCCCGTGGTCACCGGGTGGTCGTCGCTGGAGACGTTGGCGGTGAACGTCACGCTCTCGCCGGCCACCGACGGGTTCGCCGAGGAGGTGATCGCCGTGGTGGTGGCCCCGGCGATCGTCAGGCACCAGCCGCCACCGATGGAGCCCCCGCCGGACGACGGGAAGTCGTCGTTGACGTAGAGGCTCCAGACGCCGTTGGGGTTCTTGCCGTTGAACGTTTCCAGCCTGGTGGCGTCCGAAGGGGCAGGGGCCGGTGACGGCCACGAGTCGCCCCCCTGCGCGTTCGTCGGGCTGTACGTGGTGCTTTCCAAGGCGTTGAACTCGGGGACCGGAGGGGCGCCGTCGGCGAACGTGACGGTGGCGGGAAGGCGAAAACCGCCGACGTCGCTCATAAGGGTGAGGCTCTCGCCGGTCGGGCTCACGAGCAGGAGGTCGAGGTCCTTCGCGAACTCGTGGATGACGCTGCCGAGCTGGACGGTCACCTGCGCCGTGATGTTGCCGGCCCCGCTGACGGTGATCGGTGACGGGTAGAGATCGGCGCGGCCGTCGGCGCCGGAACCGGCCACGGAGATCGGGGCGTTGTTGCACCACATTCCGCTGGCGAAGGTGGCGACGCGCTGGGTGACCGAGCCGGCGCTGGTGAGGAAGCCGGTGGCTCCGCTGTAGCGGGCAGTGATCCCGTGGACGCCCTCGCTGAGAGCATTCGTCGTGAACGTCGCCTGGCCCTGGCCATCGACGGGCACGTCGCCGGCGAGTGTCGTGCCTCCCTCGCTGAACGTGATCGTTCCGGTGGTGACCGGGTCGCCGTCGCTCGTGACGGTGGCCGTGAACGTGACGTCAGATCCCACGCGTGACGAGTTCGCCGAGGAGGTCACCGCCGTCGCCGTCTCCTCGAAGGGGATCTCGTCGCTGACGATGCTGAGGCACCAACCGCCGCCGATCGTGCCCGCGTCGTCCACGTCAGCGTCGACGACGAACAGGCTCCACGTGCCGTTCGGATTGCGGTTGTTGAACGTTGCCAGCGTCGTCGCGCTCGACGCCGCGGGGGCCGGCGCCGTCCACGTGTCGGACGGTCCCTCGTTGGTCGGGTGGTAGGTGCCCGTCGTGAGCGGGGCGCTCCTGGCGATCGGGCCGAGGGCGGAGTCGGAGAACGTGAGCGTGGCGGGGCCGCTGTCGGGGTTCAGTCCGACGTCGCTCATCAGCACGAGGTTCTCGCCGGTCGGGCTGACGAGCAGGACGTCGAGATCGCGCGGGGAGGGGTGGCTGACCCCGCCGAGCTGGACGGTCACCTGCCCGGTGAACGGGCGGGCCCCGCTGACCGTGATCGTCGATGGGTAGGGCGCGGCGGCCCCGATCGTGCCGGACCCGGGGGCGGCGATCGGACTGTTGTTGCAGAACTGCTCGACGAAGGGCTCTTCGAGGTCGGTCTGGGCCGACGTCGACGACCTCGGCGGAACGATCGTCTCTGTCACCGACGCGCCGGTCCGCTCGGCTGGCTTGGTGGTCGTGGCGGGTGCGGTGGTCTCGGGGGGCGCGGTCGTCGTCGGCGCCTCGGTGGTCTCGGGCGGCGCGGTCGTCGTCGGCGCCTCGGTCGTCTCGGCGGGCGGCGTTGTTGCGGGCGGCGTTGTTGCGGGCGGCCGTTCGGTGGTGTCGGTCGTGCCGGCGGCGCTCGCGCCGTGACCCCGGGAGAGGGGAACCACCGTGAATGCGAGCAGCATCGCGATCAATACACCGAACAACCGCAGCCGTCGCGCTTCACGGACGCCACCATTCATGTCGAGCTCCGTTTCCCTCCGGCCGCGGCGGACCTGGTGCCGGCGGGTGGGCAAGTCCGTTCTCCGGGCGATGCGGGGGCATTCGGCACCAAGACAACGGTGCGTCAAGATTGCGGGCGACACAGTCGCCGTCGGCACACGCAGTGCGTGTCGGCGGACACACAACGCTCGCATCGCACGTCCGCGATCTGGGTGCAGTCGCTCTCAACCCGTGTGAAGAACCGCGCCCAGATCCGGGCGTGCGACGGATTGCACCCAGATTGCGACGCATTCCGCGAACTCTTGCCACAGAGCGACGAAAAGTGTCGCCCGGTGGCAAGAGTTGCCGAAAGACGTGCCACTGGGCACGCGACTGACCAATCGAGCAGAGTTGAGGAGATGGAGATGGACCTCACCGACCTCGTGACCGGCTTTCGCGGCTGTGCGATCGCGTCGGTCGCCGACGCCATCGACGAGGTTTGCGGCCGCCGCGGCTACCTTGCACCATTCGATCAAGCCGCGGATCAACGACCGGAAGATCGTCGGACCGGCGGTCACCGTGCTCGAGGTGCCGACCGCTGAGGTGATGTCACCGCAGCACGCCCTGGACATCATCGACGAGGCCGAGCCCGGCAGCGTCATTGTCATCTCGGTCCCCGGCGAGGACGACGTGGCGGTCTGGGGCGGGTTGATGGCCGCCGGCGCCGTGGCGCGCCGCCACGAGGGTGCCGTCCTGGACGCCGCGGCGCGCGACGTGACCGAGATCCGCCGCGCAACTCGAGCATCAGCGCCGGCACGCCACCGGCGTACCAGAGGTACTCGACGGGATAGCGGCTGGTCGTCTTCACGTCGGCCAGCACCGGGACCTGCCGGTGGATGCGATCGAAGTCATCGATCGTGATCTCGACGCCGGCCTCCTGAGCGATCACGGGCAGGTGGAGCAAGGCGTTCGTCGAGCCGCCGACCGCTGCGTGCATGACGATGGCGTTCTCGAAGGCCTCGCGGGTCAGGATCCGTCGAGGAGTCAGGTCCTCTTCGATCAGGCGCAGGACCTGTTTGCCGGCGGCCCGGGCGTAGCGCAGCAACTTGGTCAGCGGCTCGGGCACCAACGCCGATCCCGGAAGGGCGAGCCCAAGCACCTCGGACAGCACCTGCCCGGTGGACGCGGTCCCATGAACTCGCACGCTCCGCAGGTGGGGCACGCCCCGCGCTGGGCGAGCTCGAGCTCCTCCTCCGTCAACTCACCGCGCTTGACCGCGGCCCCCATCTCCCACATCTCGTTGGACTTGACGTAGTCGGGAGCGTTCAGCTGGGTCCCGCCCCGGAACGTGCACTGCGGGCAGGTCGCACCGGGCCATCGCCACCAGATGGGCCGGTACGGACTTGTCGTTGCCGGAGATCAGCACCATCGCATCGTGCGGATGGCCGAGCGCGTGGATCTCGACCATCGCCGCCATGATGTCCCTCGAGATGAGCGAGTAGCTCATCCCGTGGGTCGCCTGGACGACGCCGTCACAGATGTCGGAGACGACGAACTCAGCCGGCTTGCCTCCCGCCTCGAGGACGCCGTTCGAGACCTCCTCGGCCAGGCCCCGGAAGTGAAACGTGCCGGGGTGATCCATGTGCTCGCGACCGACGGCTGAAAGGGCTGGTGGGAGGGATGCTACCCACCGTAGGCCATCGGCCAGACGCGGTGAGGGCCGGCGGCGGCGCGCCCTCGCCCGCTATTTCTTCCCGATCGGCGCCGGCGCGACGGTGGCGCCGATCTCCACCTGGCGGTGAGGCTCGAGCCAGGGATGGCTCTTGGCGCCGCCCTCCGGTTCGCCCCAGAGAACCGAGAGGCGCGTCCCCGGCGTGGCGTACTCGGGCTCGACGACGGCGAGGGAGAGCATCGCCCGCTCGTTCCAGCTGAACCCGGTGTATGTCGAGACCCCGATCGTTCGTCCCTCGGCGTCGCTGACCGCGTCGTACTGCCATGTCGCATACGTCGCCCGCGGGAACTCGATGTAGAGGGGCGGGATTTCGTCGGGCCGCATGTACGACTCGACGACTCGCGCGACGTCGGCGGGCTCCCACACGAGCGTCACCTTCCGCCGCTGATCGTCGCCCGCCGTCCGTTCGAGCGCTTCTCGGCCGACGAAGTCGTGGTCGAACTTGACCACATTGCCGTATCCGAGCTCCCGCGGCGTGAAGTAGTAGTCCTGGATGTCGGGCGAGTAGAAGCTGCCGCCGAGACCCCAGGTCGCCTCGCTGCTGGTCGACGGCAGCCACTCACGGAAGGGGCGCAGCTCGTCGCCGGTGAAGATGGCCGGCAGGGGCCGCGGGATCCAGCCCAGCTCCAGCGCGTTCGTGAAGTAGGCGAGCGACCCGACCCGGCGCAGGTCGAAAGCAGATCCGGCCTCCAGGATCGCCTCCTTCACCGCGGGACCCTCATCCCAGGGCCCGGAGAACTCGCATCCCGGGTTGCCCGCCATCGTGTGCCGCTGGGCCCAGAGGTCATGGCCGGCGATGGAGACCGGCAAGATGTGCGACCACGGCGCCTCGGGCAATGGGGCGCCGGTGAGCCGTTCGACGAGCTCCAACGCGTGAGGCCCCTCCACTTGGTATCGGTAGACGGTGCGCCGGCCCGCGGGATTGTGGGAGAAGATCTCGTCGGCCTCGACGGACACGTCCCATCCGCCGGTCTGGGCGCAGTACCGCACCCAGTTGTGGCCGGCCGCCCGGCCCACCAGCACCATCTCGTCGGGGGCGAGGCTGTAGACGATCCCGTCGCCGATGAGGTAGCCCTCGGAGCTGCAGCAGACGAAGTGTCGGGAGCGACCGACACCGAACGTCTCGAAGCTGTTCACGGCCAGGCTGGACACGAGCCGCTGAGCGTCTGGGCCGCGCAGGTAGGTGGTCGTCATGTGAAACGACTGGTCGTAGAACGCAATCCCCTCCCGCCACGCCCGTTGTTCGTCACGCCACGACGTGAACTCCGGAGCCACGAATTCCGTGGGCTGGCGCAGCACGGCGTCCTTGAGCACCGATCCCTTGCGGTTGCTGTACAGGTGGTCGACGAGGTTGGGAACGGAGTCCAGCACATCCTGGAGCGATTCGGTCGGCTTCTCGTCGGTCACGTCGTCTCCTCTGGGTTTCGATCCCGGCGCGGGGCGGCGATGCGAGGTCACCCGCTCGTGCCACGGCGTCGACGTGCGTCCGGACCCGCCCGAGAGATCCCGGGTCGGAGCGTACACCGGGCCGTTTCCTGCGTCGGACGCCGGGCCCGTGTAACGGCAGTTCCACGATGGTTGCGATGAGTTCGGGACCCTGGCGGCGTCGAAAGGGCATGGACAGCGGATACGCCGACATCAACGGGCTGCACCTCTACTACGAGATCCACGGCGACGAGGGAACGCCGCTGGTGCTGCTGCACGGTGGCGTGATGACCATCGAGCTCACCTACGCGTCCCTCCTCCCGACGCTGATCCAACGTCACCGCGTGATCGGCATTGACTTCCAGGCCCACGGCCGCACCGCCGACATCGACCGGGACCTCACGTACGCCAACCTCGCCAGCGACGTTGTCGCCCTGCTCGACCACCTCGGCATCGACCGCGCCCACGTGATCGGCCACAGCATGGGTGGTGGCACGGCGCTGGAGCTCGCGGTGAGCCACTCTGACCGGCTGCTGTCGGTTGTGCCGATCTCCGCCAGTGTGCGCCCGGAGGGCACGCACCCGGACCTCGCCGACCCCAGCAAGTACGCCACCTCCACCCGGATGCCGACCCAGCAGGACTTCGCCGACATGGCCGCGGCCTACGCGAAGGTGGCCCCGCACCCGGAGCGGTTCGAAGACCTGCCCGCGCGGTCGATGACCTCGTTGAACGGGTGGACCGGCTGGACCGACGAGCAGCTCGCCGGCATCACCGCCCCGACTCTCATCGTGGTCGGCGACCACGACTTCACGACGAGCGCCCACGCCGCGGTGATGCAGGAGCTGATCCCGGGCTCGCAGCTGGCGATCCTGCCCGGCACGACCCACATGCAGGCGCCCCGCCGCGCCGATCTGCTGCTCCCGATGCTCGCTGCGTTCCTCGACTGATGCGCGCACTCGACCGGCCTCAGCGGAAGCGGGCGAAGCACGCCCTCACGTCACGGACGTAGGCGTCGGGCTGCTCGAACGCAGCGAAGTGTCCACCTCGATCGAACGTGGACCAGTGATGGATGTCGCGGTAGTTCTGCTGCACCCACTCGCGCACCGGCGGCACGATCTCGCGCGGAAACACGGCGAAACCGGTCGGGACGTCGACAACTGGACGTTGGCCGCCGCTGCTCTCCCAGTAGAGCCGCGCCGACGACGTGGCTGAGTTGGTGACCCAGTAGACCGTGATGTCGTCGAGCATCTCGTCGCGCGTCAGGGCGTCCTCCGGCACCCCGTCGTTGTCCGTCCACGACCAGAACTTCTCGAGGATCCACGCCGCTTGTCCCGCTGGTGAGTCGGCGAGGCCGTAGCCGAGCGTCTGCGGACGGGTCATCTGCTGCAGGCGATACCCGTAGTCCCAATCCCGGTAGTACTTCGCGCGCTCCAACGCAAACTGCTCTGCCGGCGTGGGGGGCTCGCTCGGCCGGCCGATGATCATCGCGAAGTTGAGGTGGATGCCGACACAGCGGTCGGGATGCTGCGCGGCGAGCACCGACGTGATCGCGTAGCCCCAGTCGCCACCCTGGGCCACGTAGCGTTCGTATCCGAGGCGGGCCATCAACTCTGCCCAGACGGCAGCGATCCGTTCGACACCCCACCCGACCTCGGTGGGTTTTCCGGAGAATCCGTACCCGGGGATCGACGGTGCGACCACGTGGAACGCCTGGTCGGCCGTTCCGTCGTGCTTGGTGGGGTCGGTGAGCGGCTCGACCACCTTCTGGAACTCGACGACCGACCCGGGCCAGCCGTGCGTCAGCACAATCGGCAGCGCGTCCGAGTGCGGCGAACGCTGGTGGATGAAGTGGATGTCGACGCCCTGGACATCGGTGACGTACTGGTCGAATCGGTTGAGGACCGCTTCGCGAGCTCGCCAGTCGTACTGGTCCGCCCAGTAGCGGCACACGTCCTGCAGGTAGGCAAGCGGTACACCTTGTGTCCAGTCGTCGACCACTTCGGCGTCCGGCCAGCGCGTCCGTCGGAGACGGGTGCGCAAGTCGACGAGAACGTCATCGGACACGTCGATGGTGAAAGGTCGGATCTCGTTACTCATGGACGGGTGACTGCTCGCCGGAAGCTAGCCGTGTGCTCGGCGGCGTACGGTGGCGAAGAAGGAGGTGACCATATGTCAGCGAGCGTGACGAAAGCAGTCGACGTCGACGTGGATGTCTGGTCCGACACCAACCTGCGCGATCCGTTCCCGCTCTACGCTGAGCTACGAGCACTGGCGCCGGTCGTGCGCCTCATGCGCCACGACGCCTACGCCGTGACCCGGTACGCCGAGATCCGCGACGTGCTCCAGGAGTGGGAGTCGTTCACGTCGGCGAAGGGCGTCGGCATGTCAGAGCTCATCAACGCCCGCGGCGGTCGAGGAGTGATCGCCTCCGACCCGCCGTTCCACACCGCTCGGCGGCGCGTGCTCAACAGCCAGCTCCTGCCGGCGGCGCTGAAGCCCCATGAGCAGTTCATCGAGTCGCGCGCCTCCGAGTACGCCGATCAGGCAGTCGAGCGTCGCGACTTGGAGGTCGTCGCCGAGTTGGCCGTGCCGTTCAGTGTGTCGGTCGTGTGCGACCTCGTCGGACTGCCCGAAGAGGGCCGCGAGCGGCTCCTGCCATGGGCACGGCTGGGCTTCGACGCGTGGGGGCCGCCCGGACCTCGGGCTGAGGCCGCTGCCGTCGGCTATCAACGCCTGGTCGACTACTCGAACACGGTCTCGGTTCCTGAGCACCTCGAACCCGGCCGTTGGGGCGCGGGCATCTACGAGGCCGTCGACCGCGGTGACCTCGAACCGGAGGCGATCCACGGCGTCGTGTTCGCCTACCTCCAGGCGGGCATGGACACCACGGTGAACGCGATCGGCACCGCGCTCTACCTGTTCGCCCAGCACCCGGATCAATGGGACCAGGTCCGCCGCGACCCCAACCTCATCCCGTCGGCGGTCAACGAGGTACTTCGCTATCACTCCCCCATCCAGCGCTATACACGAGTCGCCACTGACGACATCGAAATCGGCGGCGTCACCGTCCCGGCCGACAGCCGAGTCGTGGTGCTGATCGGTGCGGGAAACCGCGACGAGCGACGGTTCGACGACCCTGACCGCTTCGACGTGACACGCAACCCGATCGACCACCTCGCCTTCGGACGCGGGCTCCACCACTGCGCCGGAGCTGGCCTCGCCCGAGTCGAGCTGAGCGCGCTTCTCACCAGACTCGCCGAACGGGTAGAGCGCTTCGAGATCCGAATCCACGAGTGGGACGTCAACGCCACGGTTCATGGCCTCCGCTTCCTCGAGCTAACACTCCACACCTGAGCCGGCCGCCGTCGAGCAGGTCGTCGCCCGCCTTCGAGCCGGTCGTGGGCCGACCCGCCAGCTCTCCGTCGGGGATCAGTCTGCGAGCGCGTCGGCGAAGCCGAACGTGGCGACCAGCGCCGGATCGTGGAACTCGATCACGCTCGAGACACCCGTGGCGGTTGGGGCCAGCACCACGATGCCGTGGGCCCGGAGCGTGCTCTCCGCGTCCCGGTGGTACACCGCGGCGGCGGACTGCCCGTTGGCTGTGGTCGCGGCCATCTGCCAGTCGCCCGGCGCGCCCAGCACGTATGCGTCGAGCAGGTGGATGCACTTCTCCCGGCCCGCCTGCCAATCGCGGAATGGCGTCGCCTCCAGCGTCGCGTCCGTGCGCAGCACTTGTTCCAGCAGGCCAGTGTCGGAGCGCTCGAAGGCTGCGATGTAGCCGTCGAGCAGCGCACGTGCCCGCGGATCAGTCGGTTCGAGCAGTTCCTCGGGCTCTGGTTCCAGTTCGCCCAGCCGGGCGCGGGCGCGCTGCAGACCGCTCTTCACCGCGGCCGTCGTGGTGCCGAGGATCTCCGCAGTTTCAGCCGCGGAGAACGCCAGCACCTCGCGCAGGATGAGGATCGCGCGCTGGCGGGCGGGCAGGTGCTGCAGGCTCGCGATGAGCGCCAGCCGTAGCGACTCACGGGCGATCACCGCCGCGGCGGGATCGTCGGCGGCCGGGGCGATCCATCGGTCCGGCATGGGTTCCAGCCACGAGACCTCGCCCGGCGCGACACGCCTCGGCGGACGATCGGGTCCGTCGTAAGGACCTGTCAGGCCCGAGGGCAGCACCCGGATCCGCCGCGGCGCCAACGCGGTCAGGCAGACGTTGGTGGCGATCGTGTAGAGCCAGGTCCGAATCGACGCGCGGCCCTGGAAGCCAGCGTAGGAACGCCAGGCCCGAAAGTACGTTTCCTGCACCAGGTCCTCGGCCTCATGCGCCGAGCCGACCATGCGGTAACAGTGCGCCAACAGCTCCCGACGGAACCGCGCCGTCTCGGCCGCGAACCGGTCCTGGTTCGCCACCTCCCGTACCTGTGCCGTCATGCGGCGAGGCTAGGCCGCGCCGGGTGGGCCGGGTGCGGGATGCCAGCCCAGACCTTCATCGACAGGCGGGTTGTCAGGGCAGGAGGGCCAGTTTGCCGATGGTCGCCCTGGCTTCCAGCTCCGCGAGGACCTTTGGGCCGTCGGCCAAGTCGTACGCGGTGGGGCGAGCGGGGCCGAGGACGCCGGCGGCGATGAGGGCGGACAGCTCACCCATCAGCTCGCCGAAGATCTGGGGTGCGGCCTCGATCAGCACGCCGATGTTGAGGCCGATGATGTGGACCTGGTGCTTGTACACCAGCTCCCAGTTGGTGATCGCGGCTTCGCCGCCGGCCACGCCGAAGACGATCACCCGGCCGGTGACCGGCTTGACCGCGGCCAGGCTGGCATTGAAGGTGGCGCCACCCGCCGACTCCAGCACCAGATCGGCACCGGCACCACCGGTCAGCCGCAGCACCTCGGCGGTGAGGTCGCCATCGTGGGAGTCCAGGACATGGTCGGCGCCGAGTGTCCACACTGTCTCGTGCTTGCTCGGTGAGGCGGTGGCAATGACGGTCGCGCCGTAGTGCTTGGCCATCGTCACCGCGGCCTGGCCGGTCGCGCCCGCCGCCGCGTGGACCAGCACCGTCTCCCCGGGGGCGATCTGGCCCAGCGGCCTGAGTGCGGCAAGAGCGGTGGGCCAGTTCACGACCAGGCCCAGCGCTTGCTCGGCTGTCCAGCCAGCGGGCACCGGCACCGCCGCGGCTGCGGGCAGGACCATGTACTCGGCGAAGGCTCCGTATCCGACGCCGACAACGGCAGTCCCGGATCGTGACCCGGTCCGCGACTCGGCCACCGCGACAACCTCTCCGGCGGCCTCGAAACCGGCCAGGTACGGTGGCCGCGGACCCCCCAGGAACGTGCCGTGGGCCCTCGAGATGTCGGCGAAGTTGACACCGGCGGCGGCCACCCGAATCAGGACCTCGCCCTGGCAAGGGCTCGGTACCGCCGCGTCGGTGATCAAACGCATGTCCTGCGGACCCTTCAACGACGTCTGCTGCAGGGCGCGCATGCTCGCGGGAATGCTCACGGCATCAACCTTCTTTCCTCGGCTTGTCTCCTCGCGGCTGACCTCTTCGGCGAGCCGCACCGTCGACCAGGTAGACCTCCGCCACCGCAGCAAGGAATCGGCAGTCGCTGAAGCGTCCGAGGAGTCTGAAGGAGGTTCGGCGCGACATCCCTCCGGCCGGATGCCGGCGCTCGACGATCGCGGTGGACGACACGCGGTCCGGTTGGACTACCACCGTCAGGCCGCCGAGCTGCACACGAAACGCAAGAACACGGTGTCATCGTGTTCGTGGGCGCTTCTCCCGTCCGGCGACCGGGTATGCACGCATTTGCCTTCAACCAGTAGGGCCCTGTTCTTGGTGGCTGCTCCCCGCTGGGAGGGTGTGATGAGCTTGCAGGGTTTGACGCCGTTCGAGATCACCGTGCGGGCGCGCTCCGGCGCCGTTGTTCTCGACCTCGGTGGAGAGTTCGACATGAGCGAGGTCGAAGCGTTTCGCTCGTGCATGGACGTGGTCATCGCCTCGTGCAGCGGCGCGGTGGTTGTCGATCTGGCCGACGTCACCTTCATCGATTCGAGCGCCATCCAGGCGCTCTTGCCGGCGCGTCAGTGCCTCGCCGATGCGGGCCGCCAGTTGCGTCTCCAACACCTCACCGTGCCGGCGCACCGATCCTCGAGCTCGCTGGGCTCACCAGTCTCCTCGGCGACACTGCCGATACCGGATCCTCGGCCGTCGCGGACTGAGGCATTGGCCCGTGGCCTGCGCTCGACTGGGCGTCCCGGGTCGCTCCGGTGTCGTTCCATGCCCGCCAGATGAATCGAGCTAGGACAGCGCTTCGTCCTCGTTCAACAGCGCATCTCTGTCCATACCTGCTTTCCCGACGGCGTGAGACTCCATCCCCAGGCGTCGGCGACGGCGGCCACCAGCCGCAACCCCCAGCCACCACTGGCGTCGGGCGTCTCGCGGAGGCGTGGCGGTGCCCGATCCTGGTCGTGAACCTCGATGCGCAAGCGGCCGTCATCGAACGACGCGACGATCGTCGGGTTCGATCGAGTGTGGACCACGGTGTTGGATGTCAGTTCCGCAACCACGATCTCTGCGTTGCTCGCCACGGTCTCCGGGCACGGGACCGTGGCGAGCCATTCTGCGACGGCATGTCGAGCGAGGCGTGGAGCCGCCGTCGACCGCCCAGGATGGAATCTCATGGATGTCCCTGTTCACGTGGCGACACGGTGGTCACATACCCGAGAGTCCGACCAGCGACTCATCTCCGTGACAGCGGTTACGCGCCGCGCAGCCCGCCCGGCGGACCGCGTCCATGGCACCGCCGAGGGCGCGCCGCTCCTCAGCCCGGTCTCGGACCGTGGTGGGGGCACTCAGACGAGCTCAGGATCAGGCAGGTCGTTGGTGTGCTTCGCTCCCGGGCTCATCCGCCGCCTGCCGACATGACAAGTTCGCTGAGCTGAGTCTTGGTCATCCTCGACGTCGCATCCAGGCCCATTCCGTTGGCAATGTCGACGAGATCGTCCTTCGTCGCCTGGTCGAGGGTGTCCGCCAAGACACCCGCATCCCGCTTGATCTCCACCATCCTTCGGGTCAGCTCGGCCTGCCGCTCGGAATCGACCTGTTTGCGCAGCGCCGGAAAGACTTCGCCCTCTTCCTCCTCGACGTGGTGTTCGATGCCGCCCTGCACCATCGCGACGGCCGCACCGAAACCCGGAGCGGACTGCAGCTCAGACAGCTTGCCCAAACCTTCCCGAGCCAGTGCGTGTTCGGTTTCCGCCTCTTCGACCGTCTCGTCGTCCATCACCTGGCGAGTCAGCGGATAGATGTACTGCTCCTCGAAGTCCATGTGCACCCGCAGCGCCGTCGTGAGCTGCTCGACGAGCTCGGTCCGCTCCGACCCTTCCTCGGACTTCTCCAGTCGGCTCAGCAACTTCTCGACGTGCCGGTGATCGGACTCCAACATGCCAAACGGGTCAGCCATCGCATCCTCCTGTACTCATCGTCGCTCGGCATCCAGTACCCGAGCCGGACGCGTTCGCAGACTCCAGTCAGGCCCCCGAGTTCCAGCGACTGTCGCGATCGCGCCCGGTGCTGTCGGCAACCCACCACACGTTCGGAGGTCCGACGGCGCCCCTCGTCTTGACAAGGCCGAGTGCGCGGACGCGGCGGCCGGCGTGGCGGGCGCGATTGGACAGCCTCAATCGTTCCAGGTCGTTGAGCCGAGCTCTCTCGTCCGTGAACGGCGTGCAAGCGCCCTTCGGGATGTGACGAGCCCGCCGCCAACTGCGGGGTCGACCACAAACAACCCAGCGGCCGCGGACCATCAAGTAGGCCGGCGTACTCCGGTCGGGCACTGCTCATCCTCCCGGGCCGGCGAAGTTGAGCATTGGGTACTCAGGCCGATCCGACGCTGGCCCGTCAGAGCGTCATCGTGTCCGCCCACGTGCCGACGCTTCCCAGCAAGCCGGCAACCTGCCAAGCCAGCCAGCTCTACGGCCCAGGCTCGGACTGGGTGCGAGTCGAATGGACCCCGCCGGTTGACAACGGGGGCGCACCAATCCTCGACTACAAGATCCACATCTACTACAGCTGGGACCACGCGACCGCCCAGCCTCTGGGTAATGAAACCTCAACGGACATCTACATGCCGCTCGACAGCTCCGGCTCGCCGTACAAC
>JBKOUV010000114.1:0-6705 GCA_046723555.1 Actinomycetota bacterium | reverse complement strand
GGCGAGCGGGTCGCGGTGATCTTCAGCGGCGTCGCCCGCTGACGAACAGGGCTGCCGGTAACCTGCCGGACATGACCGAGCGCCCGCCGACTCTCCGCCCCCAGATGCTCGAGGCGACGTTCGACCCCCGCGCCGACGTCTTCAACCGCCTCCTCCGCGACCGGGTGATCCTGCTCGGCGCGCCCGTCGACGACGACATCGCCAACCAGATCTGTGCCCAGCTCCTCTACCTCGAGGGAGAGGACCCGAACCGCGACCTCTGGCTGTACATCAACAGCCCGGGCGGGTCGGTCACCGCCGGCATGGCGATCTACGACACGATGCAGTTCGTCGGGTGCGACGTCGCGACGGTGTGCCTCGGCTTCGCCGCGTCGATGGGCCAGTTCCTGCTGACCGCCGGCGCGCCCGGCAAGCGCTACTCGCTCCCGAACGCCCGGATCATGATGCACCAGCCGCTCGCCGGCCTACGCGGCCAGGCTGCGGACATCGCCATCCAGGCGGAGGCCTTCACCTACACCAAGACCCGGATGGCGGAGCTGATCGCCCAGCACTCCGGGAAGTCGGTCGAGCAGATCCGCACCGACTTCGAGCGCGACCGCTGGTTCACCGCCGACCAGGCCCGTGACTACGGGCTCTGCGATCAGGTCATCGTCCGCCGCGGCGACATCCACGCCCCGACCCCCTAGCCGGCCAGCGTCGTGGTCGGCGGCGCGTGGCCGTTCTTCTTCGACCCGCTGGGCACGATCGTGGCCACCGGCCCGATGTCCACGGCGCAGTTCGCCATCAACCAGTCGTGCACGGCGACCGCTGACTGCTCAGTGGCGTAGGCCCTCGCCGCCACGCGCTGCATCGAGTCCGGATCGCCTGGCACGACGGTGCTCGCGGTCTCGTAATTGAGCGTCAACGCGTCCCAGTCGGCCTCGATTGCAAGGGGGGCGAGATCGCCCAGATCCCGGTACAGGGTGAGCATCGCGTCGATGTCGGCGGCGTTGCGTAGGCGCGGCCTGACGATCGCCCGGGTGTGCGCCTTCACCTCACCGCAGAAGCGCTCGGCGTCGCCCGACTGCCCGCCCGAACTGCACCCGATCAAGAGCGCGGCGGCGACGGCCGCGAGCATCGATCGGATCGGGGGGCGCACGCGTGGATTCTCGCGCGCACCCGCGCGACTCCGGGGGACGCCCCGCGCGTCAGAAGACGTGGATCTGGTCGCGGAGCACGGCCAGGGTGGCCGGGTCGCCGGCGGTGTGAACGCCTACCTCGGTCCACGATGCTCGGCCGGTCGTCCACCACACGAGCGCGGGAGTCGTGCAGCTGATCGACGCCACCGTGTCGGTGCGGGCATCGTCGCCGGTGACGATCTCGCCGCCCGGGCGCATCACGAAATGGCCACCGCCCGGGCCGGTCAGCACCAGCTCGACCGGCCCGCGGAGGGAGGCGGTGGCCGCCGCGCACTGCTGGGGCAGGGCGGCGAGGATCCATTCGACCGTCGGCGCCATGCGGAGCTCGTCCGACGGTGGTGGGGCGGCGTCGATCGGCCCGCGGGGCACGAGCAGGTCGGCGCGGATGTGGGTGTAGTGGTCGAACGCGTACGCATTGGCCACCATCGAGAGCGGGTAGGTGCCGAGGTCGCCGAGGGGAACGAGGTCGTCGCGGTCACTGAATTCACGCAGGATCGGGATCGCCCGGCCGGTGACCTCGACGTAGTCGTCGAGCACGCGTGCCGCATCCCAATCCTTCCGTGACGCCACGTCGAGGTCGAGCGCCTGCTCGGTCGGGACACCCCGTGTGTCCGGCAGGCCGGACCGGTCCACCGTCCGCCAGAACAGCGTGGCGAGGTGCGAGATGAGGTCCTTCACCGACCAGCCGGGACATCCACTCGGGGCCGCCCAGATCTCCGAGGGTTGTTCGGCGAGGATGGCGAGCAGCGCGGAGTGGTCGGCGCTCAGTGAGGCCACCGCGTCAGCGCTTGCCATCGCGTCCGGCCTTGGCATAGTATCGCTATGCAACATAGTGACACTATGCCAACTCGCGACCAAGGTCGTCAACCCGAATCTGTCGAAGAACTACACCGAGAATCCATGACTGCGCCGACCCCTCTCTCGCGCCGTGACGTCCGCGTCGCGGAGACCCGCAAGGCGCTGGTCTCGGCGGGGCGGGCGCTGTTCGGGACGCTCGGGTTCGCCGCTACGTCGGTCGACGACCTCGCCCGCCACGCGGGCGTCACCACCGGCGCGCTGTACCACCACTTCGCGACCAAAGCCGATCTCTTCGAGACCGTGTTCGAGCAGGTCGAGGCCGAGCTCAGCGCGCGTTCGAACCAGGCTGCACGCAAGGCGACGACACCACTCGACGGGCTCAAGCGCGGCTTCGACGCCTTTCTCGACGCGTCCCTCGAGCCGGAGATCCAGCGCATCGTGGTCGTCGACGCCCTCGCGGTCCTCGGGATCGACCGGTACCTGGAGATCGAGGAGAAGCACGCCCACGCCCCGATCCTCGCCGCCTTGCGGGCGGCCGAGCGGGACGGCGCGATCGACGCGGCAAACCTCGACGTCCTCGCCCAACTCCTCCTGGGCGCGCTGATGCAAGGGGGGACGCTCATCGCCCGCGCGCCCGACCCTCGGCGCGCCCGGTCAGCGGTCGGCGAGAGCCTCCGTCGTCTCATCGACGGCCTCCGCGACCGCCCGGCGCCCGGCTGACGCGGCGTCTGACCCGATCCGAGCGAACGCCGGGATCGGGTCGGGCAAGGCGGGCGTTCCGGTGAGCTGTCCGAGCAGCCGCGCGGCGAGGTCGGGCACGATCGGCCGGGCGGCGCGAGCGATCGCCCGGGCGCTCTCGACGTGGCGGGCGAGGATCGCGTCGACCTCGTCCGATCCGGCGAGCTTCCACGGCTTGGTCGCCTCGAGGTCCTGGTTGAGCGCGGCGACCGCAGCGCTGATCGCGCTTGCCGCACCCCGCAGGTCGAACCGGGCGATCAGCGCCGCGACGTCATCTTCGACCTTGGCGACCGCGGGGACCGGCGCAGCGGCCACACTCGGCACGATCCCGCCGCGCAAGCGATGGATGAGGTTGACGATCCGGTTGGTGACGTTGCCGAGCCCGTTCGCCAGATCGGCGTTCGCCCGCGCGATGAGCCGCTCGACCGTGTAGTCGGTGTCGGCGACGGGCGCCACGTCGCGGGCGAACCACCACCGCAGCGCGTCGGCGCCGAGGTCGTCGACGACCCGGCGCGGATCGACGGTGATCGGGCCCGACTTGGAGACCTTCACCCCGCCGACCGTCAGGTACGGGTGCACCTGGATCCGGGTCGGCAGGGGCTCGCCGGCCGAGGCGAGGAAGGCCGGCCAGTACACCGCATGGAACCGCAGGATCCCCTTCCCGACGACGTGCACCCGCTCATCGGACTCGAGCCACCAGCGGCGGTGATCCAGGCTGTTCCGGTCGCCGTAGCGCAGGGCGCTGAGGTAGTTGGCGAGGGCGTCGAACCAGACGTAGATCACTTGCGACGGGTCGCCGGGAACGGTAAGTCCCCACCCGCGTGCCCGGCGGGCGGATCGGGACACGCTGATGTCCTCGAGCCCGCGGCGAACGAACGACAGCACCTCGTCGCGGAACGGGGCCGGGTGGACGGCGAGGGCGCCGGAGCCGATCAGGCGGTCGAGCTGGTCCTGGTACCTCGACAGGCGGAAGAACCAGTTCTTCTCGACGACGTGCTCGAGGGCCGTGCCGTGCTCGGGACAACGACCGTCGGCGGCGTCGGGCGCGCCGTAGAACTGCTCGCAACCCACGCAGTACTCGCCGTCGTAGTCACGCTGGTAGAGGTCGCCGCGGGCCGCGCAGGCGCGCCACAGTCGCTCGACCGCCGGACGGTGCCGCGCGTCGGCACTCGTGCGGAGGAAGTCGTCGAGCGACAGCCGGAGCGGGGCGCCGAGCCGCTCGAACTCGGCGGCGTGGGCGTCGACGAACGAACGCGGCTCGACGCCCGCCGCTTCGGCGGCGAGAACGTTCTTCAGGGCGTGGTCGTCGGTGCCGGCGAGGAACCGCACGTCGTCGCCGGACTGGCGGCGGACGCGGGCGAACACGTCGGCGAGGACGAGCTCGTAGGCGTAGCCGAGGTGCGGTGCCGCGTTGACATACGGGATCGCGACGGTCACGTAGGTGGTGGTCATTTGGGGCTCCTTCGGAGATGCGCCCGGAGGAGACCCGATCGCTCGCCACCGACCTCGGGACAGCCTCCGGGGTCGGTACGGAATCGCTACAGGACGCGCGACGCCGGCCCCAGAAGGGGCGGCATCATGACGAGCGCGCGACGGTCCTGCACGACGACGACGGTAGCGGCCGGGCGTCGCATTCGCGGCGGAGGTTTGGCGGGACCCGTTCGGCCAATCCGGCGGCCGGTCGAGCACGAATGACGCCCGTGCGGCACGGATGGACCTGCCGCCGGAGACAGAAGGAGACGGTCGTGCACAGACTGACCCGACGAGACGTGCTGCGCGCGTCTGCCGGTGCCGCGGCGGCGGTGCCGATTGCCGCGCTCGGTGTCGACGCCGCGGAGGCGGCACCGGTTCCCGAGCACAGGGACGGCGCCGTTCTGGACCGGGCGGGACACCGTCCGGTGATGTTCGCCATCCACGACCCCAAGCGCGGACAGGTCTCGATCCTCCGCGGCACCAAGGAGGTCGTCGTCAAGGATCGCCGGCTGGTGGCTCGGCTGCTGCGCGCCACCCACCGGCACGGCCACCAGCACAAGTGGTGAGGAGGGGGCGCAGACATGTCATCACACCGTGAAGCGCCGGAGATCTCCAAGGATCCGGTCGCCGACAACACCGACACCTACTGCTTCGTGAGCCCGGAAGCGCCGGACACGGTCACCATGATCACGAACTACATCCCGCTCGAGGCTCCCTTCGGCGGACCGAACTTCTTCGAGTTCGGTGACGACGTGCTCTACCGAATCAACGTCGACAACACCGGCAATGGCAAGCCCGACGTGATCTACGAGTTCCGGTTCCGCACCAGGATCCGCCGGGCGGACACGTTCCTCTACAACGTCGGCGTCATCGACCGCCTCGACAGCCCCAACTTCAACCGTCCCCAGCGGTACTCGGTGACGGAGGTCCGGGGCGACCGTCGGCGTGAGCTCGGCGACGGGCTGTTGTGCCCGCCGTGCAACGTCGGTGTCCGGTCCACGCCGAACTACCCGACACTGGCCAACTCGGCCATCTACACACTCGAAGCCGGCATCAAGGTGTTCGCCGGCCAGCGGCTCGAGGGCTTCTACGTCGACCTCGGCCCGATCTTCGACCTCGGCACCCTGCGCCCGTTCCAGGACAAGCACGCGATCCGGACCGACCGGGCGGACGGCGTCGACGCGCTGCGCGCGTTCAACGTCCACACGATCGCGATCCAGGTCCCGATTCGCCGGCTCACCAGGAACGGACGCCGGCCGACCGATCCGATGAAGCCGGAGTCGGTGATCGGTGTCTGGGGCTCGGCGCACCGCCAGAAGGCACGGTTCCGGGACGAGCACCGCGACGAGAGCGTGGGGCCGTGGACGCAGGTCTCCCGGCTCGGGATGCCCCTGTTCAACGAGGTCATCGTGCCGATGAGCCGCAAGGACGAGTGGAACTCGCTCGGCCCCGACCAGGACTTCCGGTTCGGCCGGTACGTCGCCCGGCCCGAGCTCGCCCGCCTGCTGCCGGGGCTCTACCCCGGGATCTTCCCGAACCTCAAGGCGTACACCAAGGAGCGGGCCGACCTGCTGGCGATCCTGCTCACCGGCATCCCGCCCCTGCCGGCGATCCCCGGGTTCCAGAACTTCACCGGGCCGACGCAGGCCGACGAGCAGCGGCTCAACGTGGCGATCCGGCCGAGCCCGACCCCCAACATCATGGGCATCCTCGGCGGCGACCTGGCCGGGTTCCCCAACGGGCGGCGCGTGTTCGACAACGTCGTCACGATCGAGCTGCAGGCCGTGGCCGGAGCGACGATCCCGCTCGTCGACTCGTCGTTCACGGCCGACGGGGCGGCGACCCTCGTCACCGACGGCGTCACGCCGCCGGGGAACGTGAGCTACCTCGACGTGTTCCCGTACCTCGACCATCCGGTCAGCGGGACCGACGTCAAGCCGTTGTCGGTCTGACGCCATGGGTGAGAGCTCCGCGGCCCACCCCCACGAGCACTCGCACGCGTACGAGTCGTACGACCACGTGCGCGGCGGGCCGCCCGTGCTCGACATCGGTGGGGACGTCGGCGCGATGGTGGCGACCATGGCGCCGGCGACCGTCGGCCTCGAGATCCATCTGCGGTCGGAGCACGACCCCCCGGTCTCCGTCCACACGGGCGTGTGGGAGCGCGATCTCAGCGATCGCACGGTGACCGCCGCCGTCTTCTGCGAGCTCGTGGAGGGGGCCTACTGGGTGCTCGACGGCACCGGTACCCCCGTCCACCGAGTCGACATCACCGGCGGCGAGCTCACCACCGTCGACCTCCGCCAATTCCGGTTCTGAGCCTGCGCAGGATCGCTGAGCGATCCAAAGTCACCTGAGAATCAGGACGTGTGGGCGTAGGCGGTGGGATCGGCGGCGAAGGCGCGCAGGCAGCCGGTACCACAGAACCAGTAGCGGCGACCGTCGTGGTCGAGGTGTAACGAGGACTCCACTGCGGCCACCGGCATGCCGCACACTGGATCGGCGGCGGTTCCTGAAC
>JBKOUV010000325.1:0-17017 GCA_046723555.1 Actinomycetota bacterium | reverse complement strand
GCGGAGTACCGGGCGGGGCTGGAGCTGGCCGAGGACCTGGGCACCGGGTGGCGGTTCTCGGCGTACGGCGGGCTGGCGAGCATCGCCGTTCGTCGCGACGAGCTGGATGGCGCGGCGGGGGTGATTGCGGAGGGCGAGGCGTACCTGCGGAGGACCGGGGAGCAGCCGCAGTTGCAGTTGTTCCTCCGTGCCAAAGCGGAATGGTTGGAGGCGCAGGGCCGCCCGGCCGAGGCGCTCGCCGAGCTCGTCCGGGTGTGGCGGCCGTTGGTGCGCGGTGACGTCTTGGGTTCGGTCCCGTTCTTCGCTCCCGACATCGTTCGGCTCGCCGTCGCTGAAGGTGACGAAGAGCTGGCCGCGGCGATGCTCGACGCCGCCCGCACCGCCGCCGAGCGCATGGGGACGTCCACCGCCGAGGCCGCAGCCCTGCGCTGTCACGGGCTCATCCATCACGATCTCGACGCCTTCGTAGCCGCAGCCGACGCCGTGGTCGACAATCCCCGGCCGCTCGTACGCGCCGGCGCCCACGAGGCCGCGG
The DNA here is from genome assembly GCA_046723555.1 of Actinomycetota bacterium. Taxonomy (GTDB): domain Bacteria; phylum Actinomycetota; class Acidimicrobiia; order Acidimicrobiales; family Ilumatobacteraceae; genus JALZMG01. Next base: position 16,482 of record JBKOUV010000325.1, on the reverse strand, counting down.
GGGTCGCACTGGCAACGGCCGGTCGACCCGACGACGCGCGCCGCCACCTGACCGCCGCGATCGAGGCCTACGAGCAGCTCGGCGCGGTGCGCGACGTCGACCGGATCGAAGCCACCGCCCGTCGCATCGGGATCCGGCGCGGCCAGCGGGGCCGCCGCAGCCGGCCCAGCCACGGCTGGGACAGCCTCACGACGACGGAGCGAAGGGTCGCCGACCTGGTTGCCTCCGGACTCTCCAATCCGGTGATCGCCGAGCGGATGTTCCTCTCCCGGCGCACCATCCAGACCCACGTGTCGCACATCCTCACCAAGACCGGGCTGACCTCCCGCATCGAGATCGCGGCGACGCTGGCCCGTCGCGACGGCTGACCGAAGTCTCCGCCACCTGGCCGATGTCTCGGTGGCTCCGGCGGCGCACGCTCGCCGGGTGAACATCCTCATCCGACCTGACCGCCGTCGACGCCGGGCCTTGCCGCGGCCCGCGCCGTCCGCCGGATCGCACTGGCGGATGATGCCGTGCGTCTGGTGGCCGTGGTTGTGTCAGGTGGTCTTCGTCGAGGTGGCGAACGAGGTCATCGGGCTCGATCGGATCGCCCTCGAACCAGCTCGCGCCGGCGGCACGCCCGGCCCCGCCGGCGCGACGTTCTCGATCCGGGAGCGCGTCGACCCCCGCTCGCGGCACTCCGAGCTGGAGCTGCTGGAACCCGGATGACGGGCGTCGGCCGTCACCCCGGGTTGTGGGTCATGTTGGCACCGGGCTGAAATCTGGGCGTGATCGTTCTCACGGCCCGATCTGGGTGCAGTTCGTCTCGGCGGTTGAGACTGATCGCGCCCAGATCGAAGGTCGGGCCGCTGGTTACCGTGGGCGGGTGCCGGCGACGTCCAACCTGTTCGACCTTTTTGACCTCGACGCGATGATCGACGACCTGCGGGGCCTAGTGGAGGTCGAGTCGCCGTCGCTGGAGCTCGACGCCATCGCCCGCTCCGCGGCCGCGGTGGCGGCTCTCGTCGAGCGGCGGCTCGGGTCCGCACCCGAGCTCGTGGAGAGTCCGGCCGGACCGCACGTCCACTGGCGGGGTGGCGACCAGTCGCGGGTGCTCATCGTCGGGCACCACGACACGGTCTTCCCGCTCGGCACGCTGGCCGCCCGCCCGTTCACTCGGCGAGACGACCGGCTGACCGGCCCGGGCGTGTTCGACATGAAGGGCGGCATCGTGATCGCGGTGCACGCCGTGGCATCGCTTCCGCAGCGGGACGGTGTCGAGCTGCTGTTCACCGCCGACGAGGAGGTCGGCTCGGGTGCGTCCCGCGCGCTGATCGAGGCGCGGGCCGACGCCTGCGGGACGGTCCTCGTCCTCGAACCGGCCGCCGACGGCGGTGCCCTCAAGACGGGTCGCAAGGGGACCGGCGGGTTCGAGGTCACCGTGCACGGGCGGGCGGCGCACGCCGGGTTGGAGCCGGAGAAGGGCGTCAACGCGCTCGTCGAGGCGGCCCATCAGGTGCTCGCCATCGCCGCATTCGCCGATCCCGATCGGGGAACGACCGTGACGCCGACCGTCGCCCGGGCGGGAACCGCCGACAACGTCGTGCCCGCCGAGGCCGTCATCCGCGTCGACGTCCGGGTCCGCGAGCTCGACGAGGCGGCGCGCGTCGAGGCGGCGATGGCCCAGCTCGCACCGGTGGATGCGGCGGCCGGGCTCGACATCCGCGGTGGGGTCAACCGGCCGCCGATGCCGGAGGCCACGACCGCCGAGTTGTTCGCGCTCGCCCAGAAGGTCGCGGCGGACGCCGGGGTGCTGATCCCGGCTGGGGTGGTGGTCGGCGGTGGCAGCGACGGCAACTTCACCGCCGCCCGCGGGATCCCCACGCTCGACGGCCTGGGAGCCGTCGGCGGCGGTGCCCACTCCGACGACGAGCACGTGCTCGTCGCCACGCTCGTCGAGCGCGCCCGCTTCCTCGCCGCCCTGGTCGACCGCATCCGAGTGTTTGGTGCGGCTACGTCCCGGCGCGAAACCCTCGGGTGACGCGAAACACTCGGGTGGTTCAGGGGTCGAGCTCGGGGATGCCGCCCGGTCCGAGGGTGCCGGCGGCGCGGTACACGTCGAGCTTGGCGCGGGTGTCCTCGATGTCGAGGTTGCGCATCGTCAGCTGGCCGATGCGGTCGAGCGGGCCGAAGGCGGCGTCCTCGACCCGCTCCATCGACAGCCGCTCGGGCGCATACGTCAGGTTCGGCCCGGTGGTGTCGACGATCGTGTAGTCGTCGCCCCGCCGCAGCCGAACGGTGACCTCGCCCGTCACCGCCGACCCGACCCACCGCAGCAGCGCCTCCCGCAGCATCAGGCTCTGCGGGTCGAACCACCGCCCCTCGTACAGCAACCGACCGAGCCGCCGGCCCATCGTGCGGTAGTTCTCGATCGTGCCCTCGTTGTGGATCGCCGACACCAGCCGCTCGTAGGCCACGTGCAGCAGGGCCAGCCCCGGCGCCTCGTAGATGCCCCGGCTCTTGGCTTCGATGATCCGGTTCTCGATCTGGTCGCTCGTGCCGAGGCCGTGCCGGCCGCCGATCGCGTTGGCTTCGACGGCGAGGTCCACCTGGTCGGCCGGCGCGTGGCCGTTGATCGCCACCGGCCAGCCCTCCTCGAACCGCAGGGTGACGTCCTCCGGCTCGATCACCACGTCCGGCTGCCACGACGCCACACCCATGATCGGCTCGACGATCTCGATGCCTGTCGACAGGTCCTCGAGCGACTTCGCCTCGTGGGTGGCCCCCCAGATGTTGGCGTCGGTCGAGTACGCCTTCTCCTTCGGGTCGCGGTACGGCAGGCCCCGCGAGCTGAGGAACTCGCTCATCTCGGCGCGGCCGCCGAGGGCGTCGACGAAGTCGCGGTCGAGCCACGGTTTGTAGACCCGCAGCTTCGGGTTCACCAGCAGCCCGTAGCGGTAGAAGCGCTCGATGTCGTTGCCCTTGTAGGTGCTGCCGTCGCCCCAGATGTCGACGCCGTCCTCGTGCATCGCCCGCACCAGCAGGGTCCCGGTGACGGCCCGGCCGAGTGGCGTGGTGTTGAAGTACGTCCGCCCGGCAGTCGTGATGTGGAACGCGCCGCACTGCAGGGCGAGCAGGCCCTCGCGGACGAGCTCGGCGCGGCAGTCGACGAGGCGGGCCGACTCGGCCCCGTACTGCCGGGCCCGGTCGGGGACCCCGGCGAGGTCGGGCTCGTCGTACTGTCCGAGATCCGCGGTGTAGGCGAACGGGATCGCCCCGTGCTCGCGCATCCACGCCACGGCGGCGGACGTGTCGAGGCCCCCGGAGAAGGCGATGCCCACCCGCTCGCCGACGGGCAAGGACATCAGGACCTTCGTCACGCCGGCGAAGCTACCGGCGATGCCTCCCGGTACAGGCCGCTGATGCTGGCCAGCGAGACCACCGCCGCGGCACACCCGATCGCGATCTCGACGATGCCGAGCCGCGTCACCCGGTCGAGATCGCCGAGCCCGATCGCGGCGGTGACCGCGCTGGCGGCCAGCCCCGCCCACGGGAGGCGGCGGCTGTTGTTGAGCGTGGCCAGCACCATGAGGGCAGGGGCGACGAACGGCAGGAGCAGCACGAAGATCGGTTTGGGCTCCCCGACCGGGCCGAGCCACCACGTCGACAGGCCGAGCTCCCGGCTGACCTTCCACACCGCGGTGAAGGCGACGAACACCAGGCCCCACGTCACGCCGGTGGCGATCCGCCAGCCCGGCGTCAGCTGGCCCGGACGGGGCGAGCCGCGGCGACGGACTGCGCCGGCGGCCGGGTCGCTCGCCGCGGGCGGCGAGGGGGGCGCGGCCGACGTCTCCATGGCCGGCGACTGTACGGCCGGGGCCGCCTGTTCCCACCGCGCCGGTACCCTCCTGCGACGTGGCCGAGGCGGCGACCGACGTGCTCTCGATCTTCTTCCCGATGTGGAACGAGGAGGTCTACGTCGAGCGCGCCGTCGATGCCGCCAGGAGGACCTGTGCGACGATGGTCGCCGACGGCGTCGTGGCCGGCTACGAGTTGATCATCGTCGACGACGGCTCCACCGACCGCACCGCGGAGATCGCCGACAAGCTGGCGGCCGCCGACTCGCACGTGCGGGTCGTCCACCACGACCGCAACCGGAAGCTCGGCGGGGCGATCAAGACCGGCTTCGCCACTGCCTCCGGCGACCTGGTGCTCTACTCGGACGCCGACCTGCCGTTCGACATGACCGAGCTGCCCCGCGCGATCCGCCTGATGCGGGAGTACGACGCCGACATCGTCAGCGCGTACCGGTTCGATCGCACCGGCGAGGGCTACACGCGGGCGATCTACACGTTCATCTACAACGTGCTGATCCGGACGATGTTCGGGGTCAAGGCGAGGGACATCAACTTCGCCTTCAAGCTCTGCCGCCGGCGGGTCGTCGACGCCCTCGAGCTGCGCAGCGAGGGTTCGTTCATCGACGCCGAGCTGATCATCCGGGCGACCCGGATGGGGTTCTCGATCCTGCAGTTCGGGGTGGACTACTTCCCTCGCACCAGGGGCGCGTCCACCCTCAGCTCCCCGGGGATCATCGTCACGATCCTGCGCGAGATGGTGCACCTGCGCGGCGACCTCAAGCAGGTGCGCCCACTCGGTGTCGATCCACGCGTCTGAATCCGCGGCCCCCGGGGAATCGTTCGACCGATAGCGTGACAAGCGCTCGGCGATCCCCAGACCTCACGTGAACGCACCGATCCCCCGCTCCGATCGCGGCTCTGCCCGCGCGGCTCCGCTGGTCGCGGCGGTGGCCCTCATCGGTGTGGTCCTGGTCGCGGGAGTCGTCGCCGGCTTCAGCGACGATGAGGGTGGGGGATCCAGCCAGGGAACGAGCTCGACGACGTCGGTCGTGGCCGGGGTCGGATCGACCCACACGACGCGGCCACCCACCACAACCGCTCCGAAGACCGTGCTCGACCGGACCTTGGCCTACGGGATGGTGGGTGACGACGTCACGCGCCTGCAGCGGCGCCTCCTGGCGCTGAAGTTCAACCCCGGTCCGGTCGACGGGGAGTACGGCGCCCTCACCGAGGCCGCGGTGTGGGCGTACGAGAAGCTCGTGCTCGGCGTGGCGCGGGAGGAAGTGACCGGACAGGTCACGCCGCGGATGTGGAAGGCGATGCAGGACCCCGTGCCGATCAACGCCCGCCGGCCCGACGCCGGCCGGCACACCGAGATCTACCTGCCCGAACAGGTGCTCGTGGCGTTCGACGGCAACGAGCCGCTGTTCATCAGCCACATCTCCACCGGCACCGGTGAGGAATGGGTCGAGGAGGTGACGATCAGTCCTGGTGAGTACGGCAACGAGGACGGGAAGAAGCCGCTGACCCGGCTGGAGCAGGGTCTGTCGATCACCCCCGGAGGCGTGTACCACTACGACCGGCTGGTGAAGGGCCGGCGGGAGAGCGCCCTCGGCGGCATGCTCAACCCGGTCTACTTCAACTACGGCATCGCCGTTCACGGCGCATTCCAGGTTCCGCCCTATCCGGCGTCGCACGGCTGCATCCGGATCCCCAACTACATCTCTGCCAAGTTCCAGCGGATCGTGTCCCTCGGCGAGGCGGTGTACGTCTGGGACGGCGAGGAGGAGCCCGAGGAGTACGGCGCCCAGCTGCCCCCGTTCAACACGGTGCTGACGACGACCACGACCAGCACCACGACCACGACGACCCTGCCACCCGAGACGACGGCGACGACACCGCCCACCGAGCCGCCCACAACGCCGGAGCCCACGCCGGCGGCGACGACGACGACCCCCAAGACGACGACGACCGAGGCGCCGACGACCACGAAGGGCCACCGCACGACGACGACGGGCACCGGCGACTAGCCGTCGGTCAGACGGGCGCGATCTCGACCCGCCGGTCGAGGACCAGCTCGAGGAGCTCCTTGCGCTCGCTAGCGGCGTACAGCTCCACGCTCGTGTCCGCCCCGTCGGCGCCGCCAACGTGCAGGACCACCGGGTCGGTGTCGAGCTCCGCCCGGACGCTGCGCACCCGCGCCTGGTGGCTGCGGTCGAGGCCGATGGCGACCCGCAGGATCGCCGCCAGCGTCCGCACCAGCTCCTGTTCGGCGGGCGGGAGGGAGGCGAACTCCGGATGCGACGGCTTGGGCGCACTCTTGCGGTGGTAGCGGGCGATCTGGGCGATCACCTCGATCTCCCGGTCCGTCAGCCCGGCCAGTTCGCTGTTGCGGATGACGTAGTAGGCGTGGAGGTGGTGCTTGCTGTGGGCGACGACGAGGCCGACGTTGGCGAGCAGGGCCCCGGCCTCCAGGTACTCCCGGGCCGGGGCGTCGAGCCGGTGGAGTGGCGCCAGGCCGTCGAACAGCTCGACGGCGAGGCCGGCGACGTGGGCCGAGTGCTGCGGATCGTCGTCGCACCGCTCGGCGAGCTGGCGGATGCTCCGCCGGGAGACGTCCCGCAGGTGGTGGAGCGGTCCGATCCGGTCTCCACTCAGCCGGCTCATCGTGTCGAGCAGCACTCCGTCACGGAGCGCACCCTCGCTGAAGGTGAACCGCTCGACATCGAAGGTCGTGGCCACGGTCTCGAGGATCAGCGCCCCGGCGACGATGATGTCGGCTCGCCCGGACTCGAGCCCGCGCACCCGCGCCCGGGCCGCCGCGGTGCGGTGGCCGATCAGGTCGCGCACGACGTGACTCAGCTCCGGCGCGGTGAACTCGTAGCAGTTGTAGGTCTTCAAGGGCTCCTCGCCGGTTGCGGCGTGGACCATCCGGGCGATCGCCTCGGCCGTTCCCGATGACGCCACGGCGACCTCGAAGCCGTGCTCGGCGACCTCCTGCTCGAAGTGGCTGAGGATGCCCCGCGCGTAGTCGCGGCACGCCCGCACCGCCCGCGGGGAGACGGTTCCGCCGGGAAAGAAGCGGTCGGTCGTGCGCACCGCGCCGAGCTTGAAGCTGCGCGCGGCAATCGTCTCGCCCTTCTCGCCGAGCAGCAACTCGGTCGAGCCGCCGCCGATGTCGACGAGCAACATCCGCCGCTCGAAGACGGGTACCGCTTGGAGCGCGCCGAGCTGGATCAGACGGCCTTCCTCGATCCCGGAGATGACCTCGATGTCGACGCCGGCCTCGTCGCGGGCGCGGGCGAGGAACTCGGCGGCGTTGGCGGCCTCGCGTACGGCGCTGGTGGCCACCGCGCGCACCGTGGCGCCGTAGCTGTCGGCGATCCGGCGCATCCGCTGCAGCGCGGCGACACCCCGCTCGATCGCCTCGCCGCTGAGCTCCTTCATGTCGCCGCCGCCGTGGCCGAGGCGGATCATCTCGCGCTCTCGCGTGAGCGTCTCGAACCGGTCGCCGCCGACCGGGCGGGCGACGACGAGGTGGAGGCTGTTCGTGCCGATGTCGAGCGCGGCGAGCGCGGCGCCGCTGTCGTCGGTCACGTCGCTAGCGCGGCACCGTCACGCCGCGGTCCGTCCATCGGTCGACGCCCGTTCGGGCCCGTACTCGTTGATCGTCGTGCGCCGCATGTCACGCCGGTGGCGGAGATCGTCGAACGACGTCACGCGGTGCAGCGTGCAGCGGTCGTCCCAGATCACGAGGTCCCCGTCGCGCCACTCGTGGGCGTAGACGTACTGCGCTTGGGAGGCGGTCGTCAGCAGGTCCTCCAGCAGGGCGCGGCCCTTGTCGGGCGGCCAGCCGACGATGTGCGAGGCGTGGGCGCCGATGTACAGCGTGGGGCGTCCGTCGGCTGCGGTGCGGACGAGCGGGTGCTGCACCGGCGGCATCAGCCGCCGCATCTCGTCGGTCACCCCGGTGAAGCCGCCGCGCTCCCGTGAGTGCCAGAGGAAGTGCTCGGCGACGAGGCCTTCGAGACGAGCCCTCGTCTCGTCCGGCAGGTCGGCGTAGACCGCGCGCAGGTCGACGAACTCGGTGTTGCCGCCAGCGGGTGGCAGTTCGTGGGCCAGCAACAGCGACCACTTGGTCGGGAGGTCGTTGAACGAGCTGTCGGTGTGGAACAGCTCGTTGCCCCGGTTGTACTTGCGTCGCGACGAGTCGGCCGTGAGCAGGGCGCCGTTCTCGTCCAGGTTCGACGCGTCGTACAGCTCGCGGCGCAGCCGCCGGTGCTGGTCCCGCATCCCGAGGTTCGGGGGCAGCTCGAGCGGCCCGAACGCCCGGCTGAAGCGGAGATGGTCCTCGTCCGAGATGTCCTGGTCCCGTACCGCCACCACGGCGTACTGCGCCATCGCCTGCTCGACCGCCTCGACCAGTTCGGCCGACGGATCGACCCGGAGGTCGGCACCCAACAGCTCGGCTGCGAACAGCGGATGGAGTGGCCGAACCGTCAGCGCCACGGGCCAACCGTATCCCGGGCGGACGCCACGGCCTATCCGGACGCTTGGACGAAGCTGATCGTGTGGCCGTCGGGGTCGGTGAGGTAGCTGTGCCGGGCACCCCACGACATCGTCGTGGGTGGGAAGTCGAACTCGACACCAGCGTTGCTGGCCCGCTCGAAGTGGCCGTCGACGTCGCCGACCGAGAAGTAGAGGTTGATCCCCTCTGACGCCGTGCTGCCGTTGTCCGGCACCGGGTGGAGCTTGAGGTGGCCGCCGCCGGGAGCGCTGACCATGGCAACGCCTTCGATTTCATCGGTCAGGATGAAGCCGAGCTTCTGGTAGAACGCGACGCTCCGGGCGACCGATCGCACGTAGAGCATCGCCGAGTCGAGGGTCAGGGCGGTCAGTTCGGTGGTCATCGTGCGCTCCTCACGGGGGTGTAGATCCATGGCGGCGACGGCGAGCGTCCGCTCGGCCGTGGCGGTCTCGGCGCGATAGACGCGCTCCCGCCCCCGCCGTTCGACGCTCACGAGCCCGGCGTCGAGCAGGACGGCCAGGTGTCGGGTGGTGGTGGACCACGCGGTGGAGAACTGCTCGGCGACCTCGCCGGAGGTCATCTCACCGCCGCGGTCGGCGATCACGCGCAGGATCCGCCGGCGTCCGTCGTTGGCGAGGGCAGCCAGCACCGCCGAAGTGACACCCGACGCTTGCACAACCATGCAAATGTTATGATTGCACAGTTGTGCAAGTGTCGCAAGGCCCCTGGCGACACCGACCGGGCTGCGATGCGAGCGAGTGAGCGCCAGCGAGCGAGCGGCTACCAACGGCCTGCGTGGCCGGGGAACGCCGTGAGAGGCACGCTCAGTCGGGGAGCTGGGCGGTGCAGGCGGAGATCCCGTCCAGCACACCCTCGCGGAAGCTGGCGATCTTCTCGAATCCACTGCCGATCACGTCGTCGTCGGAGGACTTGTCGCCCACGACCAGGGCGGCCTGGATCGCCTCGTCGAGGTCGCCGGCCTCGATCCGGGCGAGGTCACGCCTCGTGTGCCCGGACGCATCGGGGATGAGGTCCGCGGCCCAGGCCCCGGTGAGGCAGTCCGACAACAGCGCCCGAGGCTCGCCCGTCAGCGTGCTGTCGAGCGCCTCCTGGGCCGCCTCGCTCCACGCGTCGCCCAGCACGTAGCCGACGACGAAGTCACCGAAGCGGTCGTAGAGGTCGCGGGCGAACGGCTCGTCGAGGAAGACCTCGTGGGTTGCCGGGCAGTACACGGCACCGGTCGCCATGTCGCCGGCGGGGTCGTCGCAGTCGACCTCGTCGGCCGAGCCGACCGGCACCACCGTGAGCGACGGCAGCGTGGCGTCGATCTTCGCCAGTGCCTTCGGCCAGAAGTCGTTGAGATCCGTCGTGATCAGTCCGACGATCTGCTCGTCGCCGTAGCCGAACGCGGCGTTGCCCTGCGGGTTGCCGTTCGGTTGAAGCACGTTCGGAACGAGCGGCAGCGGGTGGTCGAGCAACTCGGCGCACCGGTCCACGCCATCGGTGAAGCCGACTTGGAACGCCCCCACCCGGTCGAACGCCGAGCCGTGACCGCCCTCGGCGAACTGGTCGACGCCGACCGGGTCACGCACCGTGATCATCGCCAGCAGACCGATGCGCACGTCGTCGTCGGTCAGGTGGACGGTGTCGGACTCGCCGTTCACGGCGCGGGCGACCCACGCCCCGGCGAAGCAGTCGGCCTGCTGCTCGGTGGTGATCGTGGCCAGGTTCCGAGCGAGCACGCCCGCACGCGCCTGGATCGCGTGCCCGAACTCGTGAGCCATCACCACCCCGAGGATCGTCGGGCCGTACTCCTCGGTGAGCGAGTACAACACACCGTCCTCACCGTCGTCGTAGACCATGAAGTCGCCGTCCGGGCAGTAGAAGGCGGCGAACTGGGTGATCTGCTGGTAGGTCGTCTCACGGCTCCCCCCGCACCCCGGGATCGGGTCGGTGCGCTCGGGATAGGCGGCGTAGACCCCACCCCGCAGCGGCTGCATCGGCCCCGAATAGAGGCGGGGGTACTCCTGCGTCCACCACTGCTCGATGTCGGTCAGGGCGGCGAGCAGGAAGTCGTCGTACGCCCGCTCCGGCTTGGCGTCCCCCTCGTTGATGACGTCCTCCGACGGGATCGACGCCGGCGGGCTGGTGTCGGGCGCAGTGGTGGCGGGCGCGGTGGTGTCGGGCGCCGAGGTGGCAGGCGCGGAGCTGGACGGTGGCGAGGGGTTCGGCGCGCCGGTGTCGGGCGGCGGGGTCGTCGGCGGCTCGGGCGCGGCGGCGCCGCTCGGGGTCTGCCGGGCCGCGTCCGTCGTAACTCCCTGATCCGCCGCACAGGCCGCGGAGGCCACCAGGAGGAGCGACGCCACGCCCGCCGCAATGAGTCCTCGGGGGGTCACCTGAACCGAGTGTAGGGGCGACCTTCGAGCGGACCTGCCTGCGGGCGGGTAGGTCTCACGGGAGTCTTACTCCAGTTGGCCGTCACCCGAGGGTTTGCCGTCACCCAAGGGTTTGCCGCCGGCACGTCCCGGCACGAAACACTCGGGTGGTCCTACTGGAGTTGGCCCTGCAGCTCGCGGATCTCGTCGGCCTGGCTGTCGGCCATCGCCGCGGCCATCGTGCGCACGTCGGCGCGGTCGGCCTCGGTGGCCGCGAACTGCGCCATGTGGATCCCACCTTGGTGGTGGGCGCTCATCAGCTCGACGAACAGCCGGTCCGCCTCGGCGCCGCGGGACGCGCCGAGCTGGTCGAGCTGGTCCTGGGTTGCCATCCCGGGCATCTGGTCGTGGATCGTCGGCATCCCCATCCACGCCATCGCCTCGTCGGTCTCGGCGGCTTCTGGCGCACCCATCTCGCGGAGGAGCTGGATCATCCGGCCGATGTCGATGCCCTGACCGAACACGATCGCGCGGGCGACCTGGCGGAGTCCGGGCGCGGTGTCGGGAAGGGCCAGGTACATGAAACCCATCTGCACCGCTTGTTCGTGGTGGACCCGCATGTCTTGCAGGAACCCGACGTCGACGTCGCTGCCGCCCGGGTCGTTGGAGCCGTCGGCGATCAGCCAGCCGACCATGCCGGCGATGAGGGCGATGCCGACCAGCATCCCGATGATGTTGACGGGGTGCTGCCACCACGGGAGGACGACGGTGTCGCCGCCGTCGCCGTGGTCACCGTTGCCACCATCGCCGTCGCCACCGTCCTGGTCCGCCCGCTCGACGTCCTCGACCCGCACCGCAACAGTCTGCCGTCGAACCGGGGGATTGGATGGAGCGTGTTCGCGGTGCCAACTACCATGCATGCGCTCATGGCCCCCTCCCTCACGGCTCTCGTCGCCGCGTCCGGCGACCTCGTCGGCAACTGGTCGTGGACCGTTTGGCTGCTGATCCCGCTCGTGATCCTGCTCGCGCTCGTCACCGCCCTCGTCGTCGGCCCACTCGGCGAGCCGCCGCGCCGCACCGGTGGCCGAGGCGTGAGCAACTCCCTCGAGCGGCGAGCCTCCGAACAGGAGCGCCGGTGAGGCGCCGGTCGTGCGTCGTGCTTCTCGTCCCGGCGGCGCTGATCGCCGCGGCATGTGGGCAGAAGGCGGGTGTGTCCGGCAGCGGTGAGCCTGCGGTGCCGCCGCCGGTGACCGTGGCGCCGCCACCAGCCTCGACGGCTCCTTCGTCCGGATCCACCCAGCCCGACGGCTCGCCGCCGCCGAGCGAGAGCACGGGGCCGTCGACGCCGGCGACCGGCAGTGGACCCGTCACCACCGCCGCACCCGAGACCACTGCGCCGGCACAGGGGCCGTACCAGCCCGGCCCGGACGACACCGCAGGGGTCACCGACAAGGAGATCGTGATCGGAATCCACGCCCCGGTCACCGGCGCCTCGCCGATCCCGCAGGAGAGCTTCGACGTCGGCAAGGACATCTACTGGAAGTGGCTCGCTGCCGACGATCCCGACGCGCTGTTCGGTCGCACGGTCCGCGTCGTGTTCCGTGACGACGAGTTCAATCCGCAGAACGCGGTGCGGGTGTGCCGCGAGATGGTCGAGCAGGAGCACGCGTTCCTGCTCGTCGGCGGCGGCGGAGCTGATCAGATCACCGCCTGTGCCCAGTACGCCAACGAGAACGGCATCCCGTACCTGTCGGCGGGGGTGAACGAGACAGGCCTCGCCGATCTCGACACGTACTTCGCCACGTCGCTCACGTACGCCGAGCAGGCGCCGATGATCGTCGCCCAGTTGCAGGACCAGGGGATCACCTCGGCCGGCCTCGTCGTCGCCGACACGCCGTCGTTCGAAGACGCCTACGACGCTTTCAAGGCGGCCGCCGCCGACGCCGGGCTGGACATCGCGTACGAGAACCGGATCAACAAGGACGCGTCGCCTGCCGAGTCGGCGACCGTCGCGCAGCAGTTGAAGAACTCCGGCGTCGAGGGAGTGATCGTGCTCGTGTCGCCCGTGGTGTACGTGCTCGGGCTGGCGCCGGCCGCGGCCAACCAGAGCTACACGCCGGTGTGGATCGGGCCTGGGATCACCAGCGGACTCAACGCCGTCACCGCGGTCGGGTGCCCGAACGTGAGCACCGGCGAGTTCTACTCGCCCGTGCCCGGGCTCGACGCGATCAACCAACTCGACGCCAACTTCGAACCCGCATACGCCGAGTACGCGGGCGGGGCCGAAGCTGACGACATCGGGCTCCAGCTGTGGGCGCTCAACAAGGCGATCGCCCTGATGCTGGAGGCGGCGGGACCCGAGCTCGGACGGGCGGCGTTCATGAACGCGCTCGTCACGACCCCCGAGTTCGACAACGGCATCTATCCACCGTTGCGGTACAGCGTGGACGATCATTTCGGCGGGACGGGCGCCTATCTGCTCCGTGCGGACTGCGACACCAAGCAGTACGTGAGCGGCCCCCGGTTCGTCGAAGCGGGTTAGCCCATGGGCGACTTCTTGCGTGCGCGCTCTGGCGCCGTCATCACGGTGCTCGTGACACTCGCCGTGGTGGTCGTGCTCATCGCCGCCGGGGAGAAGTCGTCCGTCGTCATCGGCGTCACCATCGGTTCGGCGTACGGCCTGGTCGCCCTCGGGCTGGTGCTGATCTACAAGTCGAGCGGGGTGTTCAACTTCGCCGCGGGTGAGTTCGGCACCGTCGCCCTGTATGTCCTGTACCTGCTCGACTTCGAGACGAACTATTGGATCGCCCTCCTCGGCGCCCTCGTCGCTGCCGGGCTGATGGGCTTCCTGACCGAGCGGCTGGTCGTCCGGCCGCTGTTCAACGCGCCGCGGGTCATCCTGCTCGTCGCCACCGCGGGCGTCGCCCTGCTGGCCATCGGGATCCAGATCTGGTACGGCACGGCCCAGGGCAAGCCGATCGCCAAAGCGTTCACGCGCGTGGATCGCGTCACGGTGCTCGGCGTACAGGTCTCCGATCAACGGTTGTGGCTCATCGCGACGCTGATCGTGCTCGCCGTTCTGCTCGGCCTGTTCTTCACCCGCACCAACCTCGGCCTGGCGATCCTCGGCGCCAGCCAGGAGCCCACCGCGACCGAGCTGGTCGGGATCAGCGTGCGCCGGCTGTCGAGCTTCGTGTGGGTGCTCGCCGCCCTGCTCGGAGCAGCGGCCGCCCTCATCGCGGTGCCCGACGGCGGCAGCTTCGGTCCCGGCATCATGACTTCGAGCTACCTCATTCCCGCGTTCACGGCCGCCGTGATCGGGGGGATGACCAGCCTGCCGGGCGCGTTCGTCGGGGGGATCCTCGTCGGCATGATCGAGTCGGTCGCCACCAACGCCCGGATCTTCCAGGACATCCCCGGCACCAAGAGCACCTTCGTCACCTTCTGCGTGCTCCTCGCCGTGCTCCTCGTGCGGCCGCAGGGCCTGCTCGGGAAGAGGACGTAGTGGCCGTCGCCACGAGATCCTCCGAGCTCGCCGGGGCGCCGGTCGCCGCGGTCCCCGGACCGTTCCGGCCGTCGCTCACCGGGTGGGCGCTGCGCGGGTTGGTCTGGATCGGGATCGTCTACCTCGTGCTGGTGCTGCCGCTGTCGCAGCCGCCCACCGACGTCACCTTGTTCACCAAGGCGGTGTGCTACGGCATCGTCGCCCTGTCACTGAACATCCTGCTCGGTTACGTCGGCCAGATCTCGCTCGGTCACCAGGCGTTCGTCGGCGTCGGCGCTTTCACCGCCGCGTACATGATCACGGTGCAAGGTCAGTCGTTCTGGCTCGGCGTCCTCGCCGCCGCTGCCGTCGGTGGCGCCCAGGCGCTGGTGTTGGGCGGCATCTCGCTGCGCATCCGCGGCCTGTACTTCGCCCTCGTCACGCTCTCGTACGGGCTCGTCGCCGAGCAGAACATCTTCCAGATCCAGGATCTCACCGGCGGGAGCGCGGGCCAGCCGGCGCCGAAGCCGGCGGGTTTCGACACCGAGTGGCGCTACTACTACCTGTGCGTGGCCTTCCTCGCCGTCGTGCTGTACCTCGACTGGCGGTTGATCCGGACCAAGGCGGGACGGTCGTTGCTCGCCCTGCGCGAGAACCCGCGAGTGGCGTCGACGTTCGGCATCAACGTCCCCCTGGCCACGTTGTTCGCGTTCGTGCTGTCTGGCATCTTCGCCGGCCTGGCCGGGGCGCTGATCGCATCGAACGACACGTTCGTGTCGCCGGAGACGTGGGACTTCGAGCTCGCCCTGGTGTTCATCATCATGACGGTGGTGGGTGGCTTGCGGAGCCGCGCCGGACTGGTGATCGGCGGCGCCTTCTTCGCCCTCCTGCCGTACCTGATCGACAAGATCCCCGGCGTCGACACCGCCCTCGCCGCGATCCCGGCGCCCCACGACCTCACGCCCGAGATCGCCCCGCTCGTCATCGGCCCGCTGCTGCTCCTGCTCACCCTGATCCTGTTCCCCGGCGGGATCGGCCAGCAGATCCGTCCGCTCTCGCGGTGGCTTGCCGGCCGTCGGTTCGACCCCCACGACCGCGGCCTGAAGGAGGTGCAGATCACCGATGTCCGTGCTTGAGACCCACGCCCTGTCCATCCGGTTCGGTGGCGTGCAGGCGAACCTCGACGTCAGCGTGGCCGTCGGGGAGTGGGAGATCGTCGGGATCATCGGCCCCAACGGCGCCGGCAAGACCACGTTGTTCAACATGATCACCGGCTTCTACCGGCCCGACTCCGGCCGCATCGTGTATCGGGGTCGCGACATCACCCGGCTGCCCGTCCACGAGCGGGCCGCGCTCGGGCTCGGCCGCACCTTCCAGAACGTCGGGCTGGTCAAGGGCGCGACGGTGCGCGACAACCTCGTCACCGCCCAGTACCTCCAGGCCGACTACGGGTCGATCGCCGGAATGATGGGCAGCCGGCGCTCGCTCGCCAGCGAACGGCTCCTCCGGGCCAAGGCCGACGCGCTCGCCGAAGTGCTCGGACTCGGGGACCTTCTCGACACCCAGGTCGCCGGGCTCCCGTACGGCACCCTCAAGCGGGTCGAGATCGCCACCGTCCTCGCCACCGACCCCGCGGTGCTGCTGCTCGACGAGCCGTCGTCGGGGATGGGGCCGGAGGAGGCACACCGGCTCGGCGACACGCTGCTCGAGCTGCGGCGCCAGTTCGGGCTGGCGATCGTGATGATCGAGCACCACGTGCCGCTCGTCGTCCGGGTGTGCGACTACGTGTACTGCCTCGACTTCGGCCAGTTGCTCACCGAGGGGTCGGCGCAGGACGTGCGCAACCATCCCCAAGTCGTCGCCGCCTACCTCGGGGAGGATCCGGATCCCGTGGCGGTAGCCCTCGAGGCTCAGCTCGACGCACTCGTGGAGACGACGTGATGGCATTGCTCGAGGTCGACGAGCTGCGCGTCGGGTACGGCTTCCCGGTGCTGATGGGCATCGAGTTCGCCGTCGAGGAGGGGGAGACGGCGGTGCTGTTCGGGCTCAACGGGGCCGGCAAGACGACGACGGTGTCGACGATCGCCGGCCTGCTCAAGCCGGACACGGGGGCGATCCGCTTCGACGGGAAGGACATCGCCGGGCAATCGCCGACCCAGCTGGTGCGGGACGGGATCGCGATGGTGCCGGAGGGCCGGCGGGTGTTCCCCGCACTCAGCGTCGCCAACAACCTCCGCCTCGGCGCGTGGGTCCGGC
>JBKOUV010000290.1:0-8840 GCA_046723555.1 Actinomycetota bacterium | reverse complement strand
GGCACGGTGCCGGCCGCGGCCGAAGGCTGGCGGCCGGCTGAGTGGAAGGCCGTCGCCGACGCCGTCGCCGGCGCCACCGCCTGGCGGCCACCGGACATCCCGGCGGTCGGAGATCCTGGGCCGTTCCACGGCTCACCGGCACTGGGCTGACGCGGCGTGGAGCACACCGAACTGCTCCCCCTCGGCCCGGACGACACGCCGTACCGGCTCGTCACCACCGACGGTGTCTCGACGTTCGACACACCCGCCGGCCCGTTCCTGCGCGTCGAGCCGGAGGCGATCACCCGCCTCACGGCCACGGCGATGCACGACATCGCCCACTTCCTGCGCCCCGCCCATCTCGCCCAGCTGCGCCGGGTACTCGACGACCCGGAGGCCAGCGACAACGACCGATTCGTCGCCCTCGACCTGCTCAAGAACGCGTCGATCGCCGCCGGCGGGATCCTCCCGATGTGCCAGGACACCGGCACCGCGATCGTCAAGGCGAAGAAGGGCCAGTACGTCTTCACCGGCGGCGGTGACGAGGCCGCCATCGCCCAGGGTGTGCAGGAGACCTACCTCACGAGCAACCTGCGCTACAGCCAGATGGCCCCGGTGACGATGTACGACGAGGTCAACACCGGCACCAACCTTCCCGCCGAGATCAAGATCTCCGCCGTCGACGGCGACACCTACTCCTTCTTGTTCATCGCCAAGGGCGGCGGAAGCGCCAACAAGTCGTACCTGTTCCAGGAGACCAAGGCGCTGCTCAACGAGACGACGTTGCTGCCATGGCTGTTCGACAAGATGCAGGCGCTCGGAACCGCCGCCTGTCCGCCCTACCACCTGGCCGTTGTCATCGGCGGGACGTCGGCCGAGTACGCCGTGGAGACCGCCAAGCTGGCGTCCACCCACTATCTCGACACCCTGCCGACGACGGGCTCGCCGGCGGGGCACGGATTCCGCGACGTCGAGCTGGAGGCGAAGGTCCTCGGCCTGGCCCAGCGCACCGGCATCGGCGCCCAGTTCGGCGGCAAGTACTTCTGCCACGACGTGCGGATCATCCGCCTGCCCCGCCACGGGGCGAGCTGTCCGGTCGCCCTCGCCGTGTCGTGCTCGGCGGACCGCCAGGCCAAGGGCAAGATCACGCGCGACGGCGTGTTCGTCGAGCAGCTCGAGACCGACCCCGCCCGCTTCCTGCCCGACGTCACCGAAGCGCTCGACGCCGGCACGCCCGCCGTGCGCATCGACCTCACCCGCCCGATGGCCGAGATCCGCGCCGAGCTGTCGAAGTACCCGGTCAAGACCCGGGTGATGCTCACCGGCCCGATGGTCGTCGCCCGCGACATCGCCCACGCCAAGATCAAGGAGCGCCTCGACGCCGGCGAGCCGATGCCGGCGTACCTCCGGGACCACTGCGTCTACTACGCCGGGCCGGCCAAGACGCCCGACGGCTACGTCTCCGGCTCGTTCGGACCGACGACGGCCGGGCGGATGGACAGCTACGTCGACCAGTTCCAGGCCGCCGGCGGGTCGATGGTGATGCTGGCCAAGGGCAACCGCTCCCGGCAGGTCACCGAGTCGTGCGCCCGCCACGGCGGCTTCTACCTCGGCTCGATCGGCGGCCCGGCGGCGCGCCTCGCCCTCGACAACATCACCAAGGTCGAGGTGCTCGAGTACCCCGAGTTGGGCATGGAGGCGGTGTGGCGGATCGAGGTCGTCGACTTCCCCGCGTTCATCGTCGTCGACGACAAGGGCAACGACTTCTTCGAGGACGTCCGCCGCGAGGCGGCGGCGACGCCGCTGACGATCAGCTGATCGCAGCGACGACGGCGGCTCGGGTCGCCGCCCGCTCGTCCGGCCCGGCGCCGAACTCGACGGCGGCGAAGTCGGTGACCCCGATGTCGGCGAGAGCGACGATTCCCGCGGTGACCTCCTTCTCGGTGCCGACCAGGGCGATGTCGCCCGGCCCCTCCACGCCCTCGCGGTCGAGCATCGAGCGGTAGCTCGGCAGCTGCCCGTAGATCGAGAACACCTTGCCGGCTCGGGCCCTCGCCCCGTCGATGTCGTAAGTGACGCAGACCGGAAGGGCGGCGATCACCCGCGGGGCCGGGCGCCCGGCCGCCTCGGCCGCGGCCGTGATCGTCGGGATGGTGTGTTCGGCCAGGGTCTTCGGCCCGGTGCACCAGGTCAGGGTGCCGTCGGCCAGTTCTGCGGTGACCTTGAGCAGCTGCGGGCCGAGGGCAGCGACGACGATCGGATAGGGCTGGGCGCCGGCGACGGCCAGCGTCGCATGGACGCGGTACTCCTCGCCGTCGAACGACACCGATTCGCCACGGGACAGCGGCCCGAGCACGCTGAGGTACTCGCGGAGGTGACGCACCGGCTTGGCGAAGCTGAGCCCCCACATCGACTCGACGACGATCTGGTGGCTGAGCCCGATGCCGAGGCACAGCCGGCCGTCCGCGGCGGCGTTCACCGTGTGGGCCTGTTGGGCCATCACCACCGGGTGGCGGGGATACGTCGGGACGACGCTCGTGCCGAGCTCGATGCGTGGCACCTCCCTCCCGACGATGGCGAGCGCCGTCAGCGCGTCCTGCCCGAAGATCTGCGAGGCCCAGTACGTGGCGAGCCCGTCGGCCTCGGCCTGCCGCACCTCCTCGACGACCTCGTCGATCGTCCCCTCGGTCACCCGCGTGCCGAACATCCCGATGCGCATCGGCCGGACGGTAGCGCTCATCCGAGGGTCTGCTGCCATCCGAGGGTGTGGCGCGGCACAGTCCCGCACGAAACCCTCGGATGGCGCGAAACCCTCGGATGAGAGGTGGTCAGGCGAGAGCGACGAGGTCGAGCCAGCCGGTGCTGAAGTAGTCGAGCTCGCCGTCCGGCATGAGCAGGACCTTGGTCGGCGTGAGCTGCTCGACGAACTCGGTGTCGTGGCTGACGAGGATGATCGCGCCGGGCCAGTCGCGGAGGGCATCGGACACCGCCTGCCGGCTGCCCGGGTCGAGGTTGTTCGTCGGCTCGTCGAGCAGCAAGAGGTTGTTCCGCCCGACCATCAGCATCGCCAGCGCCAGCTTCGTCTTCTCGCCGCCGGACAGCGTCCCGGCGTCCTGGAACACCTTGTCCCCGCTGAGCCCGAACATCCCGAGCAGCCCCCGCAGCTCGGTCTCGGTGAGCTGCACACCCGTGGGGACCTCGACCCGGATGTTCTGGAGCAGGGTCTCGTCGACCCGCAGGTTGTCGTGCTCCTGGGCGTAGTAGCCGACGGTCACGTGATGCCCGAACATCACGTCGCCCCGATCGGCCAGGGTCTCCCCGGCAAGGATCCGCAGCAGGCTCGTCTTGCCGGCCCCGTTGAGCCCGAGCACGAGCAGTCGCTCGCCGCGCCCGAGGTCGAACGAGACGTCCTGGAAGACGGGCGGCCCGGCGTAGCTCTTCGCCAGTCCGACCGCGGTGACGACGGTGCGGCCGGGGGCCGGCGGCTCGGGGAACCGCACGCGCAACACCTTGTCGCCCCGCGGCGCCTCGACCCGGTCGGCGTCGAGCCGGGCGATCCGCTTCTCCATGCTGTGGGCCAGCGACGCCTTGGACGCTTTGGCGCCGAACCGGTCGACGAAGCGCTGCATCCGCGCCCGCTCCTTCGCTTGGCGGAGCGCCAGCGCCGCCAGCCGTTCCTCGTCCGCGGCGCGCGCCGCGACGTACTGCGAGTACGTGCCCTTGTACTCGACGAGGTGGCCGACGGCGTCCTCCCGCGGGCGATCCAGGTGGAGCACCCGGGTGATCGCCTCGTCGAGGAGTACGAGGTCGTGGCTGATGACCAGCAGCGCCCCGCGGTACGAGCGCAGGAACCCCATCAGCCACTCCTTGGCGTCGACGTCGAGGTGGTTGGTCGGCTCGTCGAGGCACAGGACGTCACTGCCGCCGAAGAGGATGCGCGCGAGCTCGACCCGCCTCCGCTCGCCGCCGGACAACACGCCGATCGGTGAGTCGACGCGGCCGGCGTCGAGCCCGAGACCGGCGGCGATCGCCCGGGCCTCACTGTCGGCGGCGTACCCACCCTTCGTGCGGAACGCCTCCTCGGCGCGGGTGTAACGGGCGACGTTGCGCTCGTCGGGGAGCTCCTCCATCGCGATGCGGAGCTTCTCGATCCGCTCGAGCTCGGCGTCGATGCCGCGCCCGGAGAGGATGTGGGTGACCGCCGTACGACCGTCGAGCACGCCGGCGATGCGTGGGTCCTGGGGCAGATAACCGAACGCCCCGGTGCGGACGACGCGACCGGCGGCCGGCTCGGCCTCGCCGCCGAGCACGCGGAACAGGCTCGTCTTTCCGGCCCCGTTGCGCCCGACCAGACCGACCTTGTCCCGGGGCATGACGGTGAAGCCGGCCGACTCGACCACGAGCCGGCCGCCGACCTCTACCGCGAGTCCCTGCGCCTGCAGCACCGATCCAGGCTCGCAGCCAGGCGGCCCCCTTCCAACTGCAGTTTCGCCCGAGGTGCCGCGCGAGCATCCTGGACATGCCCGTCTTGCCTGAGGACCTGAGGTTCGAGGTCACCGACCACGTGGGGGTGCTGACGCTCGCCCGGCCGGAGGCCCGCAACGCCCTGCGCCGGCAGAGCTACCGCGAGCTCGAAGAGGCGGTGCGCGGACTGGGCGCCGCCGACGTCCGCTGCCTCGTCATCACCGGCGAGGATCCGGCGTTCTGCTCCGGCGACGACGTGAAGCTGATCATGGCCGGACCGGAACGGCCGTCGGCGGAGCTGGCGACGGCCCCGCGCCTGACCCCGGCCGCCAATGCCCTGCTCCACACCGACGTGCCGGTCGTGGCCGCGGTGAACGGTGCTGCGGTCGGCTGGGGCATGGAGCTGGCGTTGATGGCCGACATCCGCGTGGCGTCCGAGCGGGCCCGCTTCGGCGAGCTGTTCGTGCTCCGTGGCCTGGTCTCGGACGCGCCCGGTCTCGGCCGGCTCGCCCAGCTCGTTGGGCGCGAGCGGGCCGCCGAGTTGCTGTTCACGGGTGAGATCGTCGACGCCGCCACCGCGCGCGAGATCGGGCTGGTCTCGCGAGTGGTCCCCCACGAGACGCTCCTCGCCGAGGCCGGAGACCTCGCCCGCCGCATCGCGTCGAACCCGCCGCTCGCCGTGCAGGCGCTGAAGAGCGGGCTCCGCCGGGCCCTCGACCCGGACTGGTCGGCGCTCGGCAGCTGGGTCTCGGCGGAGCTGGCCCGCCTGTTCCAGACCGAGGACCACCGCGAGGGTGTGGCCTCGTTTCTGGAGAAGCGACCGCCGAGCTACGTGGGTCGCTGAGCTCCGGTCAGCTGTCGCGGCACTGCCCGACGCTGCCGGCCGGCGCGTCACCGAGGGCGAGCCGGATCATCGCCACGATGGCGACTCGGCCCTTGTCGGTGAGGTGCAGCCCGTCGTCCCCGACGAGCGAGTCGTCGTGGGCGGTGCGGGCGGACCAGTCCAGGAGTCGGACGTTGTACCGCCTGGCGGCTTCCGTGCGGATGACGTCGTTGACCTGGGCCTGCACGTCCTCGAACTCGGTGACGGTCAGCAGGAGCACGGGCGCGGGGGCGAGCAGGCCGAGGATCTCAGCGAGCTGCTCGTCGAACTGCCCAGGGTCGTCGCGGTAGTTGTTGCCGAGCAGCACCACGGCGGCGTCCCACTGCTCACCCTGGTCGAGCCGGTCGTGGAGCACCTTCAGTCCCCCTGCCGTGTCGCGGCCGGTCTGGGCGTCGATCTCCACGTTCCATCCGTGGGGGACGAGGCGTTTGCACATCTCCCCGCCGTATGTCGTGGTCGTGGCCGCGAGGATCGAGTCGCCGAGGACGAACAGGCGGTTCCCGTGGATGATCTCACCGACGCGGCCGGGCGGCAACGGCGTCGGGTGCTCGTTGGGGTCGTCCGCGTCGGCGGTCGTGGCGGTGCTGCCGTACGGCACGACGTCGCCCGACTCCGTGGTCGACGGCGCCGGTGACGTGCCGTGGACGAGCTCGCCGGGCAGGTGACCGACGTTGCCGACAGTCGACGGCGACTCCCCCGGGGAAGCTGCCTCGCCGGCGCCACAGGCGGCCAGCACGACGGCCGCCAGCGCGAGCAGGGGGGTGCGGTGCCGCCGGCGCATTTGGACCATTCAAGCGGCTGGCGTCCGCCGCGCCATGTCAGGGCTGGCGCTGGGCGAGCAGGTCGCGGATCTCGGTGAGCAGGGCGACCTCGGTGGCCGGGGAGACGTCGTCGCCGGCGGGCCGCATCCGGTTGTACGCCTCGACGATGAGGAACAGGAGGAACGCCACCAGGACGAAACTGATGATCGCGTCGATGACCAGGCCGATCGAGATCCTCGCGTCGCCGATGTCGAACCCGATGTCGGTGAAATTCGACTTGCCGAAGATGGCCGCGATGATCGGGTTGATGACGCCGTCGAGGAGGGCCTCGATGATCTTCTGGAAGTACAGCGCCATCACCAGGCCGACGGCAATCGTGATCACGTTGCCCTTTTGACGAAGTCCCCGAAGTCCTTGATCAGTTTGCGCATCGCACGAACTTAAGTCGCCGTCCCGGCGACGGGCGCAAGATCAGGGGCGGCGACGTCCTCGAACCGGTCGATCGAACGCAGGGCGGGAAAGAACACCGGCCACACGGCGACGACCCCGAGGGTCAGCAGGCCACCCAGCGCCACCGCGGGCCCGACGCCGAGCAGGGTGGCGGCGACGCCCGACTCGAACGCCCCGAGTTCGTTCGACGCGCCGATGAACACGTTCTCGACCGCGGCGACCCGACCGCGCATGATGTCGACGGTCACGAGCGGCACAAGCGTGGCGCGGATGAACACGCTGACCGCGTCGGCGCCCGACAGGACGAGCAGGGCGACGAAGGCGACCGCGTAGCTGCGGGTCAACCCGAAGATCACGGTGGCCACACCGAACAACCCGACCGAGAGGAGCAGCTTCGCCCCGACGTGCCGGCGGACTGGACGCACGGCGAGGAGCGCGGTGAGGGCGACGGCCCCGATCCCGGGCGCGGCCCGCAGCCAGCCGTACCCGACGTTGCCCACGCCGAGTCGCTCCTCGGCGATCGCCGGCAGGAGGGCGATGGCACCACCGAACAGAACGGCGAACAGGTCCAGCGAGATCGCGCCGAGCAACACCGGCTGCCGACGGATGAACCGCAGACCCTCGAGGGCATGGTGCAGGGTGGGTCGCTCGTCCGACGGTGTCCGCTGCTGTTCCCGGCGGAGTGTCACGGTCAAAACCGTGCCGGTCGACACCATGAAGCATGCCGCGGCGACGAAGTACGGCACGGTGGTGTCGATGTCGTACAGGAATCCACTGACGGCCGGTCCGGCGATCATCCCGAACTGCCACGTGGCGGTGTACAGGGCGATGAGGCGGGGCAACCCGCCGACCGGCGCGAGTAGCGGCGGCAGCGAGCGCACCGACGGGGCGACGAATGCCCGCGCCACGCCGAAGAGGGCGGCCATCAGGAAGAGGGGGAACCCGGACGTCGGATCAGTTGCGGCGTAGATGCAGAAGGCGACGGAAGTCAACACCTCGGCGAAGAACCCGATCGCGGCGACCCGGCGACGGTCGAACCGATCGGCGGCCGAGCCGGTGAGCGGCAGGAGGACGAGCGCCGGGAGGAACTCGACGAGCCCGAGCAGCCCGAGGGCGAGCGCGCTGTCGGTGATGTCGAAGAGCTGCTTGCCGAGCGCCGCCGCCTGCAGGAGCGTCCCCGTCGACGACGTCGTGGAGGCGACGAGGAAGGAGACGATGGAACGATCGCGCACGAGGTCGCGCCCGCTCGGCGCCACCTGATCGATCTCCAGGTCCTCCACCCCGTACGACCGTACCGGTCGTGCTACACCGGAATGCGATGACATCGCTCGTGGAAGAGACCCGCTGGATGGACGCCGTCGACCAGGCCGCCTTGGTGGCCAAGGGTGAAGTAACACCGCTCGAGCTGGTCGAGGCGGCGATCGAACGGATCGAGCGGATCGACCCAGACCTCAACGCGGTGGTGATGCGGTGGTACGACCACGCCCACGACGTCGCCGCCGATCCTGAGCTTCCGGACGGTCCGTTCCGCGGCGTCCCGTTCCTGCTCAAGGACCTCTACACGAGCTACGCCGGCCAGACCCTGTCCAACGGCAACACCGCCCTCCGCGCCGCCGCCGTCGTCGACACGTCCGACACCACGCTCGTGACCCGCCTCAAGGCCGCCGGGCTGGTGGTCGCCGGGCGTACGAACAGCCCCGAGATGGGCAGCCTCCCGACGACCCAGCCGGTCGCCTGGGGCCCGACCCACAACCCGTGGGACCTCGACCGGACTCCGGGCGGGTCCAGTGGCGGCGCCGCGGCCGCGGTGGCGACGGGGATGGTCCCGTTCGCCAATGCGTCGGACGGCGGGGGCAGCATCCGCATTCCCGCCTCGTGCTGCGGGCTGGTCGGGCTCAAGCCGAGCCAGGGTCGGACCAGTGTCGGGCCGTTGCGCGCCGAGGTCGGACTCGGCGTCGAGCTGTGCGTCAGCCGGACCGTGCGCGACACCGCGGCGCTCCTCGACGCGGTCCGCGGTCCGGCGGTCGGCGACACCGTCATCGCCGCCCCGCCGGCTCGTCCGTACGCCGACGAGGTCGGCGCGGACCCCGGACGCCTGCGGGTCGGGCTGCTCGACGTTCACCCCCAGGGTGAGTTCGTCCACGACGACTGCGTCGAGGCCATTCGCTCCGCAGCCCGGCTGCTGGACGGGCTCGGCCATCACGTCGAGGTGGCGTGGCCCGAAGCGCTCGCCGACGTCGAAAGTCGAACCCACTTCGGCACGCTGTGGGCGACCCAGATGGCGATGGGCGCCGCACAGTTCG
>JBKOUV010000024.1:0-7155 GCA_046723555.1 Actinomycetota bacterium | reverse complement strand
GAGCTCGCCCCGCTCGCGCTGGGCGTCGACGGCGCCGCGGACAAGCGTCGAGCCGAGGCCGGCGCCCTCGTGGCCGGGATCGACCTCGGTGTGCACGAAGTACGCCCGGCCGCCCCGCCGGACGTAGCGGACGTGCCCAACGAGCTCGCCGTCGAGGTGCCCCTCGTACCGGCCCTGCCCTTCGTTGTCGCTCACTTCGAGGTGGTCACTGATGCCATCAGGCTACGCAGCGTTTGTGACCGTCAGGCGACCTCCGATCTCCCGGCCGTGCTGTCGGCGCGGGTGAACACGCCCCACAGCTCGGTGCGCAAGCGGGTGGCTTCCGGAGTCGGGAGCGCGTTGGCGACGATGACGCCCTCGATCATGTCGCCGAGCACGACCGGCCAGGGCCGGCCCCGCACCCGGACCGAGACAACCGGGGCGCCGGACCGCCGGCGCAGGGTGCGGTCTACGCCGATCAGTCGCGGTGGGCACCGGAAGCCGGGGGTGACGAGTCCGCGTCGCCGCGCCTCCCGCGTGAGCACGTGGGCGGCGTCGGCGAAGCGGATCGTGCTCGACTCCATGGGGACATCCTGACGAATGGGTGTCACACTCGACGCCGGCGTCACGTCGGTACAGTCCGGCTCGATGACCGACGAGCAGTCCGCGCCCTCCGGCGGCGGTCTCACGCCGGTCCAGCAGCGCACCCTCGACGCCTTGCGGCGAACCGATCCCCCGGTCGTGTTCGACCCCGACTTCATCGCCGACCTCCGAGCCGACACGGAAGCCGCGCTCGCCGAGTTGGGCGCGCGCCTGCAGCACGGCAACGGCGACGCCACCGACCTGTTCGTCACCAAGCACGGCATCGCCGGCGTGCTCGACTGCGAGGCCCACTACCTCGCACCCGACGACTTCGCGTGGAGCCCGGCCCGCGCTCGTGGGCAGGTGTCGCACAAGGCGATCCAGCTGCTGCTGAGCTGGCGCGGCGAGCCGACCCCGGCGGATCTCGTCGACGAGGCGCTCGCCCGGCTGGCCGACGAGCCGCACAAGCTGGGCGCCTACGTGGCCGGCCTCGGCCCGGGCGACGAGGCCGACCTGCGCGGGCAAGCCGTCGAGCGAGTCACCAAGTTCCTCGAGTGCTTCCCGCCGCTCGACCGGCGCTGGCACCCGATGACGGAAGCCGCGGCGCAGTACCCGCTCGAGGGCCCGATCGTGCTGCGGGCACGCGTCGACCTGGTGATCGGCCGGCCAGTCGGGCGGGAGAGCCGCAAGGTCATCATCGACCTGAAGTCGGGGCGGATCATGGCCCGCCACCGCGAGGACCTGCGCTTCTACGCGCTCGTCGAGACGCTGTGCCGGGACGTCCCGCCGCGCAAGCTGGCGACGTTCTCGCTGGACTCGGGCGCGGCGGTGGTCGAGGACGTCGTCCCGGCCTCCCTGCGCTCCGCCCTCCGCCGCACCCTCGACGCGATCGAGCGGATGATCGAGCTGCGGGTCGAAGGCCGACATCCGCGGCGCACGCCGGGGATGTCCTGCCGCTGGTGCCCCTTGCTGAACAGTTGCGAGCCGGGCCGGGCGTCGTTGGCGGGATCGCCCGACGGCGACGCCGACCTCGAGCCCTAGCACCTACGGGTTTTCCCTAAACGTCGGCCCTCCGCGACCCGACACCTGCGCTCGGGCCGTATCGGCGGCGTCGCCGCGGCGTCACCTGTGCGACCCCGCCGGAAACGCCGGCGGGACTCGCCCGAAAGGACACCCCATCATGAAGATCCGGACACTCGTTGCCGCCTCCGCCATCGCCGCGACCGGCGCCATCGGCGTCGTCAGCCACTCGGCTTCGGCCAGCTGCGGCGTGAGCATCACGGTGGACAACGACCACAACAAGGACGTCACGGTCAACTGGTCCCTGAGCAAAGTGCGGGCCAAGGTCGCCGGTGTCGCCGGAACCTGGGCATCGATTAGCAACTACTCGACGCACCTCGACGCCGACACGTCAGGCACCGGTGATGAGGCCACCAGGGCGTTCACCCTGAGCCTCCCCTGCGGCAACCAGCGGCAGTACAAGCTCCACGTGTCGGATGGGACGAACAGCTGGTACGAGTACCAGAACGAGGTCGGCCCCTCCGGCTCCTGGACCACCGACATCACGCCGTTCATCGACCTCGAGCTCCCCTGACCCCCTCCTCCCACGAGCGGTGAGCTCTCGAACCGCGGGACACCGCGGCGAGGGCTCACAGTTCCGGGGTCAGGCGGGTGTCATCAACGCGACCGGTAGACCGAGGCCGGCGGACTCCTGCACGGTGGCGATCGAGCGACCGGGCTGGACCGCCGGCCTCGACGCGCCGATGACCTCGGGGCCGAGCCGCGCTACGGCGGCGTCGAGGTCCTCCACGTTCAGCACCAATCCCCAGAACGTCGCCGGCCCCTCCGGCAGGCCCGCCCGCTCGACGACCTCGACGATCAGACCACCCAGGCGATGGAACCCCTGACGCATCTGCCCGACCTCGCGGACCCGACGCAATGGCGCTCCGGTCACCCGCTCGATCTGCTGGCACGTGCGCTCCAACGAGTCGGTGGTAACCACCACATGATCCAGGGCGAACGCCCCCAACTCGTGGTTCACGAAGATCGGCGACATCGGCTCGACCAGTTCGGTCGCCAACCCATCGACGTCGGTCGACGGCTCGACTGCGCCCGACAGCGCCCAGCCGCCGATGCCGGCCGGGGCCGACGCCGCGATGCGAATGCCGGTGCCGAACAACGGCACCAGGCCTTCGTGGACGACGAGGCCGAGCCGCTCCCACGGCTCGACGGCGCCGCCGACCGTCAGCCACTCGACTCGCGCCGTCACGACACGGTGGCGTGTTCCGCCGCCGGGACGACGAGCCCGAGCTGCCAGGCGAGGAACGTCAGGCCGTCGGCGAGCTCGTCGGCCCGCTTGGCCACCGGCTTGCCGACGCCGTGGCCGGCCCGCCCCTCCTGGTACAGCAGGATCGGCCGATCGTCCTGGCCCGCCGACGTGTGCTGCAGCCGCGCCGCCATCTTGCGGGCGTGCAGCGGGTCGACCCGGGAGTCGCCCTCGGCGGTCGTGAACAGCGTGGCCGGGTAGGCCGTGCCGTCGACCACGTGGTGGTACGGCGAGTAGGCGAACAGCCAGCCGAACTCCTCGGCGACGTCAGGATCCCCGTACTCGTCCGTCCACAGCCGGGCGATCAGGAATTGCGGGAAGCGCACCATGTCGAGCAGCGGCACCCCGCACCACACGGCCCGACAGAGGTCGGGGCGCTGCGTGAGCGCGGCACCGACGAGCAGACCGCCGTTCGACCGGCCGAGGATCGCCAACCGGTCACGGTCGGCCAGCCGCCGCTCGACGAGCCAATCGGCGGCGGCATGGAAGTCGTCGAACACGTTCTGCTTGTTCGCCCGCCGCCCGGCGTGGTGCCACGCCTCGCCCTCCTCCAACCCGCCGCGCAGGCCCGCGATGGCGTAGGTCCCGCCGGCCGCACACCACGCCGCGATCTGGGGTGACCAGACCGGCGTCTCGGCGATCGCGAAGCCCCCGTAGCCATTGAGGATGAGCGGCACGTCCGATCCCGGTTCGACGTCGTCGCGATGGATCAGGAACAGGCCGATCTCGGTGCCATCGGCGGACGAGTACGTCATCTGGCCGACGCGGAGCACCGGGACACCCTCGACCTGCGCAGCACGCGGTAACCAGCGTGACGCCCCACCGTCGTCGATCCGCCACAGCGCGGTCGGGGAGTCGAACGAGTCGACGACGGCGAACGCCCGGCCCGTTTCGCGATCGGCGGTGAGACCGGGGACCGCGACCACCGCTCCTACCCCCTCGACGGAACCGAGGGCCCGACCGCTGCCGTCGAAACGGAGGATGCGGTCGACGGCCCGCTGCGTCGAGACAACGAGGACGTCGGCGCCGCAGACCGTCGCGTTCGACAGCACACCGTCGCCCTCGGGGACGAGGGTCTGCCACTCGCGCGGGTCGGTCAGCGCGAACGGCACTCGGACGAGCCGCCCCTTCGGCGCGTCGACCGTCGTGACGCCGACCAGCGACTCGCCGTCGGCGGCGAACTCGAACGTCGACGTCGCTTCGACCCCACCGACGACCGTCGACCACTCACCCGATCGGCGGTCGAGGAGGTGGACGTCGTAGCGGGCCCAGCCGACGAGGACGTGGACGAGCAGGTGCGCCCCGTCCGGCGACATCGTCACGTCGGGCCAGGCCTGCGGGTCGGGATGCTCCGCCCACACCACCGGATCGGCGGGCCAGTCGTCGCCGAGCCGGTGATGGTGCACCGTGCGGTGGTACTCGTCGCCCTCGGGGTAGCGGGTGTAGGCGAACCCGGAGCCGTCCGGCTCCCACGCCACGCTGCACGCGCGCGTGTTGGGGATCGCGACGCCGAGATCACACCCGTCGATGCTGTCGAGGACACGCAGCACCGAGTTCTCGGTGCCGCCCTCGCTCGTACCGACCGCCACGAGCGAGCCGTCGTCGCTCGCCTCGAACCAGTCGATGGCGTTGGCCGCGTCGGCGACACCGGCAGCCGGATCGAGCAGGACGACCGGCGCCGCGTCGGTGTCCACTGCGGATCGCCGGGTGAGGAGGAACTGCTCGGCGCCGGCCGGACGCTCGAGACAGAACAGGTGGTCGCCGCGCACCTGCGCCGCCATCACGACCGGCAGCTGCATCAGCGCGACGAGGCGCTCGTGCCACCACGGACGGTCGACCCGGGCGTCCAGGGCGATGCGGGTGTGGGCGTTCTGGGCGGCGACCCAATCCCGGACCTCGGCGTCGTCACCGGACTCGAGCCAGCGATACGGATCGGGGACCGAGACGCCGTGCAGGATGTCGATCACCTCCTCACGCCGAGTGGGGGGAGGAGGGCTCAAGGCGTCAGCCGCGACCGGTGTTGGGGCGCTTGCCGTGGTTCGCCTTCGATCGGCGCATCCGCGCCTTGCGCTTCTTCGTCTTCTTCGACATAAGGGCCGCCAGCGTAATGGGCTCGCTTGATCTTTCCCCGGGGACGTCGTTTCGCTCCCCCGCCACCTCGTGGTGATCGACCGGACGATCACCGCCAGGTGACAAGGCGGAAATCCGAGGGGTCAACTAGACGGCCACGCTCACGAGGGAGGGGCTATGGCTCATCGAATGGTGCCCGTCGGCGTCGCCGCGCTGGTCGCGTTGGTCGCCGTGACCGTCGTCGGCTCGGGTCTCTCCAACGCGAGCAGCAGACCGGTCGCGCCCGGACCACCGAGCGATGCCACGTTGATCGGGGAGATCGAGGCGGCGACCGCAGGAACGGCCCACATCGCGTACCACGCGGAGACCGGACGGGTCCGGTTCATCGCCATGTCCAGTGACGAGCCGATCGCACGGGTTGCCGGGTTGGCCGAGACCGCGCCGGCCGAAGCCGTCGCCCGCGGCTTCTTCGACCGCTACGGGTCACTCTTCGGCCTGCGTGACGAAGCGACCGAACTGCGGACGATGAGGAGCCAGACCGGCGACCAGGGCGGCGAATCCGTACGATTTCAACAGGTCTACCGCGGCATCCCGGTGCTGTCCGGTGAGCTCGTCGTCAACGTCGACGACGCCGGCAACGTCGTCGCCGCGGGCGGTGAGGTGCTGCCCGGCGACAAGCCCAGCGTGATCCCGTCGATCAGCGCGCAGACGGCTCGCCAGCGGGCGATCGAGGTGGTGGCGAAGGATTATCACGTGGCCCCCGGGCTCCTCTCGACGAGCGCCTCGAGCTGTGGATCCACAACCCGGCGCTGATCGGCGGCCCGGGGATCCGCGTCACCAGCCTCGTCTGGCGGGTCGAGGTGACCTCCGCGGGCGCCGAGCCGATCCGCGAGCTGGTCCTGGTGCACACCCAAGTCGGCAGCATCGTGCTGCACTACAACCAGATCGAGGAGGCGCTGTTCCGCCGCGTCTGTGACCGCAACGGGCGCGGCGACCCGTACGAGTGGACGCCCGCAAGGACGGTGCGCCGCGAAGGCCAGCGCCCCAGAGGGATCAGGGACGTCGACGACGCCTACGACCTGTCCGGGTTGACCTACAACTTCTACCTGCGCCGGTACGGGCGCGACAGCGTCGACGGGAAGGGCAAACCGCTCCTCTCGACGGTGCGCTACTGCCCGATGGGCTGCCCGTTCCGGAACGCGTTCTGGGACGGCAACCAGATGGTGTACGGGCCGAACTACGCGTCGGCGGACGACGTCGTCGGCCACGAGTTGACCCACGGCGTCACCGACTTCACGTCACAACTCAACTACTACTACCAGTCGGGCGCGATCAACGAGTCCCTCTCGGACGTCTTCGGGGAGCTGATCGATCAGTCGAGCACCCTCAGCGGACCCGACACCCCGGCTCAGCGGTGGCTGATCGGCGAGGACCTGCCGACCGGCGCGCTCCGCAACATGAAGAATCCGCCGCAGTTCGGTGATCCCGACCGAGTCGGCAGCGCGAACTACCACACCGACCTCACCGACAACGGCGGCGTCCACGTCAACAGCGGCGTGAACAACAAGGCGGCCGCGCTGTTGGTCGACGGCGGCACGTTCCACGGCCGCACCGTCGCCAGGCTGGGCCGCACCCTCGCCGACTCGATCGCCAAGGTTGGCCGGCTCTACTACGAGGTCGAGAACAGCTTCCTCACGTCGGGCAGCGACTACCAGGACCTGTACAGCTACCTCCCGCAGGCCTGCCGCCAGCTCATCGGTGTCCGGACGCGGTCGGCGTCGACCGCTTTCACCGCCGCCAACTGCGCCAACGTCGTCGACGCCGTGACGGCGACGCAGA
This sequence comes from Actinomycetota bacterium, assembly GCA_046723555.1. Taxonomy (GTDB): domain Bacteria; phylum Actinomycetota; class Acidimicrobiia; order Acidimicrobiales; family Ilumatobacteraceae; genus JALZMG01. Next base: position 359 of record JBKOUV010000024.1, on the reverse strand, counting down.
TGAACGTCGTCCCGGTGGGCGCGCGCAACACGAAGGCGGCGGTGTGCGGGGCCGGCCAGGTGCCGGTCGAGCTGTACTGGGACGACCTGGAGAGCACGCGCAGCGGGAACTGGCGGCGAACCCGGAGCGCCGGCGCGACGGGTTGGTTCTACCCGCAGAACACCCACCCGTTCGCCGGCTTCGACGCCACCTATGCCGAGAGCGGCCGGTTCAACTTCTGGGGCGACGACCACAACAGACCGATGGACGCAAGGATCACCCAGACCCGCAGCGTGGCGATCCCGCGGGGCCGGACGACCTACCTCTACTTCGACCACGCCTACCAGTTCGAGACCGGACTTGGGGGCACGGCCTTCGAC
>JBKOUV010000195.1:0-20753 GCA_046723555.1 Actinomycetota bacterium | reverse complement strand
GACGAACCCGCCCCCGCGCCGGCGGCGCCCGCGCCCGCTCCGGCCGCGGCGCCCGCAGGGCCACCGGAGGCTGAGCCCGAGCCGACCGTTGAGCAGGGCGATCCGATCCGGGGAGTGGGCGCGGTGATCGCCACCAACATGGCCCGGAGCCTGGCCGTGCCGACGGCGACGAGCTTCCGCGACGTCCCGGCGAAGCTGCTCGAGGTCAACCGCAAGGTGATCAACGGCTACCGCGGCCGCAGCGGCATGGGCAAGGTGAGCTTCACCCACCTCATCGGCTACGCGGTCGTGCGGTCGATCGCCGACGCCGTGCCGGTGATGCGCAACGCCTATACCGAGGGCGCCGACGGCAAGCCGCGCCTGATTCGCAACGACCGCGTCAACCTCGGCATCGCGGTCGACGTCGACAAGGGTGACGGCACCCGGACCCTGGTGGTCCCGGTCATCCGCGACGCCGACCGCCTCGACTTCGCCGGGTTCCTCGGCGCCTACGAGGAGCTCATCCGCAAGGTCCGCGCCAACAAGCTCACCGTCGAGGACTTCCAGGGCGCCAACGTCTCGCTGACCAATCCCGGCACGATCGGCACCGTGCAGAGCGTCCCCCGGCTGATGCCGGGTCAGGGCACCATCGTCGGGGTCGGGCGCATCGACTACCCCGCCGAGTTCGAGGGCAGCGATCGGGCCAACCTCAGCTCGCTCGGGATCAGCAAGGTCGTCACGCTGACCAGCACCTACGACCACCGCATCATCCAGGGCGCCGAGAGCGGCCTGTTCCTCCAACGGGTGCACGAGCTGCTGCTCGGCGAGCACGAGTTCTACAACGACGTGTTCGCCTCGCTCGACATGCCCTACGAGGCGGTGAAGTGGCGACCCGACGTCAACCCGATCGATCACGAGGAGGCGATGCTGCACAAGCAGATGCAGGTCGCCACCCTGATCCGGGTGTACCGCGTGCGCGGGCACCTGATCGCCGATCTCGACCCGCTGCACTGGAAAGAGCCGGCGATGCCGACCGAGCTCGATCCGTTCACGTATGGGCTGACGATCTGGGATCTCGACCGCGAGTTCCTCACCGGCCGCATCGCCGGCCGCGAGAAGATGCCGCTCGGCGAGCTGCTCGGGGTGCTTCGCGACGCCTACTGCCGCACGATCGGCATCGAGTACATGCACATCCAGGACACCCAGGAGCAGAGCTGGATCCAGTCCAAGGTCGAGGGTGTCCACGTCACGTTCGACAAGGCGCGCAAGCACCGGATCCTCGAGCGGCTCAACGCCGCCGAGGCCTTCGAGAAGTTCCTCGCCACCAAGTACGTGGGCACCAAGCGCTACGGGCTGGAGGGTGCCGAGTCGGCGATCCCGATCCTCGACGAGATCATCTCGGCGGCCGCCGACACCGGGCTCGACTCGTGCGTGCTCGGGATGGCCCACCGCGGCCGGCTGAACGTGCTGTCGAACATCATCGGCAAGAGCTACGACGCGATCTTCCGGGAGTTCGAGGGGCACATCGACCCCGACTCGGTGCAGGGCTCCGGCGACGTCAAGTACCACCTCGGCGCCACCGGCAAGTACGTCAGCCCGTCGGGGACGGACATCCGGGTCGAACTGGCCGCCAACCCGAGCCACCTGGAGGCCGTCGATCCGGTCGTCGCCGGGATGGCCCGGGCCGCCCAGGACCAGATCGAGCCGGCGGGCTCCTATCCGGTGCTGCCCATCCTGATGCACGGCGACGCCGCCTTCGCCGGCCAGGGCGTCGTCGCCGAGACGCTGGCGATGAGCGACATCTCGGGCTACCGCGTCGGCGGCACGATCCACCTGATCATCAACAACCAGATCGGCTATACCACGGCGCCGGAGTTCGCCCGGTCGTCGCTCTACTGCAGCGACGTGGCGAGGACGGTGCAGGCGCCGATCTTCCACGTCAACGGCGACGATCCCGAAGCGTGTGTGCGGGTGGCCCGGCTGGCGTTCGAGTACCGCCAGCGGTTCCACAAGGACGTCGTGATCGACATGTGGTGCTATCGGCGCCACGGGCACAACGAGGGCGACGACCCCAGTTACACCCAGCCGCTGATGTACAAGGCGATCGCCGAGCGGCGCAGCGTGCGCAAGCTGTACGTCGAGGCCCTGGTGAAGCGGGGCGACATCACGCTGGAGGAGGCCGAGCACGCGCTCGCCGACTTCCAGGACAAGCTGCAGGTCGCCCTCGACGAGACGAGGGCCCAATCGGCGGGGCCGGTGAAGGCGGCCCGGCCGCCCGCGCCGGTCGGCGTCCTGCCCCATGTCCCAACCGGTGTCGAGCGACCGGTGGTCGACAAGATCTTCGCCCGGCTCACCGACTATCCCGAGTCGTTCACGGTCCATCCGAAGCTGGCCCGCCAGTTCGACGCCCGCCACAAGTTGTACGAGAGCGGCGAGGTCGAGTGGGCGACGGCCGAAGCCCTCGCCATCGGTTCGCTGTTGCTCGAGGGGCACAGCGTGCGGCTCGCCGGCGAGGACAGCCGGCGGGGCACGTTCAGCCAGCGCCACGCCGCGCTCATCGACTACGAGACCGGCAAGCCGTGGATACCACTGGAGCACCTCGAGGGGGCGGAGGGCCGGTTCTGGGTCTACGACTCGCTGCTGTCCGAGTACGCCGCCCTCGGCTTCGAGTACGGCTACGCCCAGGCGAACCCGGACGCGCTGGTCGTCTGGGAGGCCCAGTTCGGCGACTTCGTCAACGGCGCCCAGGTGATCCTCGACCAGTACCTCGTCGCGGCCGAGGACAAGTGGGGCCAGCACAACGGGCTCGTCCTGCTCCTGCCCCACGGCTACGAGGGGCAGGGGCCGGAGCATTCGTCGGCGCGGATCGAGCGGTTCCTCACCGCCGCGGCCGAGGACAACATCCAGGTGTGCAACGCGACGACGGCGGCGCAGTACTTCCACCTGCTGCGCCGGCAGGTCCACAGCGAGCGCCACACTCCGCTCATCATCTTCGCCCCCAAGGTCGGCCTGCGGCTGAAGCAGACGCGGTCGCGCATCGAGGAGCTGACCACCGGCTCGTTCGAGGAGATCCTCGACGATCCCTTCCTCACCGATCGCGACTCCGTGCGGCGGATCATCTTCTGCAGCGGCAAGATCGCCTGGGACGCGTTCAGCGAGCGGGAATCCCGCCACGCGCCGGCGGCGATCGTCCGCGTCGAGCAGCTGTACCCGCTGCCGACGGATCAGCTCCTCGCCCTCCTCGACCGCTACCCGAACGCGCGGGAGCTGATGTGGCTGCAGGAGGAGCCGTCGAACATGGGGCCGTGGTATTTCCTCGAGCACAACGTCTGGCGGATCAAGGACCGGGGCTACGAGCTGCTCGACGCCGCCCGGGTCGAGTCCGGCAGCCCCGCCACCGGCTCCAAGACGATCCACGACCAGGAGCTCGCCGACCTCATGGAGTCGGCGTTTGCCGGGTTGTGACCACCCGAGGGTTTCGCGCCAGCCGGGGGTTTCCTGCGGACACGTACCGGCGCGAAACCCTCGGATGACGTGAAACACTCGGGTGATGGCTGACCGTTCCTGGGGGTTTCGGACCCGGGCGATCCACGCCGGGGCGCGGCCCGATCCGACTACTGGCGCGCGGGCGGTGCCGATCGTGCAGAGCACGAGCTTCGTGTTCGAGGACGCCGCCGACGCTGCCGACCTGTTCGCACTGCAGAAGTACGGGCCGATCTACTCGCGGATCTCCAACCCGACGGTGAACGCGTTCGAGGAGCGCGTCGCCAGCCTCGACGGCGGGATCGGCGCCGTGGCCACGGCCACCGGCCAGTCGGCCGAGTTCCTCGTCGCCGCCGCCCTCTGTCGCGCCGGTGACCACCTTGTCTCGTCCGCCCAGCTCTACGGCGGCACGCGCACACTGTTCGAGGTCACCCTCGGGCGCTTCGGCGTGTCCACGACCTTCGTCGGGTCCAGCGACGCCGAGGCGTTCGCCGCGGCGATCCGGCCGAACACCAGGGCTATCCACACCGAGATGGTCGCCAACCCCTCGGGGGCGGTCCCCGACCTCGAAGGCCTCAGCGCCGTCGCCCACGACGCCGGGATCCCGTTGATCGTGGACTCCACGGTGGCCACGCCCTACCTGTGCCGGCCGATCGACTGGGGCGCCGACATCGTCGTGCACTCCGCCACGAAGTACCTCGGCGGCCACGGCACCTCGCTCGGTGGAGTGGTCGTCGAGTCGGGCCGCTTCCCGTGGGACAACGGCAACTTCCCCGCGCTGACCGAGCCGGTGGCCTCGTACGGCGGGCTGTCGTGGTGGGGCAACTTCGCCGAATACGGGTTCCTGACCCGGCTGCGCGCCGAGCAGCTTCGCGACGTCGGGCCGTCGCTCTCGCCGTTCAACGCGTTCCTGCTCCTCCAGGGCGTCGAGACGCTGCCCCAACGGATGGACGCCCACCTCGCCAACACCCGCGCCGTCGTGGAGTTCCTCGTCGGCCACCCGGCCGTGTCGTGGGTGTGCTGGCCGGGACTGCCCGACCACCCGGACCACGAGCGGGCGAAGCGCTACCTCCCGCTCGGCGCGGGCGCGGTCGTGTCGTTCGGCGTGGTCGGCGGGCGTGACGCCGGACGCCGCTTCGTCGAGTCGGTCGAGCTGTGCAGCCACCTCGCCAACATCGGCGACGTCCGGACGCTGGTCATCCATCCCGCCTCGACCACGCACCAGCAGCTGAGTGACGAAGCGCTCGCCGCCGCGGGCGTGGGGCCCGACCTGATCCGCCTCTGCGTGGGCCTCGAGGAGCCCGACGACATCTGCTGGGACCTCGATCAGGCACTCACCGCGGCGATGAAGGCGGACGGGACGTGAGCGTCGTGACCACCTGGACCCCGCCCTCGGCGCAGGAGCGGCTCGCCATCATCCGGCGGACGCGGACCGTCGCGATCCTGGGGATGTCGGCCGACCCGAGCCGGGCGAGCCACTTCGTCGCCACCTACCTGGTGTCGTCGAGCTGCTCGTTCGAGCAGGTGTGGTTCGTCAACCCGAAGGGCGGCGAGGTGCTCGGCCGGCCGGTGTACCCGACACTCGCCGATCTGCCGGAGTCCCCGAACCTGGTGGACGTGTTCCGCCGGCAGGATCAGCTCCCGGACGTGGCCCGCGAGGTGGTCGCCCTCGGCGGCGTGCAGACGCTGTGGTGCCAGCTCGGGCTGTGGTCGGACGAGGCCGCGGAGATCGCCCACGCCGCCGGGCTCGACGTGGTGATGAACCGGTGCCTCAAGATCGAGCACGCCCGCTTCCACGGCGGACTGCACCTCGCCGGTTTCGACACCGGCGTGGTGTCGTCGCGTCGCCAGCGGGCGTTGTGACGAGCCGGGTCAGGTCAGCTCGAGACGCAGGACGCGGCCGAGCTCAGCGAGGGCGACGGCCGGGTCGTCGACCTTGATCGTCGTCATGCCCATCGCCCGGGCCGGCTTGAGATTGACGCCGAGGTCGTCGAGGAACACGCACTCGTCCGGCGTCACGTCGAGCCGTTCGCACGCCAGCGCATAGAACGCCGGCTCCGGCTTGCGCACGCCGAGCTTGCTCGACTCCAACACGACGTCGAAGCGGGCCATCACCGCGGCCACGTCCGGCCGGACCGCACCGTCGACGCTGACGTCGCCTCCGGCGATGTTGTTGGTGAGGCACGCGTTCCTCAGCCCCGCCGCCTTCACCCGGTCGATCGCGGTGACCATCTCCTCGCGCACTTCACCGGCGAGCAGCTCGAGCAGATCCGCCCCTCGCACCTCGTGACCCAACGCCGCCGACTCCCGGGCGAACTCGGCGTCGAACTGCTCGGACGTGATCTCGGCGCGTTCGAGACGGGCCCACGCGTTGGCGTGCGGTTCGGCGGTGTTGACCGTGCGGATGAAGTCCGGCGGCAGCCCGCGGGCCGTCTCGTAGTGGCGAAAGGCCTCGAACGGGCTGGACAAGATCACGCCGCCGAAGTCCCACAGCACGGCCCTGATCATCGAGGCCGACTCTACGATGAGGAACTCGCATGAGCCCTAGCAAGCAAAACGCCTCCAACGTGGTCGTCGTCGACGGCTCCAACATCGCCACCGAGGGCCGGTCGACACCCAGCCTGCGCCAGCTCGACGAAGCGGTGCTGGCGTTCCGGGACGAGTTCCCCGACGCCGTCGTGACGGTCGTCGTGGACGCCACGTTCGGGCACCGCATCGACAAGAAAGAGACGGCCGAGTTCGACGAGGCCGTCGCCAACAACGAGCTCGTCGCCCCACCGGCCGGCGCGATCGGTCGCGGCGACGCCTTCGTGTTGAGCATCGCCAACAAGGTCGGCGCCCGGGTGTTGAGCAACGACTCGTTCCAGGAGTTCCACGGCGAGTACCCCTGGCTGTTCGACGAGGGTCGGCTGGTCGGCGGCAAGCCGGTGCCCAACATCGGGTGGGTCTTCGTCGAGCGCCTGCCGGTGAAGGGTCCCGCCAGCCGCAAGGCCCAGCGCGCCGCCCGCCGGCCGCTAGAGGCGCAGGCCGTGCGCCGCTCGGCGAGCAAGGAGGCGAGCCTCCCGATGCCCGTGCCGACGACGCCGCCGCCGGGTGGCCGGCGGGCCACGAAGGCGGCCGCGTCGACCGGCCCGACGACCGCCGCCCCGCCCGCGCCGGCCGCCACATCGGGTTCGAGCGTCAACGACGTGCTGCCGTTCCTCGACTTCGTCGAGCACCACCCGGTCGGGAGCAGCGTCAACGGGGTCGTCGAGTCGTACTCGTCCCACGGCGCGTACGTCACGGTCGGCGACGTGCGCGGCTACGTGCCGCTGCGCCTGATGGGCAACCCGCCGCCGCGCAGCGCCCGCGAGGTGATGCGGGTGGGGGACGCGGTGACGCTGGTGGTGACGAGCTTCGCTCCGGCCCGCCGCAGCGTCGATCTGGCGATGCCCGACATGGTGCCGGTGGTCGAGCTCGTCCCCGCCCCCGAACTGGAAGAGCTGGCCGAGACCGTGACCGCGACCGTGTCGACGGAGCCGGCCAAGAAGGCCGCGGGCAGGAAGGCCGCCACCAAGAAGGCCGCCACCAAGAAGACGGCGCCGGCCAAGAAGGCGGCGACCCCGAAGGCCGCGGCCAAGAAGGCGGCGCCGGCGAAGAAGGCGGCGCCGGCCAAGAAGGCGGCATCGGCGAGGAGGACGACGGCGAAGAAGGCGGCGCCGGCGGAGGAACCGGTCGCGCCACCGGAGGAACCGGGGGCCGCGCCGAAGAAGACGGCGGCGAGGAAGACGGCCGCCAAGAAGTCGTCGTCCGCCAAGGCCGCGACCAGGAAGACCGCGGCGAAGAAGGCCGCCGCGGGCGCGCAGGAGGTCTGATGCCCCATCATTGCGTTCCCCGGCCACGCAGGCCGTTGGTACCCGCTCACTCGCTGGCGCTCGCTCGCTCGCAGTGGTACGGGGTGCTCCCATGACCAGATTCGCGACGTGGAACATCAACTCACTGAAGGTCCGCCAAGAGCGCGTCGAGCACTGGTTGACCGACATCCGGCCGGACATCGTGTGCTTTCAGGAGACCAAGATCGCCGACTCCGCCTTCCCTCAGTTGGCGTTCGAGTCGCTCGGCTACTCGGCCGCCCACCACGGTGAGGGGCGCTGGAACGGAGTGGCGATCCTGTCGCGGTCCGGAATCGAGGACGTGTCGTTCGGGTTCGCCGACGGCGTCGAACCGGACTCCGAAGCGCGTCTGATGACCGCCCGGTGCGACGGCATCACGATCGTGTCGATCTACGCGCCCAACGGCCGCGCCGTCGGCAGCGAGCACTACGAGTACAAGCTGAGTTGGTTCGAACGGCTGGGCTCGCATCTCGACGCCGTGACGTCGCCGGGCGACGCGGTCATCGTGGCCGGTGACTTCAACATCGCGCCCGCCGACGTCGACGTGTACGACCCGGCCGCGTTCGAAGGCGAGACCCACGTGACCAAGGCCGAACGCGAGCACCTCGGCGCGCTGCTCGATCGCGGCTTCTCCGACATCTTCCGGCAGCAGCACCCCGACGCGGAGCGGGTCTTCTCGTGGTGGGACTACCGCCGGGGCGACTTCCACGAGGGCCGGGGCATGCGCATCGATCTCGTCCTCGGCTCCCGACCGGTCGCCGAGCGCGTCGAGTGGTGCATCATCGACCGCAACGCCCGCAAGGGCAAGATGCCCAGCGACCACGCACCGGTCATCGTCGACCTGGCGGGCTGACCGTACCGTCGAGCGCCGAGCGGATCGGGGCGAACAGCTTGGCGGCGGTCAGGGGGCCCAGGCCGGTGACCGCGGCGAGCTCCTCGGGGGTTCTCGGTGAGGCGCCGACGATCGTGGCCAGGTCGCGGTCCGAGCAGAGCTCGTCGGGCAACATCGCCGCCGCCCGGGCGGCGTCCTGGCGCCAGGCGATGAGGCGTTCCATCGGCGCGTCGTCGGCGCTCGGCGGATGGCGCAACTCGGGGGGAGGACGCAGCGGTCGGGGCTCGGCGCCGGCGAAGTCGGCGCCGGCGATCAACGGGCTCGGTTTGCGCCCGTAGCCACCCCGCCGCTCGGCCCACGTCACGAAGAGCCGGTCGCTCGCGCGCGTGAGGGCGACGTGGAGCAACCGCGCTTCCTCGGCCCGGGCGGCGACGGTGGTAGCCGACCGGTGGGGGACCAATCCGGTCTCGACACCGGTGACGATGACCGTGTGCCACTCCCGGCCCTTGGCGCCGTGGAACGTCAACAGGTCGACGCCGACCGTGTCGCCGGTCGTGGCGAAGGGGTCGGTGCTGGCGATCCAGACCCGGAGCCCGGCGCCGTCGCCCAGCGGTTGGTCGCGGAGGAACTCCAGCACCGCCGCGGCGAGCCGGCGCTCGGCGGTCTCGACCGGATCGGCCGGCTCGCCCGGAGTGGTGACGTCGACGTCGAGCACGTCGTGAGCCCACCCCCGCAGCCGCGTCGCCGACGGCAGGGCGGTCACGGCCCGGACGGCGTTGGCCAGCGGGCTCCCCGGCTCGAGCGCCGGCCGGCGTAGCGGCACCCCGGCGTCGCGACTCGCCTGCCCGAGCCGGCTCAACTGCGCGTTGGTGCGGGCGAGGACCGCGACCTGGCCGAGGCGGACGAGGTCGGGGTCGATGGTGCGGAGCAGCTGGGCGACCTGGGTGGCTTCGTCCATCTCGTTGGCGGTCGCGACGATGCTGACGCCCGCCCCGTCCGGCCGCGACGAGCGTTCGTCGACCGCTTGACCGGACGCGCGGAGAACGTACCCGCCGGCGGCGACGATCTGCGGCGTGCTGCGGTGGTTCGTCGGCAACCTGATGATCTCGATCCCGGGGAGCCGGTCGCCGATGTCGGACAGGAGCGTCGGATCCGAGCCGTTGAAGGCGTAGATCGCTTGCGCCGGGTCACCGACCACGTAGAGGTCGTCCCGCCCGCCGACGACCAACTCGAGCAGCCGGTACTGCACCGGATTCAGGTCCTGCGCCTCGTCGACGAGGACGTGGCGGAAGCGCCAGCGCACGACCTCCGCCCAGCGCGGGTCGCGTTCGAGCTCGGCGATCGAGATCGCCAGCAAGTCGTCGAGGTCGACGACGCCGCGCCGGCGCTTCAGGGCGGCGTAGGCGACGAGACATTCGGAGATCCGCTCCACCGATACGGCCACCCAGCGGCCGGCGGCGCGAGCCGCCTCCGGATAGTCCTCGGCCGAGACGCCGCGCGCACCGGCCCAGTCCGCCTCGCCGCCGAGCACGGCGACGGGGATGCCGGCGGCGACCTCGGCGAGCAGGCGCTCGCGGTCACCGATCACGGTCGGTGGGCGCTGGTCGAGCTCGAGCCAGCGCTGGCGAAGCAGCCCGAGCGCGACGGCGTGGAACGTCCCTGCCTCGATGCGCTCGCGCAGGCCGCCGCGGCGCAGCCGGCGGCGCAGTTCGCCGGCGGCCTCCCTGGTGAAGGTGAGCGCCAAGGTGTGGCGGGCATCGGCCGTGCCGGCGGCGGTCCGGTAGGCGATGCGGCGAGTGAGCACGCGGGTCTTGCCGGAACCGGCTCCGGCGATCACGGCGACGAGCGTCGACGGCGTCGAGACGGCGGCGACCTGATCGGGGTCCAGGTCGGCGAGCGATGGGACCGGGTCGCGCACCCGATTCACCCTACGCGGCACCGGATTACTGTTTCCTCATGCCGTACCCCAGGAAGTTGCTCAACGACTACGAGACGGTCGCGCTCGATGTCCATCCGCACTGGTGGTACTTCGCCGAGGCCGCATTCGCCCTGCTCGCGGCCATCGTGCTCGGCATCGTCGTGGTCGCCCTCGACGCCGATTCGTGGCTCAAGTGGCTCGCCCTGATCCTCATCGTGGGGAGCGCCGTGTGGCTGCTCGTGCGCTACCTCCGATGGGGGACGACGAACTTCGTCATCACCAGTGACCGGGTGATCTTCCGCCACGGGGTGATCGCCAAGAGCGGCACCGAGATCCCCCTCGAGCGGGTGAACGCGGTGCACTTCGACCAGGGGATCTTCGAGCGGATGATCGGCGCGGGCGACCTGCTCATCGAGTCCGGCGCCGACCAGGGGCAGAGTCGGTTCACCGACGTCCGCAACCCCGACCGTGTCCAGAACCTGATCCACTCCCAGATGGAGCTCAACGAAGACCGGATGTACGGCCGGGTCAACCGGGACGGGACCCCGGCCGCGCCCGCGGCGCCGGCTGCTCCGCCGCTCGACGTGCCGTCCCAGCTGGAGAAGCTGGAGGGCATGCTCGACCGGGGCACGATCACCCCCGAGGAGTTCGAGGCCCAGAAGCGCCGCCTGCTCGACACCTGATCCGGGAGTCGTCGTCAGACGAGCCGGTCCGCGAGACTGCGGCCATGCCACGCACGACGGTCTCCACGACCAATCCCGACGCGATCGAGATCGAGTACGAGACGTTCGGGTCGCCGGACGATCCTCCGCTGCTCCTGGTGATGGGGTTCACCGCCCAGCTCATCGCGTGGGACGACGAGCTGTGCGAGATGCTCGCCGGCCGCGGCCGCTACGTCATCCGCTTCGACAACCGCGACTGCGGCTTGTCGACCCACCTCGACGGCGCCACCGCCGACCCCATGGCGGTGATGCAGGCCCAGCTCGGTGGAACCGAGCTGCCACCGGTGCCGTACGACCTGTCGGACATGGCCAACGACGCGGTCGGCCTGCTCGACGCGCTCGGGATCGAGGCGGCGCACGTGATGGGGGCGTCGATGGGCGGGATGATCGTGCAGACGATGGTGATCGAGCACCCCGACCGCTGCCTCAGCGTCGTGTCGGTGATGAGCACACCGAGCTACCGCATCGGGCCACCATCGCCGGAGGCGCTGGAGGTGCTGCTGAGCCCGCCACCGGCGGAGCGGGCCGCGTACATCGAGGCCGCGGCGCGGAGCTCGGTGTGGGCGTCGAAGCGGTACGTCGATATCGACCGGCTGAAGGAACGGGCCGCGGCCGCCTTCGACCGCGCGTTCTGCCCGCAGGGCGCGCCCCGGCAGCTCGCCGCCATCTACGCCAGCGGCGACCGCACCGACGCTCTCGCCAAGGTCGAGGTGCCGGTGCTCGTCATCCACGGGCGCGACGACACGCTGATCTCGCCCCCTGGTGGGCAGGCCACGGCCGAGGCCATCCCGACCGCCAACCTGCTCGTGCTCGCCGACATGGGTCACGACCTGCCCTCGGCGCTGTGGCCGCTCATCGTCGACGCCGTGATCAGCCACACCGGCCACGCCGTCCGGACGCCGGCCTGAGACGGAGGTACGACGATGCCCGGACCGCTCGACGGATACCGCATCATCGAGATCGCCGGCATCGGGCCGGGGCCGTTCGCGGCGATGATGCTCGCCGACATGGGAGCTGAGGTGCTCCGCGTCGATCGCACCCAGGCGGTGCGTGGGCCGGCACCGAACCGCCCGCCCCGCGATCTGTTGCAGCGGGGCCGGCGCAACGTGGCGATCGACCTCAAGCATCCCGACGGAGTCGCCACGTTGCTCGATCTGGTCGAGCGCGCGGACGCCCTGATCGAGGGGTTCCGCCCCGGCGTGATGGAGCGGCTCGGCGCCGGACCGGACGACTGCCTCGCCCGCAACCCCAAGCTCGTCTACGGCCGGATGACCGGCTGGGGTCAGGACGGGCCGTACGCCCTCGCCGCCGGCCACGACATCAACTACATCTCACTCGCCGGGGCGCTCGCCCACTTTGGCCGGGCGGGGCAGGCTCCGGTTCCGCCGCTCAACCTGATCGGTGACTTCGGCGGCGGCGGGATGTTCCTGGCCTACGGCGTGGTGTGCGCGCTGCTGGAGGCGCAGCGGAGCGGAGCCGGTCAGGTCGTCGACACGGCGATGGTGGACGGAGCGGCGGTCCTGATGACGATGTTCTGGTCGTTCGTCGACGCCGGGCTGTTCAACGAGCGCGATCGGGGCACCAACCTGCTGGACAGCGGGGCCCACTTCTACGACGTGTACCGGTGCGCCGACGGCGAGTACATCTCGGTCGGATCGATCGAGCCGCAGTTCTACGCCGAGCTGCTCCGGCTCACCGGGCTCGACGGCGACGAGGAGTTCGCCGGTCAGATGGACCGCCGCCGCTGGCCGGCGCTCAAGGAGCGCATCGCCGAGGTCTTCGCCAGCAAGACGCGCGACGAGTGGTGCGCGCTGATGGAGCACACGGATGTGTGCTTCGCCCCGGTGTTGACGATGTCCGAAGCCGCCAAGCATCCGCACAACGTCGAGCGGGGGACGTTCGTCGAGCTCGACGGGATGACCCAGCCGGCCCCGGCGCCGCGCTTCAGTCGCACCGCCCCGGAGGTCGCCCGACCGCCGGCCCACGCCGGGGAGCACACCCGCGAGGCCCTCGCCGACTGGGGGATCGCGGCGGAGCGGATCGAGACCCTGGTTGCATCGGGCGCCGTCGCCGCGTCAGCCTGACGCGATGACGACGATCGTCTTCGTCCACGCCCACCCCGACGACGAGGCGATCAGCACCGGAGGGTCGATGGCACGCGCCGCGGCCGACGGGCACCGGGTCGTCCTGGTCGTGTGCACGAACGGCGAGCTCGGCGAGACCCCCGACGACCTCGGCGAGGGCGAGACGTTGGTCGACCGACGGCGCGTCGAGACCGAACGTTCGGCCCACCAATTGGGCGTGCAGCGGATCGCCTGGCTCGGCTATCGCGATTCGGGGATGACCGGCTGGGAGCAGAACGCCGACCCCCGCTCGTTCCTCCAGGCCGACCTCGATGAGGCGGCCGAGCGGTTGGCGGCCGTGCTGCGCGAGGAGCAGGCGGATGTCGTCGTGATGTACGACTGGCACGGCATCTACGGCCATCCGGATCACATCCAGGTCCACCGCGTCGGACACCGGGCGGCCGACCGGGCAGGGACGCCGCAGCGATTCGAGGTCACGTTCAACCGTGACGCGGCGCGGCGGGGCATGGCCGAGATGGTCGACAGCGGGGCACCCGAGTTCCAGGACTTCGACCCGGCCGGGCCTGCTGACGACGGCAACCCGTTCGGCTCCGCGGAGTCGGAGATCCACCTCTCCGTCGACGTCACGTCGTTCGTCGCGGCGAAGCGGGCCGCGATCACGTGCCACGCCAGCCAGGTCACCGACACCGGCATGTTCCTGGCGATGCCCGAGCAAGTCTTCGCCCGGGCCTTCGGCACCGAATGGTTCATCGAGCCCGGTGCGCCGCCGGGGATGCGCCAGGGCTGGCTCCTGGACGGCGCGTCCTGATGGCCCGCATCCACCTCGTGCGGCACGGGCGCGCCGCCGCCGGATGGGACCGCGACCGGGATCCGCCGCTCGATGCCGTCGGCCAGGCCCAGGCGCAGCGCGTCGCCGAGCGGCTCGCCCCGCTCGGGCCGCTCCGGATCGTGACCAGTCCACTCCGACGGTGCCAGGAGACCGCCGCGCCGCTGGCGGCTCTGTGGCAGGTTGACCCGGCGGTCGAAGAGGCAGTCGCCGAGATCCCGTCGCCGCCCGGCATCGCCATGCCGGACCGGCTCGTCTGGCTGCGCCAGGCCATGGCGGGGACGTGGGATGCGCTCGACGACCGCTACGCGGAGTACCGCGACGGGGTGTTGCGGTACGTCACTGGCTGCGACCGCGACACCGTGGTCTTCTCCCACATCATCGCCATCAACGCCGTGCTCGGCACCTGTCTCGACGACGATCGCGTCGTGATCCGCCGACTCGACAACACCGCGGTGACGGTCGTCGAGACGGACGCCGGTGGTCTTCGGCTCGTCGAGGCCGGCCACGAAGCGGACACGCTGATTCGTTGATCGCGACCGCCACGCTCGACTGGCACCGGATCGGGGCGTGGGTGCTGATCGCCACCAACGCCGCCGCCGGACTGTGGGCGCTGGCGGCGCACCGCTGGAAGTCGGTGCGCGGCCGGCCGTTGTGGGGGGCGATCATCGTCGCCCAGCTCACCACGTTCGTCCAGGCGATCAGCGGCACGATCCTGATCACGCGCGACGACCTCGAGCCCGGACGGCTGCACGCGCTCTACGGGTTCTCGGCCGTGATCGCCGTCGGGATCCTCTACAGCTACCGCACCAGCCCGTTCATGCGCGGCAAGGAGTACCTGCTGTACGGGCTCGGCAGCCTGTTCATCATGGGCCTGGGTCTACGCGAGCTGATCAGTTTGTCCTGAACGAGTTCAGGTGTTGTGAATCAAGACGCCGCGGAGGTTCTTGCCGGCGTGCATGTCGGCGTAGCCCTCGTTGACCGTGTCAAGGGTGTAGGTGTTGGTCACCAACTCGTCGAGGCGGACCTTTCCGGCGCGGTACAGCTCGAGCATCGCCAGGATGTCCCGCGACGGGCTCGACGCCCCGAACAACGCCCCCTGCAGTCGCTTCTGGAACAGAGTCAGCTCGCCCGGTGAGATCGGGATGCCGACCTCGGTGATGTTCCCGAGCCCGGTGACGACGACGGTGCCCGCCTTGCGGATGGACGAGAACGCCTCGGCGATGTGCTGGCCGGTGGTGACCCCCACGGTGACGATCGCTGAGTCGGCGCCCTGCCCGTTGGTGACCGACTGGGCGAACTCGGTGGCCTGCTGCATGTTCTCGAAGGCGTGGGTGGCTCCGAGCTCCATCGCCTTCTCCCGCTTGAACTCGACCGGGTCGACGGCGATCACGTGCATCGCCCCGGCGTGGGCGGCGCCCTGGACGGCGTTGATGCCGATGCCACCGATGCCCATCACGATCACGGTGTGACCGGGGTGCACCTCCGCCGAGTTGACTGCCGATCCCCAGCCGGTGCCGACGCCGCACCCGACGAGGCAGGCCTTCTCGAGCGGCAGGTCGTCGGGCACCTTCACCGCCGAGGCCACGTCGACGAGCGTGTGCTCGGAGAACGTCGCGATGCCACACATCTGCCCGACCGGCTGACCGTCGACCGACATCCGGTACGACCCGTCGGCGCGGCTCCCGGCGAGGAGGGTGGCGCCGAGGTCACAGAGGTTCTGCATCCCGCTGGCGCACCAGCGGCAGCGCCCGCACCCGGGCAGGAAGGAGAGCACGACGTGGTCGCCGACCTCCCATCCGGGGGTGTTGGGGCCCACCTGTTCGACGATGCCGGCGCCCTCGTGACCGCCGGCGAACGGGTACACGCCGACGGGGATGTCGCCCGTTGCGACGTGATCGTCGGAGTGACACAGTCCGGAAGCGACCATCTTGAGGAGCAGCTCACCCTGGCGCGGCTCCTCGATGTCGACTTCGATGACCTCCCACTTGCCGGGAGGAGCGGTGATGACAGCGGTCCTGGTTTTCACAGGCCGAGTCTCGCGCACCCTCCCGTGGTCGATTGCACCGGCCTGATCCCACCCGAGGGTTTCGGGCGACCCTGTCCCGCGGGAAACCCTCGGATGGGTGGGAGATGCCGTCAGCCCAGCTTGGCGACGAGGGTGTCGAGGGCGACGCCGAGGGACGCCGGGAGCGCGGCGCCGAACCGGGCGTAGTGGTCGCGGATCTGCGGGATGGCGTCGCGCCACCCCTGTTCGTCGACCGAGAGCAGCTCGGCGAGGTCGTCGTCGGAGATCTCGAGTCCGTCGGTGTCGAGCGATGCCGGCGTCGGCAGCAGCCCGATCGCCGTTTCGACCGCGTCGGCGCCGCCGTCCACCCGCTCGAAGACCCACTTGAGGACCCGGCTGTTCTCGCCGAAGCCCGGCCAGAGGAACCGGCCGTTGGCATCGCGGCGGAACCAGTTGACGAAGAACACCTTGGGCAGCTTGTCGGCGTCGGTGGCCTTGCCGATGGTCAGCCAATGCGCCCAGTAGTCGGCCATGTTGTAGCCGCAGAACGGCAGCATCGCCATCGGGTCGAAGCGCAGCTTGCCGACGTCGCCCGCGGCCGCGGCGGTCGTCTCGGACGCCATGATCGAGCCGAGGAACACCCCGTGCTCCCAGTCGTAGGCCTGGGTGACCAACGGGACGGTCGAGCCGCGGCGGCCGCCGAACAGGATCGCCGAGATCGGGACACCGGCCGGGTCCTCCCACTCGGACGCGATCGACGGGCACTGCGACGCCGGCGCGGTGAAGCGGGCATTGGGGTGGGCGGCCGTGGTGTCGACGTCGGGGGTCCACGGGTTGCCCTTCCAGTCGGTGGCGTGCGCCGGCGGGTCGGACATGCCCTCCCACCACACGTCGTTCTCCTCGCTGAGCGCGGTGTTGGTGAAGATGCAATTGCCCCACAGCGTGTCCATCGCGTTGGGGTTGGTCCGGTAGCTCGTGCCGGGAG
Source organism: Actinomycetota bacterium (assembly GCA_046723555.1). Classification (GTDB taxonomy): domain Bacteria; phylum Actinomycetota; class Acidimicrobiia; order Acidimicrobiales; family Ilumatobacteraceae; genus JALZMG01. Next base: position 4,044 of record JBKOUV010000195.1, on the reverse strand, counting down.
CGACGCCGAAGAACCCGGCCTCCGGGTTGATCGCGTGGAGCCGGCCGTCGTCACCGAACTTCATCCAGCAGATGTCGTCGCCGACGGTCTCGGCCGTCCAGCCGGGCAGCGTCGGGACGATCATCGCCAGGTTGGTCTTGCCGCACGCCGACGGGAAGGCGCCGGCGATGTACTTCGACTCACCCTCAGGGTTGGTGAGCTTGAGGATCAGCATGTGCTCGGCCATCCAGCTGTCGTCGCGGGCCATCACCGAGGCGATGCGGAGGGCGAAGCACTTCTTGCCGAGGAGGGCGTTGCCGCCGTAGCCCGATCCGTACGACCAGATCTCGCGGGTCTCGGGGAAGTGGACGATGTACTTGTTGTCGGGATTGCACGGCCACGGCACGTCGGCCTCGCCCTCGGCGAGCGGCGCACCGACGGAGTGCAGACAGGGCACGAACTCGCCTTCGTCGCCGAGCACGTCGAGGGCACCCTGACCCATCCGGGTCATGATCCGCATGCTCACGGCGACGTACGCCGAGTCGGTGAGCTGCACGCCGATGTGGGCGATCGGCGAGCCCAACGGCCCCATCGAGAAGGGCACGACGTACATCGTGCGGCCGCGCATCGCTCCGGTGAACAGCTCGGTGAGGTCGGCGCGCATCTCGGCCGGATCGCGCCAGTTGTTGGTCGGGCCGGCGTCGTGCTCGGCGGCCGAGCAGATGAACGTGCGGTCCTCGACCCGGGCCACGTCGCCGGGATCGGAGTGGGCCCAGTAGCTGTGCGGACGTTTGGCCTCGTCGAGGGAGGTGAACGTGCCCGACGCGACCAGTTCGGCGCACAGACGGTCGTATTCCTCGGCGCTGCCGTCGCACCAGTACACCTCGGCGGGCTGGAGAACGGCCGCCCAGCGGTCGACCCACTCGGTCAACGCTTGGTTACCCGTGTGACCAGCCATCTGATGCCTCCATTCGAGGTGTGTCGCTCGTGCTCCCGACCACCCTAGAAGTACCCAGGATCCTCCACCTACTGACCCGGCGTCTGCATGTCGATTTCGGACCCGAGCCGCAGGTGGGTCGCCCGTCGGTCGCCGTCGAGATCGAAGATGACCCGCTGGCCCTGGCGGACCATGCGCAGCACCGAGCCGACGAGGGCGTCGGTGGCGAGGTCGTAGTCGAGGAGGTCGGTGTCGCAGGTGACCACCCCGTCGCCGCTGACCGGGTCGTAGGCCTTGATCACGCCCTGCAACGTCGTGCCCGTCAGCCGGCGGCGGAGGCCGGCTCCTTCGGAACCTTGACGACCTTGGCCACCTTGCCCGACTTGAGGCAGCCGGTGCACACGTTCAGGCGCTTGGGCGTGCCGTCGACAAGGGCGCGCACGCGCTGGATGTTCGGGTTCCAGCGCCGCTTGGTGCGCCGATGCGAGTGCGACACGGACATGCCCCAGGAGGGCTTCTTGCCGCACACTTCACAGACTGAGGCCATAGCTTGACGAAGGCTATCGGGCGCGAGTCGCTCTCATACGATGTTCGGGTGAGTACCGTCGCGCCGCCGCTCGAGGTGTTCGACGTCGAGGCGTTGCGTGACACGATGACCACGTTCCGCGACGTGTTGTCGGCGCACGCCGAGCGGATCAACCGGCTCAACGTGTACCCGGTGCCGGACGGCGACACCGGTACCAACATGGCCCGCACCGTCGTCGCCGTCGTCGCCGAGATGGAGGCCGCCCCGGAGGACGACCTCGTCGCCACGTGTGATGCGATCAGTCACGGGTCGCTGATGGGGGCCCGGGGCAACAGTGGGGTGATCCTGTCCCAGATCATGCGGGGGATCGCGTCGACGCTGAAGAGCGCGGGTGCGGTTTCCGGTGCCACGGTCGCCGAAGCCCTCGGCCTCGCCACGGACGCCGCCTACAAGGCCGTGCTCACCCCGGTCGAGGGCACGATCCTCACGGTCGTGCGGGAGAGCGCGGACGCCGCCCGTGAGGCCGGGGGCGATGGGGCGTCGCTCGCCGGAGTCGTGCGGGCCGCCCGGGACGCCGGCCGGACCGCGCTCGACCGGACGCCGGAGCTGCTGCCGGTGCTCAAGGACGCCGGGGTGGTCGACGCCGGCGGTGCCGGCTACCTGCTGCTCCTCGACGCCGCGCTCCACGTGATCGACGGAGAACCGCTTCCCGAGGCACCCGACGGCTTGGCGTCGGCGGCGTTCGCCCGACCGACCGAGCACCACGCCACCGGCGACACGCGCTACGAGGTGATGTTCTTCTGCGACCTCGGCGACGAGCGGATCGAGGATCTCAAGCAGTCCTGGGGAGCGATCGGCGATTCGATCGTCGTCGTCGGCGGAGACGGGATCTGGAACTGTCACGTCCACACCAACGACATCGGCGCGGCCATCGAAGCCGCCCTCGACGTCGACGGCCGGCCCCGGCAGATCCGGGTCACCGACTTGTTCGAGGAGATCGCCGCGGAGCACGCCGTGCGCGAGGCGGAGCTGATCGCCGGCGCGGGCCAACCCGAGCTGCCCGCGGTCACCTCGGCGGTGGTCGCGGTCAGCAGCGGCGACGGGATCAGCGAGCTGTTCCGCGAGCTCGGTGTGCAGGGAATCGTCCGGGGCGGCCAGACGATGAACCCGTCGACGGCCGAGCTGCTCGAGGCGGTCGAGGGCGTCAACGCCGGTCAAGTGGTCGTGCTCCCGGGGAACAAGAACATCATCCCCGTGGCCGAGCAGCTCGACGGGCTCACCCTCAAGACCGTCCGGGTCGTGCCGACCCGATCGATGCCCGAAGGGCTCGCCGCGCTGATGGCGTACGACCCCGAGGCCGACGCGCCGACGAACACGACGGCGATGCGGCTGGCGACGGCGGAGATCGTGTCCGGTGAGATCACGCGGGCGGTCCGGGCGAGCCAGACCGAGGCCGGTCCGGTCGCCGAGGGTGACTGGATGGGCATCGTCCGGGGCGACGGCATCGTCGCCGTTTCCGCCGATCTGGTCGATGCGGCGATGTCGCTGCTGGCGCGGGTGATCTCCGAGCGCAGCGAACTGGTGACCGTGCTGACCGGGGTCGAAGCCGACGAGGCGACCACGGCGGCCATCACCGACTGGGTCGCCGAGCATTATCCAGCCGTCGACGTCGAGGTCCACGACGGTGGCCAGCCGCTGTATCCCTACTTGTTCGGGGTGGAGTGACCGACGCGACCGACCAACCGATCACCCTGCGTGAGCTGTCGGACATCGACGTTTCCCGGTTGCGGGGTGTGGCGGAGCGCAAGCGGGCCGCGCTCGCCGAGATCGGGATCCACTCCGTGCTCGACGTGCTCACGACGTACCCCCGGCGGTGGGTCGATCGCACCCACGAGGCTCGCCTCGCCGACCTCGTCCCCGGAACCGAGGCTCTCGTCCTCGTCGAGGTGCGCTCCGCGCACAAGCGGATCGGCCGCAACCGGCGGGCGATCGTCGAGGTAGTCGTCGGCGACGGCAGCGGGCGGATGCACGTGGTGTTCTTCAACCAGCCCTGGCGGGAGCGGCAACTCCGGCCCGGGCTGCAGGTGGCGCTCTTCGGCAAGGCCGACGTCTACCGCGGGGGATTGCAGATGACGAACCCCGTCGTCGACCTGATCGGGGACCGAACGGGGCGCATCGTCCCGATCTACCCCCAGAGCGAGAAGGCCCAGATCACCACGTGGGAGTTGGCGGGCTGGGTCGAGAACGCGCTCGAGCGCAGCCGCCCGCGCGGGCTCGCCGATCCGGTGCCGGTGTCGATCAGGCGGCGGCTCGGGCTGATCGACCGGGAGCGTGCGCTGCACGGGATCCACCTTCCGGAGTCGCTCGCCGAGAAGGACCGGGCGCGCCGGCGGCTGGCGTTCGACGAGCTGCTGCGGGTCCAGTTGGCGCTCGTGATGCGCAAGCGGGCGATGGAGCGGGCCGCGGTCGGGATCAAGCACGTCACCGGCGGCGACGGCGCCGGCCTGGTGCGCCGGTTCCACGCCCGGCTGCCGTTCCCGCTGACGGGCGCGCAGCGGCGCACGATCGCCGAGATCGATGCCGATCTCGCGGCCCCCCATCC
>JBKOUV010000256.1:0-4485 GCA_046723555.1 Actinomycetota bacterium | reverse complement strand
ACCGGTTGCGAACCGAGGTAGCCGCCCGGAGCATCGTCCAGCCCACCGAAGTGCGGGCCGGTGACCCGGTGCAGGGCGGCCAGCTGCGGGCCCAGCGTGGTGTCGGCCTCCGGTGACCGGCGACCGACGTCGACCCACTCGAGCACCAGTCCGGCCGGCGACTCCCGGATGACCTCCGGGACGGCGACCGCGCCCGCGCCGCGAAGTGCCCGGAGGCCCGCGGCCTCGCGTTCGAACAGCCCCGGCATCGGGTCGGGATGGGTCTTGGCGAACAGCGGCCCGGCCGGCGTCTCGAGCCGGTACGCCTTGGCGATGTCGCCCCCGTGCACCGGCGTCGCCGCCGTGACCCCCAACCCGTCGACGAGCTCAGCCGGCAGCGACATGGGCGACCAGTCCGGCGCATGCCGCTTCGACGATGTCGAACATGTCGACGTACGCGCTCGGTGGCAGACCCCAGGGATCGGGCACGTCCAGGCGCCCCGAGCCGTCCGCGGCGAACGACCGCAGCAACACGACCTTGCGGCGGGCCTCGTCGTTCGGCGCCAGCCGGGTCAGCTCGGCGCGGTTGGCGTCGTCCATCGCCACGACGAGGTCGTACCGGTCGAAGTCCGCTGCGGTGAACTGGCGGGCGCGGTGCTCGATCTCGATCCCGCGCTGCTCGGCCTCGGCGAGGGTGTTGGGATGGGCCGGCTCGCCCAGGTGGTAGCGGCTGGTGCCCGCCGAGTCGACCTCGACGGCGAGGCCGGCGTCCGCCGCCTTGCGGGCGAATACCGCGGCCGCCGCGGGTGACCGGCAGATGTTGCCGAGACAGACGAAGCAGATGCGCATCGGCCGCCAGACCTCAGCGCCCGCGGAACACTGGTTCGCGCTTGGCGAGGAACGCGGCTTGTCCCTCGAGGTAGTCCTCCGAGCGGAAGCACGCCTCGGCGAGGGCGTCGACCTCGGCGGTGTCGGGATGGGCGCCGTTCTCGGCGGCGAGACGGATCGCGGCCTTGCACGCCCGCACCGTGAGCGGGGCGTTGCCGGCGATCTGGGTCGCCAGCGCGTCGACCTCAGTCGGCAGGTCGGCGGCAGGGACGGCCCGGTTGACGAGCCCCGCCGTCGCCGCCTCGGCCGCGCTGAGCCGGCGGGCCGAGAACAGCATCTCGCTGGCGACGGCCGGGCTGACGACCCGCGTCAGGGCGGCGACTCCGGCGAACCCGTACCCGAGACCGAGGCGGGCGGCCGGGATCCCGAACGAGCTGGCGTCGGAGCAGATCCGGATGTCGGCCTGCAGCGCCATCAGGACGCCGCCGCCGATGCAGTAACCGTCGATCATCGCGATGACCGGTTTCGTCAGTTGGCGCCAGCATCGCCAGGCCGCCCTCGTCCGCCGGTCGTAGTCGGCGCGGGCGTCCGGCGCGGTTCGCCGGGTGGCGAACTCAGCGATGTCGGCTCCGGCGACGAAGGCCCCTCCGGCGCCGGTCATCACGATCACGCGGATCGTGTCGTCCCGCTCCCACGCCTCGACGATCGGCGGGATCGCCTCCTGCATCGCCATTGAGAGCACGTTGTGCCGGTCCGGGTCGTTGAACGTGAGCCGGGCGATCGCCCCGTCGACCTCGGCGAGGAGCAGGTCGGTCCCGGTCTCGATCCGCACCGGGCGGACCCTACCGGTACGGTGCGCGCATGGACACTGCCGCGGCGGGGGCCGCGCCGCTGGAGGACCTGTTGGTGCTCGACCTCACGATCGCCCGGGCCGGGCCGACCGCGGTGCGCCATCTCGCCGACTGGGGCGCCCGCGTGCTGCGCATCGAGCCGGCCGACCCGACGATCGGCTTGCTCGGCGACCACGACTCGTCGGACTACATCAACCTGCACCGTTCGAAGCATCTGATCCAGCTCGACCTCCGGGACATCGAGGACCGGCGCCGCTTCTTCCGGCTCGTCGAGCAGGCCGACGTCGTCGTCGAGAACTACCGGCCGCCGGTCAAAGCGAGGCTGGGCATCGACCACGCGGCGTGCGCCGCTGTCAACTCGCGGCTCGTCTACGGGAGCATCTCCGGCTACGGACAGGAGGGTCCGGCGGGCGAGAAGGGCGCCGTCGACCAGGTCATCCAGGGGGCCGGCGGCCTGATGAGCATCACCGGGCTGCCGGGTCAGGGGCCGGTGCGGGCGGGGATCGCCGTGTCGGACTCGGCGGCCGGTCACCAGCTGGCGATCGGGATCCTCGTTGCGCTCCACGAGCGGACGCGCACCGGGCTCGGCCAGTGGGTGCGGGTCTCCCTGTTGGAGGCGATGATCACGTTCCTCGACTTCCAGGCGGTGCGGTGGACGATCGACGGCCGGGTGCCGTCCACGGAGGGCAACCACCACCCGACCTCACGTCCGATGGGCACCTACCGCGCCGCCGATGGCCACCTCAACGTCGCCGCGCCCAGCGACCGGCTGTGGACGCGGCTCTGCGACGTGCTCGAGGCGCCCGAGCTTGCCGCCGACGAGCGCTACACGGCGCCGCGTGATCGCTATCGCAACCGAGAGGCGTTGAACGAGGACCTCGACGCCCGCTTCGCCACGCGTTCGCGCCGAGAGTGGGTCGCCGCGCTCGACGCCGCCGGCATCCCGTGTGGGCCGGTGCTCGCCGTCGACGAGGTCTTCGCCGATCCGCAGGTCGAGCACCTCCGGATGCTCGAGCGGGTGGACCATCCGGTGCGCGGCCCGGTCGACGTGCTCCGCAACCCGATCACGATGAGCCGTAGCCGGCCGGTCGTGGCGACGTCGTCTCCACGCCCCGGACGCGACCGCGCCGAGGTCCTCGCCGCGCTCGGCCTTCAACCGTTGGACTGAGCCGGCGTGCTCACCATGTGCCGCGGTGCACGACGTCGTCGAACGGTCGGCGGTCGGGGTTGCGCAGCGGCCTGAGCGGGCGGTCGGCCGGGTAGCCGAGCCCGATCATCACCGCGCACAGATAACCGTCGGGCACGCCGAGGATGCGGCGGGCCGCCTCCTGGTCGCCGACGGAAGAGTGGCCGCTGCCGATGCCCAGGTCGGCGGCGGCGATCATCATCGCCATCGTCGCCTGGCCGAGGTCGAAGCGGTCGATGACGAGGAACCGTTCGGAGTCGGGCTCGGGGATCACGAGCACGATCGTCGCTTGCGACCCCGGGATGTGCCGCGCTCCCTGCCATACGGTGCCGAGCTCGGCCAGCTGGTCACGATCGGTGACGAGCACGAAGTCCCACCGCTGCCGGTTCGAGGCCGACGGGGCTCGTCGTCCGGCTTCGAGGACCCGGTCCAGGTCGGCCGGATCGAGCGGACGATCGGAATACACCCGCACGTTGCGGCGAGCGCGGATGGCGTCCCAGGTCTCCATGCGCCGAGGGTACGTGCGATTCTCGAGCCGGGACGACCGGGCGGGGACGGTAGAATGATCGATGCTCAACCAACGGGGCTGACAGGTTTCGACGTCAGTGTCGAGGGCCGAGCACGCGACCCGAGTTGCTCAGACTCGCTAAACGGGGCACCAAGAAGAATTGCCAAAGAGCAGTTCGCTCTCGCCGCCTGATCTCCAGGTGAGTGAAGAGACATCGTGAGCAGAAATGTCACACGGGGCCGATCACCCGCAGCCCGGCAACAGAAGCGGGAGATGACGGCGGGAAAGACCGCTGGCGGCCGGAAAGACGGCTGACGCCCGGGAAAGACCGAGCGCGGACCACCTCGGTGGTCGACCGACCCGCCGGTGAGGCAGCGTCAGCCTCGTAGCCGGGAATGGTCGTAGCGGGTTCGTCCACCGGCTGACGGACGGGGGTTCGATTCCCCCCAGCTCCACCGCTCCGAGTCGCATATGCCCAGCTCAGGGCATATGCACCTCGCTCGAGTAGGAGCCGCAGGACGGATTGGGACGGACGACGTCGCGGCACCCGGCCTCGGTTCCTGGGCGACAGTGGCCCCGATACGTGCCCGACACTTCGCGGGCCCGCGTCGCCCGCCCGCCGGCGCCGCCCGCCCCGGGCGCGGCCCTCGGGGGACACGAGCGGGTGGATCAGGTCGGAAAGTGGGGACTCTCGTTAGCCATCAGCGGGGACTTGCACATGGCCACGGGCAGAAAGAGGACGGTTTCGTCAACGTTTCGATGAAGCCGGTCGCGAAGGCCGTCCACTCATTGCGGTTCGGCCGCCGATGGCCTATCGCTTGCGATACGTGGCGATGTACGCCGTGTCCACGGCCGGAGCCGTGATCGTGTGCTGGCGGGCCCCGCCGTCAGACCACGACACGAAGAAGTACGTGGACCCGTGGAAGGGCTCCGAGGCGGGAGCATCGACAAACACGGCAGAGTTCACGATGAACGGGCGCGTGAACGGGACCGTCAGCGCCTGCTGGTTCGACAGGATCGTGAGACGCAGACCGCCGGGATTCGTCTTGAACGTCAGGTTCACCGTGAGCGGGTCGAGCCGCACGCTGGTGGTGGCCGTCAGGCCCCCGGAATCTGTGGCCGTCAGGCGCAGC
>JBKOUV010000319.1:0-6194 GCA_046723555.1 Actinomycetota bacterium | reverse complement strand
CGCCGGCGAGCGCCGGGTCATCAAGACCTGGTCGCGTCGCTCGACGATCATCCCCGACATGGTCGGCCACACCATCGCCGTCCACGACGGGCGCAAGCACGTGCCGGTGTACGTGACCGAGTCGATGGTCGGTCACAAGCTCGGCGAGTTCGCCCCGACGCGGACCTTCCGGTTCCACGCCGGCCAGGAGAAGGGCGCGAAGGCGAGGCGCTGATGACCGGACCGAAGCTCAATGATGGTGTGCTGATCGCCGGTGACCGGCCCTCGACGAGGGCGACGGCGAAGTACCTGCGCGGCTCGGCCACCAAGGCCCGCGCTGTGCTCGACCTCATTCGTGGCCTCGACGTCCGTCGGGCGGACGAGGTGCTGCAGTTCACCCGCCGCGACGTCGCCACCGAGATCCGCAAGGTGCTCGCGAGTGCCATCGCCAACGCCGTGCACAACGACGAGCAGGACGCCGACGAGCTGTTCGTCGTCGCCTGCTACGCCGATGAGGGACCGACGCTGCGCCGCTACCGGCCGCGTGCCCGGGGGCGGGCGACCCGGATCCGCAAGCGCACGTGCCACGTCACTGTGATCGTCGCCCGGATGAGCGACGAGCAGCTCGACATCGTCCAGGCTCGCCAGGAGTCGAAGGCGGCCGCCGGCCGCCGCCGGGCGGGTGTCTCGGCTCGGGCGCGTCGCGATCGGGTCGAGCGCAGCCGGGCTCGCGCCCAGGGCCTGCGCGAGACGGCACCCGAGCCGGTGGCCGAAGAGGCCGCGGTCGAGGAGGAGCCGGCGGTCGAAGCGGCCGAGGAAGAAGAAGTCGTCGACGAGACGGCGGTCGAGGAAGCCGAGGAGACCGCTGAGGACACTCCGGTCGAGGAGGAATCGGTCGAGATCGAGGAGGCCGAGTTGCCGGAAGGCGGGGTGGCCCCGCCGGACGACGGCTCGATCCCCGAGGGTTACGAGATCAAGGGCAACGCCAACTCGATGAAGTACCACGTCCCCGGCGGGCGTTACTACGACATCACGATCGCCGACGTGTTCTTCGACACGGCGGAGCACGCCGAGGCGGCGGGCTACGAGGCCCCAGCCGCGGACACGACAGACGACCAAGAGGACGAGGACTGATGGGCCAGAAGATCAACCCCTACGGCTTCCGGCTGGGTATCACCACCGACTGGAAGAGCCGCTGGTTCAGCGAGCGCCAGTACAAGGAATACCTCACCGAGGACTGGAAGATCCGCCAAGCCATCATGCAGCGGATGGAGTCGGCGGCGATCAGCCGCATCGAGATCGAGCGCACCCGAGACAAGGTCCGGGTCGACGTCCACACCGCTCGGCCCGGCATCGTCATCGGCCGCCGCGGCGCCCAGGCCGACGAGCTGCGGGCGATGATCACCAAGATCACCGGCAATCCGAAGGTGCAGCTCAACATCGTCGAGATCAAGAGCCCGGAGCTCGACGCCGCGCTGATCGCCCAGGGCGTCGCCGACCAGCTCGCCAACCGCATCGCCTTCCGCCGGGCGATGAAGCGGGCGGTGCAGAACGCCCAGCGGGCCGGCGCCCAGGGGATCCGGGTGCAGTGCTCCGGCCGCCTCGGCGGCGCCGAGATGAGCCGCACCGAGTGGTACCGCGAGGGCCGGGTGCCGCTGCACACGCTGCGCGCCGACATCGACTACGGGTTCCGCGAGGCCCGCACCACGAGTGGGCGGGTCGGGGTCAAGGTGTGGCTCTACAAGGGCGACATCCTCCCGTACAAGTCGGCCAGCGACGACAAGATCGCCCGCGAGGCGGCGATGGCCGTCGGCGAGACCTCGGGCCAGGCGTCCGAGCCGCGCCGGGTCGTGTCGTCCGCCGCCCGCCGCCCGGCGCCCGAGGTCGAGCCGGAGGCGCAGCCGTTGCTCAAGGAGGCCGACCCGGAGCTGGAGAAGCTGCTCGACGAAGAGGAGCAGATCGCCCGTCGCACCCACGAGGGTCACGAGACTCCGCACTTCCGGGGGGAGGACTGAGATGTTGATGCCCCGCAAGGTCGCCCACCGCAAGCACCATCGCGGCCGCACCAGAGGCGACGCCTCGGGTGGCGTCGACCTCGCCTTCGGCGAGTACGGCATCCAGGCGCTCGAGCCGGGCTGGCTCACCGCCCGTCAGATCGAAGCCGCCCGTATCGCGATGACCCGCGCGATCAAGCGCGGCGGCAAGGTCTGGATCAACGTGTTCCCGGACAAGCCGGTGACCAAGAAGCCGGCCGAGACCCGCATGGGCTCCGGCAAGGGCAACCCCGAGCTGTGGGTCGCCGTCGTCAAGCCCGGCCGGGTGCTGTTCGAGCTCTCGTTCCCGAACGAGGAGCAGGCTCGCGTCGCCCTCAACAAGGCGATCCAGAAGCTGCCGATCAAGGCCCGCGTGATCAGCCGGGCGGAGGTGTTCTGATGGCTCGCTCGACCACGGATCTCGCCGAGATGGATCTCCGCGCCCTCATCGACGAGCTGCGCGAGACCAAGCAGGAGGCGCTCAACCTGCGCTTCCGGAACGCCACCGGCCAGCTCGACAACACCGCCGAGATCAGCCGCGTCCGCCGGCAGATCGCACGCATCAACACGTTCATCCGCCAGCGGGAGATCGAAGAGGCCGCCAAGTGACCAACGAAACGAACACGAACGAGCACGAGGTAGTGACCGCTTCGGCCCCCGCCGCAGCGAGCGTGGAAGGGCAGCCGGGCGTCGCGAGCGCCAGCGAGCAGCCCGGGCGCGAGCGCCGGCGAGCCAGAAGAAAGGTTCGGGAGGGCGTCGTCCTGTCCAACGGGATGGACAAGACGGCGGTCGTCGCCGTGATCGAGCGGGTCCGCCATCCGAAGTACAACAAGTTCGTCCTCCAAACCAAGAAGCTGTACGCCCACGACGAGACCAACGACGTCAACGTCGGCGACAAGGTCCGGCTGATGGAGACCCGTCCGCTCTCCAAGACGAAGCGGTGGCGGGTCGTCGAAGTCGTCGAGCGAGCGAAGTGAGCGTCGGATGATCCAGCAGGAGTCCCGTCTCCGGGTCGCCGACAACTCCGGCGCCAAGGAGGTCCTCGTGATCAAGGTGCTCGGCGGCACTCGCCGCCGCTACGCCTCGATCGGCGACGTCTTCGTCGCCACCGTCAAGGACGCCATCCCGGGCGCCGGCGTGAAGAAGGGTGAAGTCGTCAAGTGCGTCGTCGTGCGCACCAAGAAGGAGAAGCGTCGTCCCGACGGCAGCTACATCCGCTTCGACGAGAACGCGGCGGTGCTGATCAAGGACGACAACACGCCACGCGGCACACGCATCTTCGGCCCGGTCGGCCGCGAGCTGCGCGACCGCCGGTTCATGCGCATCGTCTCATTGGCTCCCGAGGTCCTGTGATGAAGTTGAAGAAGGGTGACACCGTGGTCGTGATCACGGGCAAGGACAAGGGCAAGCAGGGCGAGGTGATGACCGTCCTGCCGTCCGCCAACAAGGTCATCGTGTCGGGCGTCAACATGGCGTCGAAGCATCAGAAGCCGCGCCGGGCCAACCAGCAGGCCGGGATCATCGACCGGGACATGCCGATCCACGCCAGCAACGTGATGCTCGTCCACAAGGGCAAGCCGGTCCGCATCGGCTACGAGCTCCGCGACGGCAAGAAGGTCCGCGTGGCGAAGGTCAAGGGTGGCAAGACCGAGGTGATCTCATGAGTGACGCAGCCACCGTCGAGCGGACCGTGCCTCGTTTGAAGGCGCGTTACAACGACGAGATCAAGTCGCGCATCCAGGAGCAGCTCGGTCTGCGCAACGTGATGCAGGTCCCGACCCTCGAGAAGATCGTCATCAACATGGGCGTCGGCCGGGCGACCCAGCAGCCGTCGCTGCTCGAGGGTGCCGTCACCGACCTCACCGTCATCGCCGGACAGAAGCCGGTGGTGACCAAGGCCAAGCACTCGATCGCCGGGTTCAAGCTCCGCGAGGGCCAGTCGATCGGCGCCAAGGTCACCCTGCGCGGGGACCGGATGTGGGAGTTCCTCGACCGCCTCATCGCCATCGCCATCCCCCGCATCCGCGACTTCCGCGGCCTGCCGGCGACGGCGTGGGACGGCCGCGGCAACTACACCTTCGGTCTCAACGACCAGACCGTGTTCCCCGAGATCAACTACGACAAGATCGACACGTCGCGGGGCATGGACATCACGATCGTCACCACGGCGACCGACGACGCCGGCGGCCGAGCCCTGCTCGAGGCCTTCGGCTTCCCGTTCCGTCAGACCGCCGACGTCAGCCCCGAGCCGAGGCGGCGCCGCCGCCGACCGCCCGGCCGGAAGAAGTAAGCGAGAGGCGCTACCACAACAATGGCCAAGAAAGCACTGATCAACAAGGCGGCTGCCAAGCCCAAGTTCAAGGTCCGCGCCTACACGCGCTGCCGCCGCTGCGGCCGGTCGCGTTCGGTCTTCCGCAAGTTCGGGCTCTGCCGGGTGTGCCTGCGCGAGCTCGCCCACGCGGGCGAGATCCCCGGTCTGACGAAGTCGAGCTGGTGAGGGAGAAGAGATGCTGACTGATCCCATCGCCGACATGCTCACTCGGGTCCGCAACGCCAACACGGCGATGCACGAAGAGGTGAGGATGCCGTCCTCGAAGCAGAAGGTGGCGCTCGCCGACGTGCTGCAGAAGGAGGGCTACATCGCCGGCTACGACGTCGCCCCGTCGCCCAAGGGGGTCGGCGAGGTGCTGACGATCAAGATGAAGTACTCGCCGGACCGGGATCGCACGATCTCGGGTCTGCGCCGGATCTCGACGCCGGGCCTGCGCGTCTACCGCAAGGCCGACAGCGTGCCCCGCGTGCTCGGCGGCCTCGGCGTCGCCGTGCTGTCCACCTCGCAGGGGCTGATGACCGACCGCGAGGCCCGCCGGCGCAAGGTCGGCGGCGAAGTCCTCTGTTACGTGTGGTGAACGGAGAGTCGTAGATGTCCCGCATCGGTCAAGCCCCCATCAACATCCCGTCCGGGGTCGACGTCACCATCGAAGGGCGCGTCGTGAAGGTGAAGGGTCCCAAGGGCGAGCTCACCCGCACCGTGCCGGCGGTGATCCGGGTCTCCAAGGTCGACTCGACGGTGCTCGTCGAGCGCCCGGACGACGAGCGGGAGAGCCGCTCGCTCCACGGGCTCACCCGCAGCCTGCTCAACAACATGGTCGTCGGCGTCACCGACGGGTTCACCAAGAACCTCGAGATCGTCGGCGTCGGCTACCGCGCCGAGGCCCAGGGCCCGGACGCCATCCGCCTCGCCCTCGGCTTCAGCCACCCTGTCCACGTGAAGGCGCCCGAGGGGATCACGTTCCAGGTGCCGACGGCCACCCAGATCGTCGTCAGCGGCATCGACAAGGAGGTCGTCGGGCAGGTCGCCGCCGACATCCGCTCCATCCGCAAGCCCGAGCCGTACAAGGGCAAAGGCGTCCGCTACCAGGGCGAACGCGTCCTGCGCAAGGCGGGCAAGGCCGGGAAGAAGTAGCGCCATGTCACAGATCTCGAACGCTCGACGCGAGTCACGGCTGCGCCGCCACCGGCGGGTTCGCAAGAAGATCCACGGGACCGCGGAGCGGCCGCGCCTGGCCGTCCACCGTTCCAACAAGCACATCGTCGCCCAGCTGATCGACGACGACGCCGGGCGCACCCTCGCCGCCGCCTCGACGACCGAGGCCGAACAGCGCACCACCGGGGCCGGCGGCACCGTCGACGCGGCCACCCGGGTCGGCCGGCTGATCGCCGAGCGGGCCAAGGCAGCCGGCATCGACAAGGTCGTCTTCGACCGCGGCGGATTCATCTACCACGGGCGGATCGCCGCACTCGCCGCAGCCGCCCGCGAAGCAGGTCTGGAGTTCTAATGGCTATTCATTGCGTTCCCCGGCCACGCAGGCCGTTGGTAGCCGCTCCTTCGCTGGCGCTCAGTCGCTCGCATACTCGAAGGGAGTCCCACTGATGGCCTACAACACATCGACCGCCTCGAGCGAAGCCTCCGAAGGCGGACTGCGCGAATCGCGGGTGATCGCGATCAACCGCGTCGCCAAGGTCGTCCGCGGCGGCCGGCGCTTCTCGTTCACCGCGCTGGTCGTGATCGGCGATGCCAACGGCCGGGTCGGACTCGGGTACGGCAAGGCCAAGGAAGTGCCCCTCGCCATCCAGAAGGGCACCGAGGAGGCCAAGCGCAACCTGTTCGACGTCCCGCTC
>JBKOUV010000278.1:0-18557 GCA_046723555.1 Actinomycetota bacterium | reverse complement strand
CACCTACCCGAACTGGGGCAGCACGGAGATCGGGACGGGTGTGCCGGTGGGTGCGTTGCCGCCCACCGCGCCCACCGGAGCGCCGCCGCCGCCACCGCCCCCACAGACCGCTGTGCCGCAGGCGCCACAGGCTCCGCCGGCCGAGACGCCCCCACCCACCGCGCCGCCGACCGCGCCCAATGTCAGCCCGCCGGCGCCGCCGCCGGCGTGAGCGCTACTTGAGAAACTTGCTGGTCGTGTTGTCGGCCAGCACCTTGCCGCCCGTCTGGCACGTCGGGCAGTAGTTGACCGTGTAGCCCGAGTACTCGACGGCGCGGATCGTGTCCCCACAGACCGGGCACGGCTCACCGGTGCGATGGTGCACGCGCCCGGGCCGGTCCTTCGACGAGCTCATGTCGTCGCGGCCCCGCTCGTACTCGAGCCCCTCGGCGACGGCGTCACGGATCGCCTTGACCACCTCGGCGGCCGCGTCCGGACCGAGCTTGCCCGTCATCGCGAACGGCGACAGCTTCGCCCGGTGGCACACCTCGTTGGCCAGCCGCCGCCCGAGTCCGGCGATCGCCCGCTGGTCACGGAGGAAGCCGTGCAGGCGGACCGAACGCTCGGCGAAGCGGGCCACCATCTCGTCGGGTTCGACGAGGTCCGCCTCCGGGCCCAGCTGGGCGAGGGGCGGCGACGTCAGGACGCCCTCGGTCGCCATGCACCACACGCCCGCCTTGCGCTCGGTGCCCTGCTCGGTGAGGAGCAGCGCCGGTTGGTCGCCGGCGAAGACGAACCGGGCCTGTCCGCCACGCGGCCGCGCCGATTGCTTGGCGTCGATCGACAAGCGGCCGCCCTGCATCAGGTGCAGCACGAACGTCACCGGCCCGAACCGCAGCAGGAGGTACTTGCCCCGCCGCCCGACCTCGTCCAGCGGCAGCCCGTAGGCGCTCTCGGGACGGGGCGCGACGGTCTTCAACGCGGTGAACGTGATCGGCACGAAGCGCTCGAGGAGCTGGCCGGCGTAGTCGTCGGTCAATCGCTCGGCGTGGGCCTGGACCTCGGGCAGCTCGGGCATTGGGGAGACGACCTCAGACGTACTCGGTCCGCTCGCGGAGCGACGTCAGGACACCGTCGAGGGCGCCGAAGACCGGCTGCGAGTCGAGCAACCGCTGCTGGTCGCCGTAGAGCCGGATGTGGCCGTTGACGAAGGCGTCCTGGGCGTTGAGGTCACCGGTTGCCACGGCGACCGCGGTGTCCCACGACTGCTCCATGCGGACGTGCTCGGGATCGGCCGCCCCGGCGCCGAACCGGGCCTCGCCGTCACCGACCTGGAGGTGGTACGTGACGTCGCCCTCGGGACCGTCGCCGACCACTTGGGTGAGACCGATCTCGTGTGAGCCGGCCAAGTCCCGGAGCTGCTCATCGGCGGCCACGGCGCGCGACAGCTCGTCGATCCACTCGAGGCTCAGGTACCGCACCACGGTCGTAGTCTGCCGGATCGTGGCCCGACTGCTCCGAGAAGTCCGCCGCCACGCCGACCGGACGCCCCGACTGGACCCGCGCCACGACCGTCCCCACCCCGGCGTGGCCGTCGAGGAATGGGTCTTCACCTGCTGGTTCAGCGACGTGTCCCTCGGAGTCGTGACGGGTCATCGGCTGCTCGGGCGCCAGGCGTGGTACTGGGCGGCGCTGGCCCGTCCCGAGCAGCCGCTGCTGCACGTCACCGAGTGGGAGGTGCCCGTGCGGGCGGCGGACCCACTCATCGTCAAGGCCCACGGCCTGTGGGCCGAGCACGTGTGCGACGCGCCGATGGAGCAGTGGACGGTCGCCAACGAGACGTACGCGACCGCGCTCGACGACCCCGCCGATGCGCTGGGTCGGGCGTACGGGATCCCCTGCCCGATCTCGTTCGACCTGGAGTGGTACGCGACCAGCGCGCCGAGTGTGCGGCACGACGGCTACGCGCAGGAGGGAGTCGTCCACGGGGCGATCGAGCTCGCCACCGGACCGCTCCGCCTCGCCGAAGCGGCGGGGCGACGCTGGCACCGTTGGGGGGACGAGTTGGCGGTGCTGGAGCTCTCGGACGCCTACGCCCACACCGGGGTGCGGGCGCCGTTCGCCTTCCCGGACGGCACCCGCGCCGACTGGGTTCTCACACCTGACGGCTGGCGGTCGTTGCGCTTCCCGACGTGACCGAGTACCCACCGGAGATTTCGGGCAGCGGCGGGTCGCGGCGTTAGCGTGCAAATCGATGGCGCAAGCGGTGACACGGGAGGCGGTCTCCGGCACCGCGCCCCGGGTGAGGAAGCGCAAGCCGTTCCTGCTCGACCTGTACTCGACGGCGGTGGGCAAGAAGTACGCGATGGCGATCACCGGGCTGATCGGCGTGGGCTACGTGATCGTCCACTTGATCGGGAACCTCAAGGCGTACCTCGGCCCCGAGGAGATCGACCACTACGGTGAGTTCCTGCGCGAGCTCCTCGTGCCGCTGCTGCCCCGCACCGTGGCGCTCTGGACCCTGCGGCTGGTGCTCATCGGGGCCCTCGCCCTGCACCTGCACGCCGCCTACACGCTCACGCTGATCAACCGCCGGGCCCGACCGGATCGCTACCAATCGCCGCGGGACTACATTGCCGCCAGCTTCGCCAGCCGAACGATGCGGTGGACGGGGATCATCGTGCTGCTGTTCCTCTTCTACCACCTCGCCGACCTGACGTGGGGGTGGTTCAACCCCGACTTCGTGCGCGGCGCGGTGTACCACAACCTCGACGAGAGCCTGTCCCAGATCCCAGTCGCGATCCTCTACATCGTCGCCAACATCGCCCTCGGCATCCACCTCTTCCACGGCGTGTGGAGCCTGTTCCAGTCGATGGGGTGGAACAACCCGCGGTTCAACTCGTGGCGCCGCGGGCTCGCCACCGCCATCGCCACCCTCATCGTGGTCGGCAACTGCTCGTTCCCGATCGCCGTGCAAGCCGGGATCGTGCAGACATGACCGTGCTCGACGCCAAGATCCCCGCCGGGCCGGTCGCCGACAAGTGGGACACGTTCAAGTCCGACGCCAAGCTCGTCAACCCGAACAACAAACGCAAGTTCAAGATCCTCGTCATCGGCACCGGTCTGGCCGGCGCGTCCGCCGCCGCCACGCTGGCCGAGCTCGGGTACCAGGTCGAGGCGTTCACGTTCCACGACTCCGCCCGCCGGGCCCACTCGATCGCCGCCCAGGGCGGGATCAACGCGGCGAAGAACTACCGCGGCGACGGCGACAGCATCCACCGGCTGTTCTACGACACGGTCAAGGGCGGCGACTTCCGCGCCCGCGAGGGCAACGTCTACCGGCTCGCCCAGGTGTCCGTCGACATCATCGACCAGTGCGTCGCCCAAGGCGTGCCGTTCGCCCGTGAGTACGGCGGGCTGCTCGACAACCGCAGCTTCGGCGGCGCCCAGGTGAGCCGCACGTTCTACGTCGGCGGGCAGACCGGGCAGCAGCTGCTGCTCGGCGCGTACCAGCAGATGTCCCGCCAGGTCGGGCTCGGCAACGTCAAGCTGTGGAACCGTGTCGAGCTCGTCGACATTGTGGTCATCGACGGCCGCGCCGCCGGGATCGTCACCCGCGACCTGCTCACCGGCGAGTTCCGCTCCCACGCCGGGCACGCGGTCGTCCTCTGCACCGGCGGTTACGGCAACGCCTTCTTCCTGTCGACCAACGCGATGGCGTGCAACGTCACCGCGGCGTGGCGGGCCCACCGGCGGGGCGCCTACTTCGCCAACCCGTGTTACACCCAGATCCACCCGACGTGCATCCCGCAGTCCGACGACTTCCAGTCCAAGCTCACCCTGATGTCGGAGTCGCTGCGCAACGACGGCCGGGTGTGGGTGCCGCTCGACGCCGACGACACCCGCCCGCCGACGGAGATCCCGGAGAACGAGCGGGACTACTACCTCGAGCGCATCTACCCGAGCTTCGGCAACCTCGCGCCCCGCGACATCGCGTCGCGGGCGGCCAAGCGGGCGGTGGACTCCGGACGCGGCGTCGGCCCCCGCAAGAACGGCGTCTACCTCGACTTCGCCGAGGCGATCGGCCGGCTCGGCCGGCAGACGGTCACCGAGCGCTACGGGAACCTGTTCGAGATGTACGAACGGATCACCGGTGAGGATCCGTACATCGTGCCGATGCGGATCTACCCGGCGTCGCACTACACGATGGGCGGGCTCTGGGTCGACTACGAGTTGATGACGACGGTCCCCGGCCTGTACTGCGCGGGGGAGGCCAACTTCTCCGACCACGGGGCCAACCGCCTCGGTGCCTCGGCCCTGATGCAGGGGCTCGCCGACGGCTACTTCGTGCTCCCGTACACGATCGCCAACTACCTCGCCCCGCTGCTGAACAAGCCGATCCCGGGTCCCGACCACCAGGAGTTCGCCGCCGCCGAGGCGGCGGCGCGGAGTCGCTTCGAGGGCTACGTCGCGATCCGTGGGACCCGCTCGCCGGACCACTTCCACCGGGAGCTCGGCCGGATCATCTGGGACCACTGCGGGATGGAGCGCACGGCTGAGGGGTTGCAGAAGGCGCTCTCGGAGATCCCCGCGCTGTACGACGAGTTCCAGCACGACCTGCGGATCACCGGGCCGACGACCTCGGTCAACCAGACGCTGGAGAAGGCGGGGCGGGTCGACGACTTCTTCCAGCTCGCCGCGCTGATGTGCCGTGACGCGCTCGAGCGCGAGGAGAGCTGCGGCGCCCACTTCCGGGCCGAGTACCAGACCGAGGACGGCGAGGCGCTGCGCGACGACGACCGCTTCGCCCACGTCGCGGCGTGGGAGTGGACGGGCGACCCGATGGAGGCCCGCCGCCACCAGGAGGATCTCGTCTACGAGACCGTGCACTTCCAGACCCGGAGTTACAAGTGAGCGAGGAGACGGTCGGGGATGGGGACGCACCGCGCGTCCGCGACCTCACGCTGCGGATCTGGCGGCAGTCCGGCCCGGACGCCGAGGGACACTTCGAGACCCACCACGTCGAGGAGATCAGCGAAGAGGCCTCGTTCCTCGAGCTCCTCGACATCGTCAACGAGCGGCTGATCGCCGCCGGCGAGGACGCGATCACGTTCGACCACGACTGCCGCGAGGGGATCTGCGGCTCGTGCTCGCTGATGATCAACGGGCAGGCCCACGGGCCCCAGCTCGGCACCGCCACGTGCCAGCTGCACATGCGCAAGTTCCGCAGCGGGGACGAGATCGTGGTCGAACCGTGGCGGGCCCGGGCGTTCCCGATCATCAAGGACCTGATGTGCGACCGCTCGGCGTTCGACCGCATCGTCGAGGCCGGCGGGTTCATCACCGCCCCGACCGGAGGGGCGCCCGACGCCAACTTGATCCCGGTGCCCAAGTCGGTGGCCGATGCCGCCGAGCAGGCCGCGCTCTGCATCGGGTGCGGGGCGTGCGTGGCGGCGTGCCCCAACGGCGCCGCCCAGCTGTTCACTGCGGCCAAGGTCACCCACCTCAACGTGCTCCCCCAGGGTCAGGCAGAGCGGTTCCGCCGGGTGGAGGCGATGGTCGAGACGATGGAGCAGTACTTCGGGTCGTGCACCAACCACGGCGAGTGTGAGGCCGCCTGCCCGAAGTCGATCTCCCTCGACGTGATCGCGGTGATGAACGCCGACTACCTCAAGGCCAAGTTCAAGAACCGCCGCTCCCTCTCGCGGGTCTGAGCAATCTGGTTCTGATCGCGATGCGCTGTCGCGGTTGAACCAAATCGTCCAAGAGAATTGCTAGCAGTCGCCGCGCTTGCAATTGTTCCGCGCGAAATCGAGCGCGGGTGATACCGGATCGCGATCAGAACCGTTAGCCGGCGACGATCGTGGCGCCGGCCCGGCGGGTGGCGGTGATCTCGGCGTCGGAGCCGTCGCGACCGGTGAGGGCGAGGCCGAGGAGGAGGTCGCCGGGGGCGTCGGGGACCGTGAGCTGGAGCCGGCCGACGCGCGCGCACGAGTCCGCGTCGACGTCGCCGCGGAACGCCCACTGGTGCTGGCCACCGCGCCAGGTGCACGTCACCGCCACGGTGGCGTCCGTGACGGCCGCGCGCAGGTCATTGACCACGTGGACGTCAAGCTCGAGCCGGGCCCCGGGACGCAGCACCGCCGGGAGCGGGTCGGTGACGAGGATCACCGGACGGCAGGCGTCGACGACGGCCGACCACGCCAGCTTGGGGGTGCGGTGGTGGTCGAGCACCGACGCCGAGATCATCGGGCCCGGATCGGCGAGCCACGACAAGCAGAACCCGCCGGTCGGCCGGTACTTCAGCCGGCGCAAGGTCTCGATGAAGTGGCGCAGCAGCGACGCCTGGTAGCGCTGGGTGGCCAGCCGCCACGACTCGAACGTCGGGTAGTCCTCGGGCGGGATGCGCTGACGGATCACGTCGACCTCGAGCCCGTGGTGCTCGTGCAGCGCCTCCCAGTCCAGATCCGGCCACGTCGCCGGATCGACGAACTCGACCGCCGATTCCGGTACCGACTGCGCGCCGAACTCGCTGACGAAGCGGACGAGGCGGGGGAGCGCCCGAGCCCGCTCGCCGAGCTCGTCCACGTCGCCGCGATGCCAGCCGAGCCACAGGTGACTGTCGGTCCCGTCCAGCTTCGGGAGGTGCGGGAACACCCCGCTGTGGGCCACCGCCGGCCGAGTCGGGTCGGCCTGCTCGAACGCCCGCTTGAGCCACCGGTCGAGGATCGTCTTGTTCCACGTCGGGACCTGGTGGGCGAGGAACCGGCGCACGCGACGCCCCCGCGTCGCCCCGTCCAGCTGCGGGGCGTCGGGCACCGGTTCGTCGTGGGCGCACCACTGCACGATCGACGGATGGTGGCCGAGGGAGTTGACCGCCTCCCGCGCCTGGTGGACCGCCTCGCGGCGGATCTGGCGGGCGTAACCCCACTGCAGCGGGAAGTCCTGCAGCAACAGGATGCCGAGCTCGTCGGCCGCCCGGTACAGCTCGTGGTCGGCGATGTGGGCCTGCACCCGCAGAACGTCGAACCCCGCCTCGACCGCCAGCTCGACGTCGCGGCGCATCTCCTTCGGATCGGCGTCGGCGAGCCCGGGCCGGGTGGGCAGGATGTTCGCTCCCTTCAGGAACAGCCGCTCGCCGTTGATCGAGCACACCCAGTCGTTCCACGCCACCTCGCGCAGTCCCGTCCGCCGGGACCGGCGGTCGCTGACCTCACCGTCGACGAGGACCTCCACGTCGACTTCGGTCAGTGGCTGCGGGCCCAGCGCTCGCGGCCACCACAGCCGGGGCCGATCGAGGTCGAGCGCCCATTCGATCTCGTTGACGCCGGCGGCCAGTGGATGCTCCGTCTCGCCCACCACGGCGCCGTCCGCCGTCGTCCGCAGACGGATCGATCGACCGGCGTCGCTGTCGAGCCGGGCACAGAGGCGGAGGTGAGCCCGGCTGTCGTCGGCGTCCCGGCACAGCACGCGCAGGCGGTCGAGCTTGACCGGGCCGGTGTCGTAGAGCAGCACCGAACGCCACAACCCGCCCGGGTTCCAGTCGCGATCGACGGCCTCTGAGTGCTGGAACAGTCCGGTGATGTTGTGGCGGCGCCGCGTGCCTTGCTCCGCGTCGCACGCGACCTCGACGGCGAGCACGTGGTGCTCACCGAGCCGGGAGAGCGCGGTGATGTCGAAGCTGTGCGGGAAGAAGTAGCCCTCCGGATCGCCGAGGTACGCACCGTCCAGCCAGACGTCGGCCTGATAGAAGATGCCGTCGAACGTGACCCAGCGCCGACGACCTGGTCCGGGCGGCGGTCCGTCGAAGTGCCGCCGGTACAGCACCGGTCCGTCGCTCGTCGCGAACTCCGGCTCGGAGCGCCAGTGGCCGGGCACGGTGACGGTGAACCAGCCGGAGTCGTCGAGGTCGAGTCCCGTTCCCTCGCGGCGGACGTCGTCGTCGGCGGCAATCGCCCGCCACGTTCCCGACAGATCCTCCGCGTCCATTCGCGGAGACTATGGCCTGCCACACCGTTTAGGCTCCGTCACTGGTGGGGCAGGACGTCGACGTCACCTCGGACGAGCCGGATGAGCCCCCGGCGCGCTCGTACCGCCTGCTCGGTCTGCTGTCGATCGCCGCGGTGGCCACGTTCGTCCTCGTGCCGTACGCCGGTCTGACCGGCTTCGGCGCATCGGATCGTCTGGCCACCGACGACGAAGCGGTTCCCGACACCGACCCTGTCGACAACGCTTCGCTGCCGGCGCCGGAGAAGCCGTCCAAGTCCGGGGACGCCGAGCTCGGCACCGAGTCCGGCGAGGTGCCGCCCGACGACACGGCCCGCGAGCCGGCCCCGCCGCGACCCCCGACGACGGCTCCGGCCACCACGACGACGCTCGTGATCCCGCCGCTGCCGACCGCCCCACCCGTCTACGCCCGGCCGATCCCCACCTACCCGTCCACGACCCAGCCCCCGCCGCCGCCGGCGTCGCGCCCGCCGTGGGCGGACAGGACCACCACGACGGCCGCGGGGTACACCGCCACCGAGCTCGGCTGTGCCCACGGCACCTCGGCCGCCGACCTCGGCGAGTTCTTCGCCCAACGGATGGGGCCGGTGCTGGGCCACGACTACCAGCACGTGTACCCGCTCGGCGGCGACCGCTACCTGTGGCTGTTCCAGGACACGTTCGTCGACCAGTCCGGCGCAGCCGACGAGTTGGGTGAGGCGGACTTCACCCACAACTCCGCGTTCGTGCAGACGGGGAGCTGCTTCACGCTCTACCAACGGGGATCGGTGACGTCACCCTCCTCGTTCGAGCCGGGCACCGGCGAGGTGCAGGCCTCGAAGTGGTTCTGGCCCCTCGGCGGTGAGCTCGCGGGTGACCGTCTGTACATCTTCTGGGCGGAGATGACCAAGGATCCCGACCCATCGCCCGGGAACGGCCTCGGCTGGCATCCGACGAGCGAGTGGCTGGCGACCTACGACGCCGAAACCCTGCAACGGCTCGACTTCGCCCCGGCACCGAACCCGGACGCGACGCCGTTGTACGGCTACGCCGTCGCCAGCGCAGGCAACTTCACCTACCTGTTCGGCAACAGCTACGACCAGAACCTCGGCCGTCAAGGCGGCTGGGCCGCCGGCCCCCATTCCGCCACCAGGATGTGGCTCGCCCGGGTCCCTCGCGGTCAGCTCGGAGCGGCGCCCGAGTACCGCACGGCGACCGGATGGAGTCCGAACGAGTCGGACGCCCGCCCGATCATGTCGCGCTTCTGGGCGGAGAACCCGATGCAACCTCGCTTCCTCAACGGGCAATGGGTGGCGGCGACCAAGCGCGACGGCTACTGGGGCTCGGAGCTCTTCATCGACGTCGCCCGGGACCCGTGGGGCCCGTGGACCACCGTGTCCGAGCAGACGATCCGGCCGCGCGGCGGGGACCCGTTGATGAACACGTACCACGCCCACCTCCTGCCGTGGCTGGACGACGGGGCGATCGTCGTGAGCGTGTCGCAGAACGCCCGGGACATGTTCGAGGACGCGTACCCCAATCCCGAGCGGTACCGCCTGATGTTCCTCCGCGCGCCGCTGGTGCCTCCACCGCCGCCACCACCGACGACGACCACCACCACGACGACGACCACCGAGGCGCCGACGACGACCACGACGAGGCCGCCGCGCACCACCACGACGACGCGGCCGCCGAAGACCACGACGACGCAGCCGCCGAAGACCACGACGACCAGCGCGGCCACGACGACCACGGCGGCGACGACCACGACCACCGAGCCGCCTCCGTCCACCACAACCGATCCCTGCGCGACGACCACGACGGCGGCCGAGTCGACCACCAGCGCCACCACGACGCCGGACGAGACCACGACGACTGATCCCTGCCCTGCGCCCTGAGCTGAGAGCGTGCGCCAGTTGGGCGTGACGTGCCTACCGCTTCCGCCGTCTCGGCTGGGAAGGGCTCCAGAAGGGGACGGCAGGACCGGGCGCCGACGCGATCGGGTGCGGGCCCGGCGCGAACTGGGCGGGAATCGTCCCATTGGTCGATCTGGGCGGGAATCGTCTCGGATGCTGCGACGATCTCCGCCCAGATCGCCGTTTGGGACAGATCCCGCCCAGATTGGGGGACGCCGGTCGCGTCGACCGCCAGGGCGGCCCGCTTCCAGAGCTCTTCGACCGGCGTGCTGTTCGAGCAGCCGAAGCACGTCGCCTATCGGCGGACGCCCTGAGCTGAGAGCGGAGGCGCCGCGAACGCCGAAGCGAGCCCGAACGTGGGCGGTCCGGACGATAGGTTCGGCCCATGCCAGTGCGCCCGGCCACGATCGGCCAACTCAGAGATTCCGGATGGCAGTCGCGGCCGGTCAAGGAGGAGATCCGGGCGAACGCCGTCGCCCGCATCGCCAACGGCGAGCCGCTGTTCGACGACGTGCTCGGCTACGAGCAGACCGTGCTGCCGCAACTCGAGAACGCCCTGCTCGCCGGCCACGACGTGATCTTCCTGGGGGAACGGGGCCAGGCGAAGACGCGCATGATCCGGTCGCTGCCCAACCTGCTCGACGAGTGGCTGCCGATCGTCGCGGGGAGTGAGATCAACGACAACCCGTACGAGCCCGTGTCCCGGTACGCCCGTGAGCTCGTCGCCGAGCACGGCGACGACACCCCCGTGGGCTGGGTCCACCGCGACGACCGCTTCGGCGAGAAGCTGGCCACGCCGGACACGTCGATCGCCGACCTCATCGGCGAAGTCGATCCGATCAAGGTCGCCGAGGGGCGCTACCTCTCCGACGAGCTGACCCTGCACTACGGCCTGGTGCCCCGCACGAACCGGGGCATCTTCGCCATCAACGAGCTGCCGGACCTGGCCGAGCGGATCCAGGTCGGTCTGCTCAACGTCCTGGAGGAGCGCGACGTGCAGGTCCGCGGCTACAAGATCCGGCTCCCGCTCGACGTGATGCTGGTGGCGTCGGCGAACCCCGAGGACTACACCAACCGGGGGCGCATCATCACCCCGTTGAAGGACCGGTTCGGCAGCCAGATCCGCACCCACTATCCGCTCGAGGTCGAGACCGAGATGGACATCGTCCGGCAGGAGGCGCGGGCCACCTCGGTCGCCGGGATCGACGTGCGGGTGCCGGACTACCTGGCTGAGGTCATCGCCACGATCAGCCACCTGGCGCGGGCCAGCACCCACGTCAACCAGCGCAGTGGCGTCAGCGTGCGCCTGTCGGTGACCAACTACGAGGCCATCGCGGCGAATGCCCTCCGCCGCGGGCTACGCGCCGGTGAGCGGGTCGTCGTGCCCCGCGTCGACGACCTCGAGGCGCTGGCCGCCAGCTCGGGCGGCAAGATCGAGATCGAGTCGCTCGATGAGGGGCGAGAGGGCTCGATCTTCGAGAACATCGTCAAGGGCGCGGTGCTCACCGTCTTCAAGGCGCGGGTCGCGCCGGAGCGGACGCGGGAGATCATCGCCGCGTTCGAGGACGGCGCGATCGCCCACACGGGCGAGGACGTGCCGTCGACCGACCTCGCGGCGCTGGTCGAGTCCGTGCCCGCGCTCCGGCCGGTCGTGGCCGATCTCACCCGCGGCGACGAGTCGCCGGCCGCTGTCGCCTCGGCGGTTTCGTTCGTCCTCGAAGGGCTCCACCTCTCGAAGCGGCTCAACAAGGACACGTCCGGCACGCGCGCCACCTACCGCGGCCGCAGCTAGCCCGGCCCACTAGCCTCGCCGATTCCGACCCGGGAGGAGGGACGCTGACGCGCTTCGGCCACTTCGACGACGAGGCCCGTGAATACGTCATCGCGCAGCCGGACACCCCGCTCCCCTGGATCAACTACCTCGGCAGCGAGGAGTACTTCGGGATCATCTCCAACACGGCGGGTGGCTACTCCTTCTATCGCGACGCCCGCCTCCGCCGGTTGACCCGCTACCGCTACAACGGAGTACCACTCGACGCGGGGGGCCGCTACCTGTACCTGCGGGACCGGGACGGCGGGGACTTCTGGTCGCCGACCTGGCAGCCCACATGCACCGAGCTCGAGGACTACCGCTGCCGTCACGGGCTCGGCTACACGATCATCGGCTCGCAGCGGGCGGGCATCGAGGCCGAGGTCGCCTACTTCGTCCCGCTCGGAGAGACCCTCGAGATCTGGCGGGCGACGATCACCAACCACCGTCCGGATCCAGCCCGGCTGGGGCTGTTCAGCGTCGTCGAGTTCTGTCTGTGGGACGCCTGGGATGACGCCACGAACTTCCAGCGCAACCTCTCCATCGGCGAGGTCGAGGCGGAGCGGGGCGTGATCTATCACAGGAGCGAGTACCGCGAGCGCCGCGACCACTTCGCCTACTTCGCCTGCTCCGAGCCGCTCACCGGGTTCGACACCCAGCGGGAGGCGTTCCTCGGGCCGTACCGCGGGTGGGACCGGCCGCAAGTCGTCGAGCAGGGCCGGTCGTCCGGCTCCATCGCCCACGGATGGGCGCCGTGCGGCTCGCACCACGTGGAGCTGGAGCTCGGGCCGGGCGAGTCGCGGGAGGTCGTCTTCGTGCTCGGCTACGCCGAGAACCCCCGGGACCACAAGTTCGAGCCGCCGGGCTCGAACGTGATCGACAAGCGCGGCGTGCGCCCCGTGATCGAGCGCTACGTGCAGCTCGCCGAGGTCGACGCGGCGTTGGCCCGGCTCGGCGAGCACTGGGAGGGATTGCTGTCGACGTTCCAGATCTCGACGCCCAGCCCGCACGCCGACCGGATGATCAACATCTGGAACGCCTACCAGTGCATGGCCACGTTCAACCTGTCCCGCTCGGCGTCGCTGTTCGAATCCGGGCTCGGTCGGGGGATGGGCTTCCGCGACTCGAACCAGGACCTGCTCGGGTTCGTCCACATGGTGCCGGCGCGAGCGCGGGAGCGGATTCTCGACATCGCCGCCACCCAGCTCCCGTCGGGCGGCGCGTACCACCAGTACCAGCCGCTGACGAAGCGCGGCAACGACGCCATCGGGAGCGGCTTCAACGACGACCCGCTGTGGTTGATCCTCGCCGTGGCGGCCTACGTCAAGGAGACCGGCGACGCGGCGATCCTCGACGCGTCCGTCCCGTTCGACAACCAGCCGGCGTCAGAGGCGCCGCTGTACGACCATCTCCGGCGGGCCGCCGGCTACACGCTCGACCGGCTCGGGCCGCACCGGCTGCCGCTGATCGGGCGGGCAGACTGGAACGACTGCCTGAACCTCAACAGCTTCTCCGAGGAACCGGGCGAGCCGTTCCAGACCACCCAGAACCGCGACGGCGGACAGGCGGAGTCGGTGTTCATCGGCGGCCTGTTCACCCTCGCCGCCGCCGAGCTCGCCGACCTCGCGACGCGGCACGGAGACGTCGACGGTGCGGATCGGTTCCGGTCGGCGGCGGCCGAGATGGCGGCGACCGTGGGCCAGCACGGCTGGGACGGGGAGTGGTTCCGCCGCGCCTACGACTTCTTCGGCGCGCCGGTCGGCTCGGCCGAGAACAAGGAGGGTTCGATCTACATCGAGCCCCAGGGCATGTCCGTGATCGCCGGGATCGGGGTGGACGACGGTCAGGCGAAGCAGGCGCTGGAGTCAGTCGCCTCCCGGCTGGCGACGTCGCACGGGCTGGTGCTCGTCCAACCTCCGTATTCGCGCTACCACCTCGAGCTCGGCGAGATCAGCTCGTACCCGCCCGGCTACAAGGAGAACGGTGGGATCTTCTGCCACACCAACCCGTGGGTGATGATCGCCGAGACGGTCGTCGGGAACCCCGACCGGGCGTTCGACTACTACTTGCGGATCAACCCGTCGGCCCGCGAGGAGTTGAGCGACGTGCACCGCTGCGAGCCGTACGTCTACGCCCAGATGATCGCCGGCCGGGACGCCCCCACCCATGGTGAGGCGAAGAACTCGTGGCTGACGGGCACGGCGGCGTGGAACTTCGTCGCGTTGACGCAGTGGATCCTCGGCATCCGCCCCGACCACGACGGGCTGCGCGTCGACCCGTGTCTTCCCCGGGAGTGGGAAGGGTTCGCCGCGATCCGCCGCTTCCGCGACGCGACGTATCGGATCTCGGTGCGGAAGCCGGCGGGGTCGATCGGTCGGGTCACGTCACTGCTGGTCGACGGCCGGCCCGTCGACGGGAACGTCGTGCCACCCACCGAGCCCGGGGCGACGGTGACCGTCGAGGCGACGATCGAGGCTTAGCGACGACCGCCGACGGCTGCCGGCGGAGTCGGGAGGTCACCCGACGGGCGGGGCCAGAGGACCGGGGTAGCGTGGCGCCGCCCGCCACTTCGAGTATCGGCTGCCCGAGCTGTTCGGGGGTGCACCGGCGGCCGACGGTCCGCCGCTGCCTATCCCGCCACGCGGGGTCGTCACCGTCCGACCCGATCCGGCGTTCTCCGCGCTGTTTCCGCTGAGGGCCGTCGGCATGCAGGTGGGGGGATATCGGCTCGACGTCGCCATCGACGCCAATGGCCGCGCCGACGTGGAGACCGACGCCCCGCTGCGCGTGCTGATCGACTGACGACCGGGAAATCCCCTACCGTGGTGGGGACCTGATGAGAGGAGTGGCGCCATGCCGATCATCGGGGCTCACGCCCTGCTCTACACGGCGGAGCCGGAGGCGGTGCGGACTATCCTGCGCGACGTCCTCGAGCTCGACCACGTCGACGCCGGAGACGGCTGGCTGATCTTCGAGCTCCCACCCGCCGAGGTGGCGGTGCATCCGGCCGGGCCGTTCCCGAACGATGCCGATGCCACGCCACCCCACCACGAGCTGACGTTCATGTGCGACGACATCGCCGAGACCGTCGCCGACCTCCGCTCGCGAGGGGTCCAGGTCCCGGGCGAGCCGCAGGATCGGGGGTGGGGCATCGCCGTGACGGTGGCGCTGCCGGGCGGTCTCGACGTCATGCTCTACGAGCCCCGCCACGCCACCGCCATCTGAACGTCAGATCAGGTCGGGCGAGCGCATCCAGAGCTCGCCCGTGTCGTGGCGGCTGGACGCGGTCGGGACGCCGGAGAGCGCGACCACCTCGACGTCGCCGGGGAAGCCGGCAAGGGCGACGGGTTCGTGCGCGGTGACGGACACGCCCTCCGGCAACCGCTCGATTCCCATCGTCGGGATGAGCACTTCGTACGGCCCGGCCACGTCGCAGAGGCGGGCCGCCATGTTCACCGCCGAGCCGATGTAGTCGTCGCCCTCGAACAGCAGGGCGTAGCCGCTGGCGACCCCGGCCCGCAGGGTGAGCGGGGAGCAGACGTCCGCGGCGCGCGACTCGAGGTCGAGGACGAACGAGATCGCGTCCGGCTGGTCGACGGCGACGATCATGCAGCCGTCACCGAGCCACTTGGCGATCCGCACCCCACGATCGGAGGCCACCTCCCGCACGATCGTCCGAAAGGTGCCGAGGAGACGGCCGGCGGCGTCGTCGCCGAACGCGGCGGTGTAGTTGGTGAACCCGGACAGGTCGACGAAGACGAAGGTGCGCGGTACCCGCATGCGTTCGAGGATAGGGGGTAGCTGTCCATCGGAGGGTTTGGCGCGGCACAGGGTCGCACCAAACCCTCCGATCGCAGCAAACCCTCGGGTGGGTAGCCTCGGCTCATGCCGGCTCGATTCACGTACTCGCGGTGGGACGGCACGCAGCAGGGTTTCGAGCTTGACGGTGACTCGCTGTTCGAGGAGCTCACCGACGAGCTGCTGTACCACGGCGACGTCAACGCCGCCCTGCGGCGGATGATGCACCAGGGCCTGCGCGACCGCGCCGGCCAGCGCCTCGCCGGGGTGCGGGAGCTGCTCGAGCGCCTGCGGCGGGAGCGCCAGGAGCGGCTCGACCGCTTCGACCTCGGCGGCGTCTACGACGAGATCGCCCGGGAGCTCGACGACATCGTCGACGAGGAGCGCCACGCCATCGAGAACGCCGTCCGCGACGCCGAGACGATGGCCGCCCGCACCGGCGATCCCCGGCGGGCGGAGACGGCGAGGGAGGCGGCGGCCGACCGCAACCTCCGCCTCGACCTCATGCCCAACGACCTGGCCGGCAGGGTCGCCGAGCTCCAGCAGTACGACTTCGAATCGGCCGAGGCGGCGCGGCGGTTCGAGCAGCTCCTCGATCGGCTGCGCGAGCAACTCGCCAATCAGCTGTTCGAGCAGATGAGCGGGGCGATGCAGCAGATGACCCCGGCGGCGATGGACCGGATGAAGGACATGCTCGCCGCCCTCAACGAGATGCTCGACCGGCGCGAGCGCGGTGAGGATCCCCGGTTCGAGGAGTTCATGGCCGAGTACGGGGACTTCTTCCCGGAGAACCCGCAGAGCCTCGACGAGCTGCTCGAGCAGCTCGCCCAGCGGATGGCGGCGATGCAGGCGATGCTGAACTCGATGACGCCCGAGC
Organism: Actinomycetota bacterium; assembly: GCA_046723555.1. Classification (GTDB taxonomy): domain Bacteria; phylum Actinomycetota; class Acidimicrobiia; order Acidimicrobiales; family Ilumatobacteraceae; genus JALZMG01. The sequence goes on along the minus strand of JBKOUV010000278.1, from coordinate 2,191 downwards.
AGCGGGCCCAGCTGCAGGCGCTCGCCGACCAGCTCCTCGGCGACATGGACCTGCGCTGGCAGATGGATCAGCTCGGCGGGCACCTGCGCCAGCAGTTCCCCCAGATGGGGTGGCAGCAGTCCTACGACTTCACCGGCGACGATCCCCTCGGCCTCGGCCAGGCCATGCAGACGATGCAGGACCTGGGCGATCTCGACCAGCTCGAGCACCTGCTCCGCAACGCGTCGAACCCGGGGGCGCTCGCCGAGGCGGACATGGACCGGGTGCGCGACCTGCTCGGCGACGACGCCGCCCGCTCGTTGGAACGGCTCGCCGAGCTGACGCGCATGCTCACCGAGGCGGGGCTGATCGAGCAACGCGAGGGTCGCCTCGAGCTCACGCCGCGGGGATTGCGGGCGATCGGCTCCAACGCCCTGCGCGACCTGTTCGCCAAGCTCACCAAGGACCAGCTCGGCCAGCACCAGGTCCACCGGCTCGGGCACGGGCACGAGCGCACGTACGACACCAAGCCCTACGAGTACGGCGATCCGTTCCAGCTGGACCTGCAACGGACGATCCGCAACGCCCTGGCGCGCCGCGCCCCGGGAGTCACGGGCACTCCAGTGCGACTCGAGCCCGACGACTTCGAGATCGAGCGCACCGAGCACCTCACCCGCTCCTCGACGGTGCTGATGCTCGACCTGTCGCTGTCGATGCCGATGCGCGACAACTTTCTGCCGGCGAAGAAGGTGGCGATGGCGTTGCACTCGCTGATCTCTTCGCAGTTCCCCCGCGACTATCTCGGCCTGGTCGGGTTCAGCGAGACCGCCCGGGTGCTGCGGCCCGAGCAGCTCCCCGAGGTGAGCTGGGACTTCGTCTACGGCACGAACATGCAGCACGGCTTCGCCCTCGCCCGTAAGCTGCTCGCCCGCCAGTCGGGAACGAAGCAGATCATCATGATCACGGACGGCGAGCCGACGGCCCACGTCACCCCGTCCGGCGACGTGTTCTTCAACTACCCACCGGTGAGCGAAACCGTCGAGGCGACGCTGCGTGAGGTCCTGCGCTGCACCCGCGAGGGCATCCGCATCAACACGTTCATGCTCGACGCGACGAGCTACCTCACCGCGTTCGTCGAGCGGCTGACCGAGATCAACCGGGGGCGGGCCTTCTTCACCACCCCGGAGACCCTCGGCGACTACGTGCTCGTCGACTTCATCGAGCACAAGCGCCAGATGGCGCGCACTCGCCGCGCCGGCTGAGGTCGTTCCGAATCAGTGCGCGCACGGATGATGCGCGCGCCGGATTCCCGCACCGTGTCGCCGGACGCAATCCGGCGTCCATCGACATGGAGGGAATCCAATGACCATTCTTCGTTCCACTCGCGCTCGTCTCGGCATGCTGACCGTCGGCCTCGCTGCGGCGGCCGTACCGGTCCTGTCCCACCCGGCGTCAGCCGCGCCGCTGAACTGCCGGTTCGTCTTCCGCACGCTGCAGGCCGTTGACGTCCAGGAGGAGGCGTTCCTCGGCAACGGCGACGAGATCTTCGTCAAGATCGAAGGCGTGAACTTCCCGTCGACGGGAACGGTGAAGTATCGCGCCGACGGGGTCATCCGGTCGGCTAACTCCTTCGGCAGCCCGCAGGTCAACTACTCGGACACCAACCCGTTGACGGTCACGGTGCGCGAGGACGACACGGTCATCAACGATCGGATCGGGCGGGTCAAGAACCTGGAGTGCACCGGAGCCCAGACGAATCAGGTGCTCAGGTTCGCCGACGGCTCGGCCGAGTACCTGCTCACCTACAACGTCGATCGGCTCTGATCGCCCCGTCGCCCGGCCGGAACCGGTGCTCGCTCAGGCGGGCACCGGTTCGGCCGCGTCGTTGACCATCCGGGCGATCCCGACGCGAGTCGTGACCTGCAACTTGAGGTACAGGCGGGAGATGTGGGTCTCGACCGTCCGCTTGGAGACGTAGAGGCGGGAGGCGATCTCGGCGTTGGCCAGACCCTCGGCGACGAGCTCCGCGACGGCCCGTTCGCCGGGTGTGAGGCTGCTCCACCCGGCGACCGGACGCCGCCGGGTGCCCCGGGCACCGGCCCGGCTACCCATCGCCCGCAGCTGGCGCCGGACCCGACGGGCGTCGCCGGCGGCCCCGAGACGGTCGCAGAGGTCGGCCGCCCGGCGGGTGGCGCGGACGCCGACGTCTGTC